>DATAUX010000257.1:0-19293 GCA_036268015.1 Solirubrobacteraceae bacterium | reverse complement strand
CCCTTGCGGAGGTGGCGGTATGTATGGCCGACCTGGTTGAAAAGGACCGTCGCCGTCTCCTCGACATCCTCCACGCGCAGCGTCCCGTCGGCGACCCCGTCAGCCAAAAGCCTCTGGAGCGGCTCCACGTAGACCTCGCGAGTCAACGCCGGGGCCCCTTCCTCGTGGAAGACGCCAGACCGCGCATCGCCGGTGAGGGCCTCGAGCAGTTCGAGGTTCGCCTCGGCCACCCCGCACTCCGCCTCCAAGGCGACCCGGAGTCGGTCCCGAGCGCTGCCGGCGCCGACGAGCGCCGGCCATAGCGCCCTCTGATACTCGTCTTCCAGACGCTGGGCCAAGGCGGTGAACAGGTCGGCTCTTGACACGCCATGGCGGTGGAGAGTCATCCGCGAGACACCGGCCTCCGTCGCGATCCGCTCAAGCGTCGCGCCAGCAGCGCCGTAGCGGACCACGGCCCGCTGGGCACCGTCGAGCAGACGGCCGTCGATCGGAGTCAGTTCCCCTGAAATCACGCTGTTATCTTAGCGTAACGGAATGAGACGGCATAGTTACGCTCGTGATACGTTGATGTAACGCCCTCGGTGTTCCCGGCTGGCTGGGTCGGGCTGAGCCGGCGGAGCACCGGGGCGCCGGATCGTTCCCTGCCGCTCTCTCCCGACCCGTCGTCCACCCCAGCCAAAGGAGGCCTTGCATATGTAGGCCATCGATACGCCCTCACGTCTGATCGAACTCGCCTCGTCCAGCACGGATCCGAACGACATCGTGAAGGCGTTCGCCGCCGGAGCCCCGTTCGCAGCGGCGACCGTCGACGAGTTGGTCAACGAATCCAATCCCTTCCGGCGGCCGGTCCGACCGGACGACCTCGACTTCCTCGACTACACCGCCGAGCTGCCGGCCGCGGACGCGGGCAGCCTGAGCGGCCTGCTCGGGCATCGGATGCTGCTCAACGCCTACGAGACCGACCTCGTCTTCCTTCCGCAGGCCGACCCGAGTCCGAGCTGGACCGACTCGCGGTCGTTCTACTCCCCCGAGAGCCGTCTGCTCGCCGATCTGGCTCGCCCCGTGCTCGAGCACCATCTCTTCTCCCACCTCGACGATCCTGCTGAAGACTCGCCATGCGAAGCCGCGTCGATCGTTGATCAGGCGATCGCCGAGCACGAGCGGCTTGCCGAGACCGATCTGACCGGTCACGCGATCCGTGATCTGGTGGACCCGCGATCTGGCAGCGTCCTGCTCCTCCTACAGGTGTCGGCCACGGCCGCTTCGCGAGCAGCCGCACTCGGCCGCTGCGCGCTCGGAGACGACGCCCGCGCAATCGACGTGACCGGCGCGTTTCTCGCCGCATTCGTTGAAGAGCGCAGCCGTCTACCGCAACTCGATCGCCTCCTGCTCGACGCCGACCTGAGCGTCGGGCCCCGCGCCTACTGGCAGTTCTACCTCGGCTCGACCTTGGCATGCACGACGCACCTCCACAGGGTCTGCCGTGACCATGCCCGGCTGTTCGAGGCGATCGGCGCCCTCGTGCACCACACGGCCGTGCAGCCGGTCCTAGCCGAGCAGCGCCGTGAGTTGATCGGGCAGACGGTCGGCGCGAACGTCGAATACTTCGACCCACCGTCCGGCGCCCCGCGCAGCCTGAGGACGCAGATCGAGGCGATCGTGGCCGGGCCGCTCGACCGCTACGGCAGCGCCTTCGCCGAGGGTTGCCGCCGCGGATTCGACGCGGCTCGGCGGCTGGCCGCAACCGCAGAGAACGACTTCATCACGCAGATTTCCTGGGCTGACCGCCTCGACGCCAACAAGGCCAGAGGACAGGCGATTCGTCAACACCTCCACGACGAGCAGATCGAGGTCGACCTCGACACCTTCGTGGAAGGGTGTGAGGTGACCTCGACCACGCACGTGCACGACGATCACCGGCTGGTCGTGATCGAACGCGGTGAGATGCACTTCTGGAACAACGCCGGGCCGAAGATCCCGCTCGCCACCGGAGACGCGATCCTGATTCCAAAGGGACGGCTCCACGGGTCGACCGTGCTCTCGGGCGAATGCACGTACCACCAGCCGATCATCCCCGACGAGATTCTGGAGGCCGTCCGGTGAGCCCCGCCACGCGCCAGACGCCCTCGACGATCATCGGACCCCAGCCCGCCTGGGGCGCGAACGTCCTCGAGCGCTTCACCGGTGACCTCGCAGCCGGCGAAACGCCGTTTCCCTGCACGTTCGCGACGGCCGCCCTCCGCCAGAGGCACCTGCAGTTCGCCTTCATCGACGACGCGGCCGACGAGCGGGCTTGGGCGCCCCTCCCCCGGGTACTCGAACGATACGTGACCACGTCCCAGGAAATCGCGCAGATCACGTCGCTCGTGGTGTTCTTCCGCGACGAGTACGGTCCCCGATGGCTCGACTGGTACGAGGAGCGCTTCTGGGCGATCCTGCAGTACCTTCACGCGCACGATCCGGTCCCATGGCCGGCAGATCTCCCCCGAGACCCGGAGGATCCGTCCTGGGAATTCGCGTTCGCCGGCGAGCCGGTGTTCGTCGTCTGCAACACCCCGGCCCACGAACACCGCCGAAGTCGCTGTAGCCCGGAGCTGACGATCACCTTCCAGCCGCGGTCGGTGTTCGACGGTCTGGAGGCCGATATGCCCCGCGGGCAGGCCGCACGGCGGACGATCAGGCAACGACTGTCGCGCTACGACGCCCCGCTCGAGCCGAGCCCTGAGCTCGGCAGCTACGGTCACGCCGGAAACCGCGAGTGGCGGCAGTACTTCCTGCGCGACAGCAATCGCGCGGCAGCCGGTCGTGGTTGTCCCCTGCGAACACAACGATCTCCGACGCCGCTCCCTCGGTAGCCACGGACCCGTCGAGCGCTTCTGGCATGTTCCTGTGTTCGAAGCGATCCATTGAGACGCGGCTGATCCCGAAAGGCGACGACATGACCGCACGGAACGAGACGTGGTCGGTCGTGGCCGACTCCGAACAGCTGCGCGATCTGGTCGGACCTCAGATCGATCGAGTCGTCTCACGGCCGACACTTCACGAGATCGACCGCCAATGGCTCGCGGCCGCGCCGCTCTGCATCGTGTCGAGCGCGGCCGCAGACGGGACCTGCGACGTCAGCCCGAAGGGCGACCCGCCGGGCTTCGCCCATGTCCTCGATGACCGGACGATCGCGATCCCCGACCGCCCGGGCAACCGGCGGGCCGACGGGTTCCACAATGTCCTCGGCAACCCCCACGTCGGCCTGCTCTTCGTCGTGCCCGGCCGGACCGACACCCTACGAATCAACGGCTCCGCGGAGCTGCTCCACGACGCGCCGTTCTTCGACGAGATGACGGTCGCCGGTCAGCGGCCCGGCCTCGCCCTGGTCGTTCACGTCGAGGAGGTCTTCTACCACTGTGCCAAGGCGTTTCTCCGTTCGGCGACCTGGGACCCCTCGTCCTGGGCGCCGGGCGGCCTCCCGTCCCGGGCGGAGATCGTTCGCCGAGTCGAACGGCCATGAGCTCCCGCCCAGCGGCCGGGTGACCGGGTCCTCGATCGTCGGACCGTCCGCCGCCCCGTCGCGACACCGGGACTCCCCGCAGCCTCCGATCGGCATCCGGTATCCGTCGCCGATCCGGCAGACGGCTTCGGCGCGTGGCCGAGCACCGCCGGCCGACCTCCGACCGCCTCGATAGGCTCCCGATCAGATGAATCCGCCGTCAGAGCTCCAAGCTGTCGTCTGGGATCTCGACCACCTTGTAGCCGGTCCGACCGGTGTCGACGAGGCGCTCGACCAGGCAACCCAACTCGCGACCGCCTTCGCCGAGACGTATCGGGGCGCGCTCGCGACGATCGACTCGGCCGGCCTCGCCCGGGCGATGCGCGAGCTCGCGAAGATCAACGATCTCGTCGGCCGAGCCGGCTCGTACGCCCAGCTGCGCTTCTCGACCGACACCGCCGACCCCGAGCGCGGCGCCCTGATGCAGCGGGTCGAGGAGCGGGGCACCGCGCTCGAGACGATGCTCCTGTTCTTCGAGCTCGAGTGGGCCGGCCTCGACGACGACCGGGCCGACGAGCTGCTCGCCGGCGACGGGCTCGACTTCTGCACCCACTACCTGCGGACCGCCCGCCGCTACCGGCCGCATCTCCTGTCCGAGCCGGAGGAGCGCGTCTTCTCAGAGAAGGCGCTGACCGGACGCAGCGCGTGGGGCCGCCTGTTCGAGGAGCTGACGTCCGCGCTCGAGGTCGAGCTCGACGAGACCGTCTCGCTCGACATGGCGCTCAGCCGGCTGGCCGCGCCCGACCGCGAAGTCCGCCGCACGGCCGCCGACGCCGTCACCAAGGCGCTCCAGCCGGGCCTGCGGACGCGGGCCTTCGTCTTCAACACGCTGCTCGCCGACAAGGCGACCGACGATCGCCTGCGCCACTACCCGACCTGGCTGTCCGGCCGCAATCTCGCCAACGAGGCTTCCGACGAGTCGGTCGCCGCCCTGATCGAGGCCGTCCGCAACCGGTATGGGCTCGCCCGTCGGTGGTACACGCTGAAGGCCGACCTGCTCGGGATCGACAAGCTCGCCGACTACGACCGGATGGCTCCCGTCTCGACCGAGGACGTCCGCGTCGACTGGGCCGAGGCGACGGAGATGGTGCTCGACGCGTACAGCACGTTCTCCCCCCGGCTCGGCAACCTCGTCGGCCGGTTCTTCTCCGAGGGCTGGATCGACGCCCCGCCCGGCCCGCGCAAGCGCGGCGGCGCGTTCTGCGCGTACACGGTCCCGTCCGTCCACCCGTACGTGCTGCTCAACTTCACCGGCCGCCGCCGGGACGTCCTGACGCTGGCCCACGAGCTCGGCCACGGCGTCCACGCCGCGCTCGCCGCCGAGCAGGGCATCTATCACCAGCACACCCCCCTGACGCTCGCCGAGACGGCATCGGTGTTCGGTGAGGCCCTCACCTTCGGCCGCCTGCTCGAAGCCGCGCCGACGCCGGCCTCCCGGCTGGCCCTGCTGGCCGAGGACATCGAGGGCGCGATCGCGACGGTCTTCCGCCAGGTCGCGATGAACCGCTTCGAGAGCCTCGTCCACACCGACCGGCGGGAGAACGGCGAGCTGGCCGTCGACCGCTTCAACGAGCTGTGGGTCGAGAGCCAGACCGAGCTGCTCGGCGACTCGGTGCAGATCACCGACGGCTACCACTCGTGGTGGTCCTACGTCCCCCACTTCATCAACGTCCCCGGCTACGTCTACGCCTACGCGTACGGACAGCTGCTCGCCCTGTCGGTCTACCAGCGCCACCTCGAGGTCGGCGACGACTTCGCCGAGAGCTATCTGTCCCTGCTCGCCGCCGGCGGCTCCCGCAGCCCGCAGGAGCTCGGCGCGATCGTCGGCATCGACCTCGCCGACCCCGGCTTCTGGGACAGCGGGCTGGACCTCGTCGAGCGACAGCTCGAAGCGGCCGAGGCCGCGGCTCAAGACGTTCATTAGGAGCGGTCGTCGGCGCTCTGGACGACGGCGGCGACGCACCCGAGATCCCGCCGCTCGGCCGGCTCCTGCTCCGCGCGCTGGTCCCGTCGCCCGGCCACCGGCGTGCGCTCGCCGCCGGGACCACCGCTCCGCCGCGCCAACCGCCGCCCGGGATGACCGTGAACGTCCCGTCGCGCGGCGAGTTCTTCGTCCGCGACTCCGGCGGACCCGGCCCCGTCGTGCTGCTGCTCCACGGGTGGATGGTCACGGCCGACGTCAACTGGATCCACACGTACGCCGCCGTGATCGCAGGCGGCTACCGCGTGATCGCGCTCGACCACCGCGGCCACGGCCGCGGGCTCCGGCCGACCGCCCCGTTTCGCCTGACCGACTGTGCTGAGGACGCGGCTGCCGTGATCGACGAGCTCGACGCCGGGCCGGTGCTCGCCGTCGGCTACTCGATGGGCGGCCCGATCGCCCAGCTGCTGGCCCGGTCGCGGCCGGATCTCGTCGGCGGCCTCGTGCTCTGCGCGACGACGCCCGAATGGACCGGACCCGATTTCGACCGGCTCTGGCGGATCATGGGCCTCGTCCGGATCGTCGTCTCGGTCGCACCGTTCGGCTTCTGGACGACGATGATGCGCCTCAACGGGCTGGCCGACGACGAGACGGCCTCGTGGCTGATCGGCGAGCTCGGCCGCTGCTCGCCGGCGACCCTGGCCGAGGCCGGCCGCGAGCTCGGCCGGTTCGACAGCCGGCCGTGGCTCGCCGACCTGCGGATGCCGGCGGCCGTCGTCGTCACGACCGCCGACACCAGCGTCCCGCCGGCTCGCCAGCGGGCGATGGCCGACCAGTTGGGGGCGGCGAGCTTCGATGTCGCGGGCGACCACCTCGTCGCCCGGCTGCCCGACGGCCGGTTCGACGCCGGCCTGCTCGCCGCCCTCGCCCACGTCGGACGGCCTCCGCCCCGGGGATGAGCCGCGGCCCATCCTGCCGACCGATGTCGGCGGCCGACCGATCGGACACAATCGGAGCGTGACCTGGACGTACGTGCCACGGCGGATCCGGACCGGCCTGGCGGCGCTCGGCGCCGCGATCCTCGCGGCATCCGTGCTCGTCGTCCTGTCCACCGACGCCGGTCCTGCGTCGGCCGCCGGCCGGGCCGCTGCCGTCGGCCTGCTCGTCGTCCAGGTCGGTTCGCTCGCCTGGATGCTGGACTTTCCCGAGCGCTCGGTCGTCGTCTCCCTGGCCGCCGGTGTCGGACTCCATCAGCTCTGCCCCCAGTTCGGCGTGCTCGCCCTCTCAGGGCTGTCGGTCTGCGCGTTCGCCGCCCTGCGCCCGCCCCGGATCTCGCTGTGGGCGCTCGGCTTCATGCTCGCCCTCGCGCCGTGGGCCGCGCTCGCCGAAGGCCCGGTCGCCGGCCTGCTCGCCGCCGGCGGGCCCGTCCTCTCGTGGTCGTGGGGCGAGCTGATCCGGACCGGACGCGACCGCCGGCGCAGCGAGGCGCGACGGGCACTGGCCGACGAGCGCGGACGGATCGCCCGCGAGCTGCACGACGTCGTCGCCCACAACGTGTCGCTGATCGTGATCCAGGCCGTCGCCGCCCAGGACGTCTTCGACGCCCGGCCGGACCAGTCGCTCGAGGCGCTCGGCGCGATCGAGGCGGCCGGCCGGGCGGCGATGGTCGAGCTGCGACGCCTGCTGAACACGGTCCGGCCGGACCGCGAGGACGGCGGCAACGACCCCCAGCCCGGGCTCGGTCAACTCGACGCGCTCGTCGCGTCCGTCCGGGCCGCCGGACTGTCGGTCGCGTTGCGCCGCGAGGGAGAGCACGTCAGCGTGCCGGCCGGCGTCGACCTCTCGGCCTACCGGATCGTCCAGGAGGCCCTGACCAACACGCTGCGCCACGCGCACGCGTCCCGCGCGGCCGTCACCGTCCGGTACACGGCGGCCGCTGTCGAGGTCGAGGTCACCGACGACGGCCGGGGGTCGACCGGCGCCGCCGGCGACGCCGGGCAGGGGATCGTCGGCATGCGCGAGCGGGCCGCCCTGGTCGGCGGGACGCTCGAGGTCGGCGGCGCCCCACGCGGCGGCTTCCGCGTCCGGGCCGCCCTCCCGCTCGGGGTGCCCGCGTGACGATCCGCGTGCTGCTGGCCGACGACCAGGAGCTCGTGCGGACGGGTTTTCGGATGATCATCGAGGCTCGGGACGACCTCACGGTGGTCGGCGAGGCGGCCGACGGGCGGGAGGCTGTCGCCGCGGTCGACCGGACGCGGCCGGACGTCGTGCTGATGGACGTCCGCATGCCCAACCTCGACGGGATCGCCGCGACCCGCCGGCTGGTCGACGCGGGCCACCCGGCTCGGGTGATCATGCTGACGACGTTCGACCTCGACGAGCACGTCTTCGCGGCCCTCCGGGCCGGCGCGAGCGGCTTCATGCTCAAGGACGTCCGGGCGGCCGAGCTGGTCGACGCGATCCGCCTCGTCGCTCGGGGTGAGGCCGTCCTCGCGCCGACCGTGACCCGGCGGCTGCTCGACCGCTTCGCCGCGTCGCTCCCCGGCCCCGGCGGACCGCCGCCCGGCCTCGACGAGCTGACGCCGCGCGAGGTGGAGGTGCTCCGGCTGATGGCCCAGGCCAAGTCCAACGGGGAGATCGCCGCCCGGCTGACGCTGACCGAGGCGACCGTCAAGACGCACGTCTCGGCCGTCCTGCGCAAGCTCGACCTCCGCGACCGGGTGCAGGCCGTCGTGCTGGCCTACGACATCGGACTCGTCCGGCCGGATCCCTCCGTCTGAGGTCGCAGGCGAAGATCCGCCGGCCGCCCGATGTGCGCTCGGCCGGCCGGTTCTAGCTTCCGGTGGACTGTCAAGCACCGACTCCACGGAGGCGTCATGAACACCATCCTCAGCGTCGATCGGCCCCAGGATCAGCTCGCCGGCACGCGCTGGCAGCTCGACCCGGCCGGCTCGACGGCCGAGTTCCACGTCCCCAATCTCTGGGGCCTCGTCAAGGTCCACGGCCGCTTCTCCAGGCTGGCCGGCCAGTTCGAGGTCGACGAGCACGGCGAGCACCGGCTGGATCTGAAGATCGATGCGGCGAGCGTCGAGACCGGCAACCGCCGGCGGGACGCCCACCTGCGTTCGGCCGACTTCTTCGACGTCGGCCGTCACCCGGAGATCGGCTTCCGGTCGACGCGGGTGACCGACGGGCCGGGCGAGATGCTCCGGGTCGAGGGTGAGCTCCGGGCCGGCGGCGAGCGCATCCCGCTCGAGCTCGAGGTCGCCGCCCGGCGGACCGGCGCCGACCTGGAGATCCTGACGATGGTCACCGTCGACCAGCGGGCGCTGGGCATGACGGCGAGCCCGCTGCGGATGATCCGGACCCCGACGACGCTGACCGTCCACGCCCGGCTGCAGCAGTCGGCGTCCGAGTAGGCGAACCCCGCTACCGGCCCGCCGTCCCGGTCCGGCCGCCGGCGCCGACGGCGCCGGTGGCTCCGGTCGCGCCGGTCGCCGCCTGCCGAGCGGCCGCCGCGGCTTCGAGCGCGGCGAGGACCGGCGCGCCGTAGGCGGCGTGGACGGCCGCGAGGATCGTCGGATCGAGCGCGCAGTTGATGCAGAACCCGTGCTGTGACCAGCCGATCGCCCGGGCGAGCACCTGGTCGGCGTAGGTCACGCCGGTCGGATCGTTGCCGTAGTAGTCGTAGGCCGCGACCCAGGCGCCGTAGTCGAGCGCGTCGGTCGCCCCGTCGGTCTCGAGCAGTCGGGCGGCGGCCATCAGGGCGTCGAAGTCGTCGTAGATCGACGGGTGGGTCGCCGTCGGGTGGGGGTAACCGGCCGGCCGGCGACCGTAGACGTAGGAGCCGGCGACCAGCTGCCAGGTGGTCGGCGGGCCGTTCGTCACGTTGAACTGCATCGGCCCGCCACAGCAGCCGGCGAAGTTGAGACCGTGGTAGGTGCCCGGCGCCGTCGAGAAGGCCGTCTCCTGGGCGTGGACCGAGGCCAGGAGGAGCCAGTTGACGCCGAACGTCCGACCGGCCGTCGTGTAGAGCGGGTAGAAGCCGGCGACCCAGCTCGCCGGCACATGTGTCGGCGCCCGGCGGTCGAAGGCGGCGAGGTCGCGTTGCTGCTCGTCGCCCGGGCGGGCCGCGACGATCGCCGTCCGGCGGACCGGCCTTCCGGGGACGGCCGGACCGCGGACTGTGGTCGGGGCGCGGCCCCCGGTCGGGGCGCGGCCCCCGATCGGGGTGCGGCCCCCGGTCGGGCTGGCGGCGGCGATCGCCGCCGGGGTCGGCGCGAGCCCGGGAGTCGGCGTGGCGGCCTCGATCGCCGGCGGCCGCGGACCGGTGGCGGATCCTCCGGAGCGGGCTGATCCGCCGTGGAGCGCCACCGCGAGGACGGCGATCCCGACCAGCAGGAGGCCGATCCCGTACACCCATCCCCCGCGCTCGCCGGGCGGCTCCGGCAGGTTCGGGGCAACCTGTGTCGCGGGGCTCGGGATGACCGTGACGATACCGAGGCGCGACCGGCCGCAGACCGCCGGATCGGGCCCGCCGGGGACGATGCCGTCCGGTCCGTCGCGCACCATAGCCGGCCATGACGAGTCCGCCCAACCCACAGAAGACGACGCTGCGCGCCTGGCAGATCGACGCGCTCGACGCGCTCGAGAGCTGGGACGGCGGCCCGTTCCTGATCTCGGCGGCCCCCGGCGCCGGGAAGACCCGGCCGGCGCTCGAGCTGGCCCGGCGCCTGCTCGCCGCGCGGACGGTGACCCGTGTCGTCGTCGTCTGCCCGACGACGCCGCTGACCCGCCAGTGGGCGCGGGCCGCCGCCAAGCTCGGCGTCCACCTCGCGCCCGATGCCCGGTCGTCGCGCCCGCCCGGGGACTTCGACGGCGTCGTCATAACGTACGCCCGGCTCGCCAGCAACCCGACGACCTGGGCGCGGGGGATCACGCCGCAGACGCTGGTGATCGCCGACGAGGCCCACCACCTCGGCGAGGAGCTCGCCTGGGGCACGTCGTTCGCGACCGTGTTCCGCAACGCCCCCCGCTGGCTGCTCCTCTCGGGGACGCCGTTCCGGTCGGACGCGACGCCGATTCCAGGCGTCCGCTACGACGCCGACGGGACGTCGATGCCCGACGTGTCCTACACGTACTCGGAGGCCGTCCGCGACGGCGTCTGCCGGCGGGTCGGGTTCATCACCTACGACGGGACGCTGTCGTGGCGCAGCGGCGACGACGTGATCGAGTCGTCGTTCGAGACCGTCCTGACCACGCGTGAGGCCAGCCGCCGGTACCGGACGGCGACGTCGACCGAGCTGCCCGACGGCCTGCCGCGGATCCTCCGCGAGGCGCACGCCAAGCTGCTCGAGCTGCGGGCCGACGGCCACCCGGACGCCGGCGGGCTGGTGATCGCGGCCGACCGGACGCACGCGACGGCGATCAGCAGGCTGATGCGCGAGACGACCGGCCGGGCGCCGGTCGTCGTGCTCCACACGGAGGCCCGCGCCGCCCAGAAGCTGGCGGCCTTCACCGGGTCGACCGACCCGTGGATCGTCGCCGTGAACATGGTCTCCGAGGGCGTCGACATCCCCCGGATGCGGGTCGGCGTGTACGCGACGGCCGCCAAGACGCCGCTGATCTTCCGGCAGATCGTCGGCCGCTTCGTGCGGACGATCACCGGCCGGCCGATCGAGGCCAGCTGGCTCTACCTGCCGGCCGACCCGATCCTGCGGGCCCATGCGGCGGCCGTCGAGGGCGAGCTCCGCCAGTCGCTGCGGCGGGTCGAGGACGACGGGATCTTCGACGAGCCGCGTGAGCGCCGCCAGACCGAGCGGTCGCCGACGCCCGAGTTCGTCGCCCTGAGCGCCGATGTCGCCCCCCAGCTGACGCTGTTCGGCGCGCCGCCGAAGCCGGCGGCCGCCGCCGCGGCCCGGACCGTCGTCGTCGTCGACGAGCCGGAGACGCCGCCCGCGGCCTTCGAGGTGCGTGCCGGCCTGCGCAGCCAGCGCCACCGGCTGGTCTCGGACCTCCGCCGGCGGGACGGCCGCAGCCACGCGGAGATCAACACCTGGCTCAACCGGGCGGTCGGGATCACCCGCGTCGAGGACGCGACGATCGATCAGCTCGAGCGGACGATCGAGCTCCTGCTCGGGACTCTGACGGCCCGGCGCTGAGGCGAGCCGGAGGGTTCCACGTCGGCCGCGGAGGGGCGGCCGTCGACGGCGAGCCCGGGGTTCGGGTCGGGCGACCACGAGAAGCTCGTCAGGTTGGCGGTGCTACGGTTCGCGTGTCCCTACCTCAAGACAGGACGTCCGCATGCCCGACCTACCCGCCGACTACTTCGAGCGTCCGCTCGCCGAGGTCGACCCGGAGATCGCCGACGCGATCGAGGCCGAGGTCCGCCGCCAGAAGCAGACGCTCGAGATGATCGCGTCCGAGAACTTCGTTCCTCGCGCCGTGCTCGAGTGCCAGGGCTCGGTCCTCACGAACAAGTACGCCGAGGGCTACCCCGGCCGCCGGTACTACGGCGGGTGCGAGAACGTCGACGTGATCGAGCGGCTCGCGATCGAACGGGCGAAGGCCGTCTTCGGCGGTGACCACGCGAACGTCCAGCCGCACAGCGGCTCCCAGGCGAACGCGTGCGTCTACCACGCCCTGCTGAAGCCGGGCGACACGATCATGGGCCTGGCGCTCCCCCACGGCGGGCACCTGACCCACGGGATGAAGGGCAACGTGTCCGGGCGGCTGTACGACATCGCCCCGTACGAGGTCTCGCCGGAGACGTATCTGATCGACATGGACGAGATCGAGCGGATCGCGCTCGAGCGGCGGCCGAAGCTGCTGCTCGCCGGCTGGTCGGCCTACCCGCGGATCCAGGACTTCGAGCGCTTCCGGGCGATCGCAGACCAGGTCGGCGCCCTGTTCATGGTCGACATGGCCCACTTCGCCGGGCTCGTCGCGGCCGGCGTCCACCCGAGCCCGGTCCCGTATGCCGACGTCGTGACGACGACGACCCACAAGACGATCGGCGGCCCCCGGGCGGGCATGATCATCTGCCGGGAGGAGCACGCCAGGAAGATCGACTCGGCGGTCTTCCCCGGCCAGCAGGGCGGCCCGCTGGAGCACGTGATCGCGGCCAAGGCGGTCGCCCTGCGGATCGCCGCGACCGACCAGTTCCGCGAACGTCAGGAGCGGACGGTCGCCGGCGCGAAGGCGCTGGCCGCCGCGCTCCTGGAGACCGGCAACGGGGTCGACGTGTTCACCGGCGGGACCGACGTCCACCTCGTCCTCGTCGACCTCCGCGAGTCCGAGCTGACCGGTCAGGACGGCGAGGACCGGCTCCACCAGATCGGGATCACCGTCAACCGCAACGCGGTTCCGTTCGACCCGCGGCCACCGATGGTCTCGAGCGGCCTGCGGATCGGGACGCCTGCGCTCGCGACCCGCGGGGTCACCGTCGAGGACTTCGAGGAGATCGGCCGGATCATCTCCCGCGCGCTCCAGCCCGGGTTCGACGCCGTGCAGGCGGAGCTGGCCGACCGGGTCGCGGCGATCGCCGAGCGCTACCCCTTGTACACCTACCTCGATACGCCGGCCACCGTCTGAGCTGGGCGGCGGGTCCGCGTCACCTTCAGCAATCAACTTGAAACCAGAAAGCAAGGGACTTCGACCGCATGACGCAAACGTCCGATAACGAGTACCTGTTCACATCCGAGTCGGTCACCGAGGGCCATCCCGACAAGGTCGCCGACCAGATCTCCGACGGCGTCCTCGACGCCGTCCTGGCCGAGGACCCGCTCGGCCGGGTGGCCTGCGAGACGCTCGTGAACACGGGCCTCGTCGTCGTGTCGGGTGAGATCTCGACCGACACGTACGTCGACATCCAGCAGGTTGCCCGGGAGACGATCCGCAAGATCGGCTACGTCGATGCCGAGCTCGGCTTCTCGGCCGACTCGTGCGCCGTGCTCAACGCGATCGACAAGCAGTCGCCGGACATCGCCCAGGGCGTCAACCAGGCGTACGAGACGCGGACGGACGGTTCCGACGATGACGAGCTCGACGTCGCCGGGGCCGGCGACCAGGGCATGATGTTCGGCTACGCGAGCAACGAGACGGCGTCGCTGATGCCGCTGCCGATCTCACTCGCCCACCAGCTGGCCAAGCAGCTCGCGGCCGTCCGCCACGACGGCTCGCTCGACTATCTGCGCCCGGACGGCAAGACGCAGGTCTCGGTCCGCTACGTCGACGGCCGGCCGGTCTCGATCGAGAAGCTCCTGATCTCGACCCAGCACGCCGAGTCGGCGACCCAGAAGCAGATCACCGACGATCTCTGGGAGCTCGTCGTCCTGCCGGTCCTGCCGGCCGACATGTACGACGCGAACGCGCTCCGCCGCGACTTCCTCGTCAACCCGACCGGCCGTTTCGTGATCGGCGGACCCGTCGGCGACTGCGGGCTGACCGGGCGAAAGATCATCGTCGACACGTATGGCGGGATGGCCCGCCACGGCGGCGGCGCGTTCAGCGGCAAGGACCCGTCGAAGGTCGACCGCTCGGCCGCCTACGCGTCCCGGTGGGTCGCCAAGAACATCGTCGCGGCCGGCCTGGCCGACCGGTGCGAGGTCCAGGTCGCCTACGCGATCGGCGTCGCCCACCCGGTCTCCCTGATGGTCGAGACGTTCGGCACCGAGAAGATCGGCCGCGGCCGGATCGCCGAGCTCGTCTCCGAGCACTTCGACATGCGCCCGGGCGCCTTCCGCGAGGAGCTCCGCCTGCATCGCCCGATCTACCAGAAGACCGCCGCCTACGGGCACTTCGGCCGCGACGACGCCGACTTCACCTGGGAGCACACGACCAAGGCCGACGCACTCCGCGAGGCCGCCGGTCTCTCGCAGTCTGTCCCCGCCTGAGCGTCCGCCCGGCCTCCGGGAACTAGACCGTCCAGTACTCGGACGGCCCGGGAACTAGACCGTCCACTCGACGCCGTGTCCAGTGCTCGGGCGAGCCGGAGCATCACCGGTCCGGGTGGGCCGAGCCGGCGGGAGTCGACCGACTCGACCGGCACGACGCCGCCGACCGACCCGGTGACGAAGACCTCGATCGCCGCCCGGAGCCGGTCGACCGTGATCTGCTCGACGCGCGCGTCGATCCCGAGCCGACCGGCCACCAGCATGATCGCGGCCCGCGTCACGCCCGGAAGGAGGCGGCCGCCGACCGGCGGCGTGATCAGCCGGCCGTCCCGATCGACGACGAACACGTTCGACCGCGACGCCTCGAGGACCCGGCCGTCGAGGTCGCAGAACAGCGGCTGGTCGGGCGACACCAGCTGCTCGAAGGCGTCGACCAGTCGCCGGTCGACCCATTTGTGGGCGCCCAGGCCGCCGGGAACCGTCATCGTCCGGAGGCCGACCGACAGCGGCCGGACGCCAACCGCCGCCGTCACGATCGCCAGCTCCAACCGCCCTCCTACCGGACGAGCGCTCAGACGCAGCCGGGCCGGCTCGCCCGACTCGGCGGCCGCCGCCTCGACGACCAGACCGGCCGTCCCCGCCGGCAGCGACCGACCGTAGAGGACCTCGACGCTCGCCGCCAGCCGCGCCAGGTGCCGCTCGACCCTGACCGGCCGGCCGTCGCGGACGAGCATCGTCTCGAAGACACCCGCCCCCGGGTCCGGCCGGCGTACCGGCCGGCCCCCGAACCGCACCGGCAGCCCGCTCGCCCCCGAACCCGGCCCCGGCCCCAGGTCCGACGAGTCGGCTCCAAGCCGCCCGCCGATCGCCGCGACCAGCGGCTCGAGCTTGGTCACGCACTCGGCCAGCTCGGTCGCCGGATCCGAGTCGGCGACGATCCCCCCGCCGACGCCAACCCAGACGTCCTCGCCCGCGAACTCGAACGTCCTGATCGCCACGCTCAACTCGAGTCCGGCGAGCGGGCTCGCGAACCCGATCGCCCCGGTGTAGATCTCCCGGCTCGTGCTCTCGAGCTCGGCGATCACGTCGACCGCCGCCAGCTTCGGCGCCCCGGTCACCGACCCCGGCGGGAACGCCGCCCGCACGAGCTCGCCGTCGCCCACGCCGTCCGCGACCCGCCCGACGACCTCCGACACGAGATGCCAGACGCCCGCGTGCGCCCGCGCCTGCGCCAGCGCCGCGACCCTGATCGAACCGACCTCGCAGACCCGGCCGAGGTCGTTGCGAGCCAGGTCGACGATCATCACGTTCTCCGCCCGATCCTTGGCCGACGCCCCCAACTCGGCGGCCGACGCCCGCGCCGCCTCCGCATCCCCCGGCCGCCGGCGGGTCCCCTTGATCGGTGCGGTCCTCACCGACCGGCCGTGCCGCTCGAGAAACAGCTCCGGAGACAGGCTCGCCACGGCGCCCCATGGCCCGCCGATCCACGCCGCCCGATCCGCTCGCAGGCGACGCACCGCCATGGCGAAGAGATCGACCGGCTCCCCGGTCAGCCGGGCCGCCACCCGGCGCGACAGGTTGGCCTGGAACAGATCGCCCGCATGGATCCGCTCCCGGCACGCCCGGATCGCCAGGGCGTGGCCGTCCGCGCCCGGCGTCGCCGTCCAATCCGACGTCGAGAACGCCCGCGGCCGCGGCGGCCCGCCGGCCGCTCGCCGCCACAACTCGACCAGCCGGTCGCGGATCGAAGCCGCCCGACGCTCGGTCCACAGCGCCTCGAACCACCACCGGCCCTCCCCGTCCAGCCGCAGCAGATGGTCGTAGAACGCGAGCTCGAAGTCCGGCAGCCGCCGACCCGCCGGCGGCCCCCCGCCGACCTCCTCGACCCGTCCGGCCGACCGGTAACCGACGTACCCGAACCACCCCCCGCCGACCACACCAGCCCCGCCCGAGTCCACGGCGCCCGCGACCAGCGGCTGGTCCTCGAGCAGCGCAAACTGGTCATCATCAGGACACGCGACCCGGACCGGCCGCGATCCGACCAGCGCGCCGCCGCCGGCCCACCGCCCGATCAGCGCGAACGGCCGGTCGTCGTCGCGGACGAGCAGCGCCGCCCGCTCCGGCTCGAATCGCCACGGCAGCCCGACTCGGACCGCCCGAGCCGACGACCACCGCCGCGTCCGGTCGTCGCCCACCTACGCGTCGCGCTCGCCGCGACGCTCAGCCTCGCCGAGCGCCCGGTCCTGCCGGCGCTCCGCCCGGCTCCGCTTGCGACCCCGGCGCACCTCGCAACCGCTCATCACCGACACGATCCGAATCCGGATCAACGGCGCCCCGGCCGGCGGGTGCTCGACTCCGAGGTCGACCTCGTTGCCGCCCAGCAGCGCAAGCTTCGAGACCTCCACACGCACGCCGTCCGGCACGCGAACCTCGCAGCCGCCCATCAACGAGTAGATGTTCAGCTGCGTCTCCAGGCTCGCGAGCTCCGCGTCGTTCAGATCGATCTCGCTTCCACCCATCACGTTGACGACGGTGCACGCCCGCGCGATTCGCCAATACCCCTTCCGCTCGTGCCCACCCAGGATCGACACGATCCAACCGCTCCCGCCCGGGCCCTCCCGCACGGCAACGCCGTCGCCCTGCCGACTCGTCGATGCGGCCGGCCGGTCGAGCTCCGTGTCGATGCTGACGTCGCCGATCAAGCTGGCCAGCTCCCGGCGGGTCCGCGCCGCGTAAGCCGACTGCAGGCGGCCGTCGAGCTCGTCGACGCTCAGCCGGCCGTCGGCGACCGCCCGGCTGAGGATCTCGACCGCATGCTCTCGCTCGGCGTCCGACGCCCGCAACTCGGACGACGGCGGCATCGGCTCGTCTGGCATCCACGGATCGTAGCCCGACTGCCACGCCCGGCCCGGCTGCCGACCTTCCGGCCGGGCTCCGTTCCCGCGCGTGATCCCGCCCGCCAGCCGCCGCCCGCCGTCCCGCCGCCCGCCGGCCGCCGCCTGGCGGCCGCTATAAGCTCGGACCAAGCCGATGGCCTACGACGAGGATCTTGCGAACCGCCTCCGCGAGCTGCTCGCCGGCGAGGACGGCGTCACCGAGAAGAAGATGTTCGGCGGCCTGGCCTTCCTCGTCGACGGCAGGATGTCGGTCAGCGCGTCGCGGACCGGCGGCCTGCTGGTCCGCATCGAACCGTCCGACACCGACGCCTGCCTGAAGCGTCCGCACGTAACGCCGATGACGATGGGCCGGCGGACGATGGACGGCTGGGTGCTCGTCGCGCCCGACGGCCTGAAGACCACGCGCGAGCTCGCCGCCTGGGTCAAGCGGAGCCTGACCTTCGCGAGGACGCTGCCGCCGAAGTGAGCCCGAACGGCTGGCCGGCGCTCCGGTCAGAACGGCAGACCGTGAACCCTGACGCTGCCTGCCGGCCATTCAGCCCCCGGCCTCAGCGCCCGCCACATCGTCCGCTGGTCGATCACCGCGAAGCCGTCCGGCTGCTCCACCAACACCGGCGGCGCGAGCTCGACGAACCCGAGCCGCTCGTAGAGCCCGGCCCGGTCGGCGTGGCAGAACAGGATCGCGTAAGCCGGCCCGATCGATTGTGCCCGCTCGACCGCCGTCTCGACGACCCGGCGGGCCAACCCGCGCCCGCGATAGCCGGCGTTGACGATCACGCCGCCGAGACCGACCACCCCGACCCGGTCGTCGCCAACATCGACCTCGGCGACGACGAGTCCGGTCGACGCCACCAGCCGACCGTCGCCGTCGCGCAGCCCGACGTGCCGGTCCTTGCGCCGGAACCGCAGCGTCACCCCGGCCACATCGAACGGATCCGGCTCGTCACCCTCGAGCTCGGCCCGCTGCTCGTCGGTCAGGGGGCCCAGGTCGACGATCTCCATCCGACCCATCCAAGCAGACGGCCGGCTTATCGACGTCATCACGGATTCGACTGGTGTCCTGCGGCCGCGTCGGCGATCGTGATGCCCATGAACACAACCAAGCTCGACTCGCTCACCGACGACTCCTTCCAAGCCGAGGTCCTCGACGCCGCCGGCCCCGTCCTCGTCGATTTCACGGCCGCCTGGTGTCCGCCCTGCCGCCGGATGAAACCCGTACTCGCCGAGCTCGCCGCCGACCGCCCGGACCTGCGTGTCGCCGCGCTCGACGTCGACGTCCACCGCCGGACCCCGGCTGCCTACGGTGTGCTCTCGATGCCGACGTTCATCGTCTTCCGGGACGGCCGGCCCGTCGTCCGTCTCGTCGGTGCCCGGTCGAAGGCCAAGCTCGCCCGCGAGCTAGCCGAACGCGGCGTGTAGCGCCCCGACGAGCAGACCCGCCGCCGGCGACCGTCCCGTCGACGCGCTCAGCACGCTCACCCGGTGGCGCGGCTCGGGGTCCGCGAGCCGCGCCACCGTCACCTCGGGACCCGCGAAATCGAACCACGAGACCGGCACGACGCTGACGCCGAGACCCTCGTGCACGAGGTGGCGAACGGTCGCCGGGTCGGACACCTCGAACAGCGGCACCGGGCTGAACCCGGCCCGCTGGCACGCGGCGACCACGACCTCGCGCAGGCCACTGCCCGGCTCGGCGAGGATGAACGGACGCCCGCTGAGATCGTCGAGGCCGACAGACGGCTCCCCGGCGAGCGGGTCGCCGGCCGGCAGCATCGCCCGCATCGGCTCCTCCGCGAGCTCCTCGACCACCACTCCGGCCGGGATCGCCCCGTGCGACCCGGCGACCCCTACGTCGACCGCCCCGCTCTGGACGAGCCCCAGCACGTCGCTCGCCGGTGCGTGGCGCAGGGCCACCTGGAGCCCGGGATGCGCCCGGTGAAACGCCGCCAGCGCGCCCGGCAGGCGGAGCGAGTCGATCGTCGTCGCCGCGACCCGGACCCGGCCCCGCGTGATCCCCGCATGACGATCCAGCGCCTC
>DATAUX010000256.1:0-3402 GCA_036268015.1 Solirubrobacteraceae bacterium | reverse complement strand
GGCGAGGTCGTCCCAGACCTCGACGTCGCCGTGGTCGAACGCGGCCGGGCAGTCGATGATGTGGTCCATCGCGGCGCCGACCCGGAGGCCGCTGGCCCGGGTCGAGTGGACGAGCACGCCCCGCGTGCTCCCGGCCGCCTGCTCCTCGCTCTGGAGCGGCGAGGCGAGCGCGGCCGCCGCACGCGGGTCCTTGGCGGCGGCCGGCTTCGGCTCGTTGGTGACGAGCTCGGACTGGACGACCAGGCGGGTCGGGGCCTCGAGCGCCTCGACCTCGAAGAGGATCGCGGCGACCGCGCGCTGGGTGAAGGAGACCAGACGGGTCGAGCAGATCTTCAGGGCGCGGCCGGTCGGCGAGCACCAGACGAGCTCGCGGCGCAGGACGCCGGCCCGGAAGTCGAGTGTCCGCTCGTGACTGCGCAGCTCGCCGTAGCGCAGATCGAACGGCTCGTCGCCGGCGAGCAGGCGGATGATCTTGCCGTTCGTGACGTTGACGATCGACTCGCCGGCCTCCGGGTACCCGTAGCCGGCCTCGGCGTACGGCAGCGGCCGGCTCTCGTAGAACGCGTTGAGGTACGTCCCGGGTAGGGCGTGCGGCTCACCCTCGTCGAGGTTCCCGCGCAGGCCGAGATGGCCGTTGGCGAGCGTGAAGACGGACTCGGTCTGGGCGAGCAGGTCGATGTTCAGCTCGGTCTCGCGGAGCTGCCACGGCTCGACGGCGAACGACGCGTGGTCGATCACTCGGCGGGGAGCAGCTGGTCGAGATCGGTGACGACGATGTCCGCGCCGTGCGCGCGGAGGGCGTCGGCCTGACCGACCCGGTCGACGCCCACGACATAGCCGAAGTTGCCGGCCCGGCCGGCTGCGACGCCGGCCTGGGCGTCCTCGAAGACGACCGCCTCGCTCGCCTCGACGCCGACGGCCCTCGCGCCGGCGAGGAACGTGTCGGGGGCCGGCTTGCCGTTGAGGTGGTCGCGCTCGGCGACGACGCCGTCGACGCGGGCCTCGAAGAGGTCGTCGATCCCGGCGGCGATCAGCACGTCGTGACAGTTCGCGCTGGCCGAGACGACGGCCGTGCGCAGACCGGCGGCCCGGGCGGCCTTTACGTAGCGGACGGACCCGTCGTACGGCTGGACGCCGTCGCGTTTGATGATCGCGAGCACCAGCTCGTTCTTGCGGTTGCCCAGCCCGGCGACGGTGTCGGCGGTCGGCGGATCGTCGGACGAGCCATCGGGGAGCTCGATGCCGCGCGAGTGGAGGAAGGTGCGGACGCCGTCGGCTCGGGGCCGGCCGTCGACGTACTGGTTGTAGTCGGCGCCGGTGTCGAACGCGACGAAGTCGGTGCCCGTCTGGTCGGCGTGCTCGCGCAGGAACGCGTCGAACATCTCCTTCCAGGCCGCCGCGTGGACCTTGGCCGTCTGCGTGAGGACGCCGTCGAGATCGAACAGGCAGGCCTTGATCTGGTCGGGGAGACCGAGCATCGGGTCAGTCTAGGCGCCGGGTCCGGCGGCCGGGTGTACGTCGCGTAACGACCGCGGACAGACGCCCGGGATCCAGCCGTACAGACGCGGGTTCGCGCGATCGCCGGTGTGGATCGACCAGTACCGCCAGATCAGCGTGCGGTCGCTGTTGGGTCGCAGGTCGTGAACGAGTCGACCTTGGCGACGGGAGTCCCGACCCGGACCATGCCGCGGGCGACGCCGCCGACCGACACCTCGGTCGTGTTCGACATGAAGTACACGACATCGCCGAACGCGGGCTTGGCGTCGTACTCGGTGACCGTGTTGAGCGCGCCGTCCGACAGCCTGGCGTGGGCGCTCGCGCCGACGTTCGGGTTGGCGAGGGGACGCACGCCGCTGATCTCGCGGCCGGCCGGCCCGCACCCGGTTCCGCCGCCGAGCTGGGTGTCGAACGCCTTGAGGGCGGCGGTGTCGGCGGCCGACGACGTGTCGAGCGCGGCGCCGTCGATGAAGGCCTGCGTGCCACCGGACGGCGCCCGCCCGGCGATGATCTGGACGAGCGGGGACCCGGCCGACTGGCTGGCGCTCGCGGCGCAGCCGTGGCCGCGGACGTTGACGCTGGTCGCGCGGTATGCCGCGCCGCCGACTGCGACCAGCGTCAGGCGGCCTCTCGGGCCGGCCTCGAGCTGGCCGATCGGCTGGCCGAGCGAGTCGACCAGCGGCCAGATCGGGGCGCCGCCGGCGGCCGGGTTCGGAGCGAGCCCGTCGACCGGCGAGCTGATCGTCACCTGCTCGCCGTGCCGAGCCCGCCAGGCCGCCCGGCTGAGGTCGGGCGTGCCGTGCTCGGCGACCCGGCAGTCGGCGATCCGGTAGCCGGACGGCGGCGTGCAGCGGCGACCGCCGTAGCCTCGGGCGGACACGCCGGCGGCCGGGATCGCGGCGACGAGAGCGGTCGCCCACAGCAGGCGCCTTCTCGGGCGGGCGGTCGCGGCGAGTCGCATGCTCAGGAGACGAACGTAGCGCACTTATCGGCCGGTGAGGTCAGGCCCGTAGGGTTGTCGCACGGACACCGCAGCCACCGCCTCATCGCAGAAGTCTGTTGTGCTCGCGCCGCGGGTCGCGGCCGCCCGCGCGTTCGCCCGGCGCCGGCGGATTCCCCTGACCGTCGTCGGGTCGCTGTCGACGCTCGGGATTCTCGTTCTGGTCCTGGCCGGCCGGCGCCGGGAGTTCGCGGACGCCCTGTCGGGTCCGGCGGCCTGGGTGCTCGTCGTCACGGTACTGCTGCAGATCGTCGCGCTCGTCTCGCGCAGCGAGGCCTGGCATCTGTCGATCGAGGCGGCCGGCGGAAGGGTCGAGCGACGGGTCCTCTTCCGGGCGTCGAGCATGCAGGTCCTCGGCGGCCTGCTCAACGGCCAGTTGGGGGTCGCCGCGCGGATCGCCGCCCTGCGGCGGTCGTCGCCGACCGTCTGCCCGCAGGTGCCGACCCTGATCGCCGCGGAGTTCCCGATCCTCGCCGTCGAGGCGATGCTCGCGGCGCTGACGTCGTTCACGCTGGTCGGGCCGCTCGGCCTCCCGTGGTGGCTGCCGCTGATCTGTCTCGCCGTCGTCGGGTCGGTCAGCGCCGGCCTGCGTCATCTGGCGGTCGGGACGGGACGCGAGCTGTGGCGGGGCCTTGCGATCGCGCGGAACGCCCGCCACGGGAGCCGGCTGATCGGCTTCGTCCTGATCGCGGTGTTCGCCCAGATCTTCCGCAACTGGCTGCTCCTGCGGGCGGTCGGGGTCGACGCGTCGCTGCTCGACTCGATCGCCGTCCTGATCGCCGTCGTGACGCTCGGACAACTCCCGATCGGGCCGGGCGTCGGCGCGGCCGCGGCCGTCCTGATCCTCGGCAGCGACGGCGTCGCGGCCGCGGCCGCGGCCGGCGTTCTGCTCACGGTGACGGGGA
>DATAUX010000255.1:0-7967 GCA_036268015.1 Solirubrobacteraceae bacterium | reverse complement strand
GCCGCCCCCCGTCCCGGCCTCTCCGCCCCGGGCGTCGCGTCCCGCGCGACCGGCACGACCCGCGTCGGAGCCGTGGCCGACGGCGCCTGGCCGGTGGAGCCCTCGAGCAACTCGAGCGCAGCCGCCGCCGACCCCGGCCGGCGATCGGCCGACGCGGCGGTCAGCGCGGCGATCAGGTCGGAGAGGCCCACCGACCGATCGGCCGCGGTCAGCTCCCCGAGGACGACCCCCGCCGCGTAGAGGTCAGCCGAGGCGGTCGCCCTGGCGCCGGCCGCGACCTCGGGCGCGAGGTAGCGGATGCTGCCGATCACCATCCCGGTCGCCGTCAGCGACGTCGCGTCCTGCGGCTGGGCGATCCCGAAGTCCGTGAGACGGGCGCGGCCGTTGGAATCGAGCAGGATGTTCGCCGGCTTGACGTCGCGGTGGACGAGGCCGGCGGCGTGGACGCAGTCGAGCGCGCCGAGCAGCTCGCGGGCCAGCCGGCCCGGATCGGGAATCGGCGAGCGCCGTCCGGCGACGACGTCGGCGAGGTTGCCACCGGACACGTACTCCATGACCAGGTAGGGCCGCCCGCCGTGCAGGCCGTAGTCGTAGACCGGGACGATCGCCGGATGCGAGACCGACGCCGCCGCCCGGGCCTCGCGCGCGAATCGCTCGCGGTAGAGCTCGTCGAACGCCAGCGTGTCGGCCATCACCTTCACAGCGACCGGCCGGCCGAGCACCTCGTCGGCGGCCAGCCAGACCGATGCCATCCCGCCGGCGCCGAGCCGCCGCTCCAGGGTGTAGCGCTCGCCGCCGAGCACCGCGCCCGGCCCCACGTCAACCCCCGCCATGGCCGCCGCCGTGTTTCCCGGCCTTGCCGAAGTCGAAGCCCGGGCCGCCCGGGCCGTGGCCCTTCGCCTTTCCGCCACCACCCGGCGCGTGACCCTTGCCCGGCCCCACCGGCCCCACCGGCCCCACCCGCACGACCCCGACGACCGGGGTCGGCGTGACCGCGACCGTGGTGGTGCCGGCCGGAGCCGCGACGGCGGGGGTCGTCGTCGCGACCGGCGCCGGGGCGCTCACCTCGACCCCGATCCTCGTTCGGGCCCGTCCGATCCCCGTCTCCAGCGCCGCGTACGTCGCCGCGGTCAGGTGTCCGGCAGCCCGCTGGCGGGCGACGTCGGCCGCGAACGCGTCCAGCTCCTTCGTCGCGCCCGCCCGATCGTGGTCGGCGGCCGCCGTGCGCACCTCTCGCAGGTGCGAGGTCATCTGCGACGCGGCGCCGGCCGAGATCGCCGGCGGCGCCTGGCTCGATCCGCAGCCGCCGACGAGCCCGGCCGCCGTCGCCAGCACCGCGGCCCGCGTGACCGCGGCTCCCCGGCGTTCGCGACTCATATCCGCCCCCTACCCGTGGTCGACCCCGGCCAATCCGAGGCCGCGCGTGCTCGGCCGCCCCGGCGCCGGTCGCTCCCGGCGGGCGAAGCGGCGGGCGAGGACAGCGCAGACCATCAGCTGGATCTGGTGGAAGAGCATCGCCGGGAGGACGATCAGGCTGACGTCGCGCCGGGCGAAGAGGACCGCGGCGATCGGGATCCCCGTCGCGATGCTCTTCTTCGACCCGCAGAAGATCACGACGATCCGATCGGCCGCGTCGAGCCCGAGTCGCCGCGACCCGTAGGCCGTGGCGGCGAGCACGGTCGCCAGGATCGCGGCGTCGACGATCAGCAGGGCCGCCAGCCGGGGCGGCGTCACCTGGTGCCAGATCCCGGCGACGACGCCCGCGCTGAAGGCCGAGTAGACGACGAGCAGGACCGATCCCCGGTCGACCAGGCCGACGAGCGACCGGTGGGTCTCGAGCAGCCCGCCGATCCGCGGGCGGGCCAGCTGCCCGAGGCCGAACGGGACGAGCAGCTGGCCGGCGATCCGCAGGACCGAGCCGGCCGAGACGTCGACCGCCGAGCCGAGGAAGACGGCCGCCAGCGCCGGCGTGACGACGACGCCGAGCAGGTTCGAGAACGACGCCGAGCAGATCGCCGCGGGGACGTTGCCACGGGCGATCGACGTGAACGCGATCGACGACTGGACGGTCGACGGCAGCAGGCACATGAACATCACGCCGAAGTACAGCGACGGCTCGAGGACGCCCGGCTCGAGCAGGCGGCAGGCCAGCCCGAGCAGGGGAAAGAGGACGAAGGTCGCCGCCAGCACGGCTCCGTGGAGGCGCCAGCTGCGCATCCCGTCCAGCGCGGCCCTGGTCGACAGGCGGGCGCCGTAGAGGAAGAAGAGCAGTCCGATCGCCGCCTGGCTGAGGTCGCTGAAGAGCCGCCCGGCCAGCCCGCTCGCCGGAATCACGCTGGCGGTCGCGACCGTCGCGAGAATCGCCAGCAGGTACCGGTCGACCCGCCCGACCAGGCGGCCGGCGCGCGAGCTCATGCGCGGCGCAGGGCGACGTCGGTAGCGCCGACCGCCCCGACGCCGAGCTCGTGGGCGCTGCCGGCGCCCGGCGCGCTCAGCCCGGCGGGGATCGGCGCGGCCGGGATCGACTCGAAGTGGAGGGAGATCGTCGCGAGCTCGCCACTCGTGCCGAGGACGTCGCGACCGACGTCGGTCAGGAGCTGCTGGACCGCGTTCGACGACCGGTCGGCGAAGGCCGCCGTCAGGCGCCCGACGATCGTCGCGGCCGACCCGGCCGCCGGACGGCGACCCTCGCGATAGGTCCAGTCGGCGTCGAGCGTCCCGCACAGCGGCCGGTCGGACGCCTCGGCCTGGGTCGTCAGGTCGTCGCGCATGAACCCGGTGAACCCGCTCCCCGTCGTGCTGAGCAGCTCGAGCCCCCGGACGCCGCCGCGCAGGCGAGCGACGCCCGTCCGGTCGAGACGGGCGTCAGCGCTGCCCCGCCACGGCCCGAGCACGAACGAGTGGTCGCCGATCCGCCGCCACTCCCGCGTCTCGGCAGACGCGACGACGCGGATCAGGGCCGGGTTGGCGGCCAGGATCCGGCCGGCGAGCGCCGCCAGCAGAGCCTCGATCGCGCCGGCCGGATCGGCGTCGGCCGCGGCCAGCGCATGCCGGCGCAGGGTGTCGCTCGGCAGGATCGCCGCGTTGTCGCCGGCGACGTACGACGCCAGGAAGTCGCCCTCGACCCGAACCGACACGCGCGCGTCGCGGACCGTGTCGATCCCGTCGACCCGCGACCACGTCAACACGCGCACGCCGTCCTTGCCGTACGCCGCGTGGGAGATCTCCACCTCGGTGCGCTCCCGCTCCACCTCGAACCGGCTCCTCGTCGTCGAGCCCCAGCGTCCCCGGCCCCCACGACGAGCGTCAAGCGTGGCGAGCCAGATGAAACAGAGGCGATTCCCAAACGAAACACGCGTGAAACATTCCGACTATTTACTTTTGTCTACAAGATTTATTCTATCCAGAGGAGCGCCGCCCGATGACCGAGACGCCACCCCAGACCGCCCTCAACCGACCCTTCCGCCGGCGGGATCTCCTCGGTCGCGGGGCGAGGGGCGTGGCGGCTCTGAGCCTGTCGGGGGCCCTCGGATCCGTGGTCGCGGCGTGCGGGTCGTCGTCGAACTCGGGCGCGACGACGACGAAGACCGGGCTGACGGCCGCGTCGCTCCAGCTCTGCTACCTGGAGAACGTCCAGTTCGCCGGCAGCTACTTCGCGCAGACCAAGGGCTACTACAAGGCCGCCGGCCTCGACGTGACGCTGATCCCCGGCGGCCCGAGCCTCGCACCCGAGCCGGTCGTCGTCTCGGGCAAGGCGCTGGTCGGGGTCACGCACACGGCGGAGGCGGTCTCGGCGATCCTCAACGGCGCGGACCTCAAGGTGATCGGGGCGACCTACCAGAAGAACCCGACGTGCATCGTGTCGCGGGCGTCGAAGCCGATCAAGGTGCCGACCGACATGTACGGCAGGAAGGTCGGGATCTCGGACACGAACGCGCCGATCTGGAACTCGTTCGTCAAGGCCAACGAGCTCGACCTGTCGAAGATCACCGTCGTCACGGTCGGCTTCGACGTGACGTCGCTCGCGTCGGGCGAGATCGACGGGCTGATGGCGTTCGCCGCGAACGAGCCGACGATCCTCAAGCTCCAGGGCGTCGCCCCGTACGTCCTGCTGCTCTCCGACTTCCACTACCCGCTGATCGAGGACCTCTACATAACCACGGGCGCGAACCTCGGCAACCCGGCGACGATGAAGACGATCGCCGCCCTGATGACCGCCGAGTCGCGCGGCTGGGCCGACGTCGTCAAGGACCCGGACGAGGCCGCCAACCTGGCGGTCAACCAGTTCGGCAAGGGGATCGGCCTGTCGCTCCCCCAGCAGAAGCTCGAGGCCGAGGCGCAGAACGGCTTCGTCGTCGACGCCGACACGAAGGCCCACGGCCTGTTCTGGATGACCGACGAGAAGATCGCCGGGACGATCGCGTCGCTCGCGCTCGGGGGGGTGAAGGCGACCCCCTCGATGTTCACGACCGCAGTCCTCAGCCAGGTCTACAAGGGCGGCAGCGTCGCCGCCTGATGGCCGCGGAAGCCCCGGCCCGGGCGACCGGCCGGGCGCCGGAGCCTGCGATGACCGATCGGGAACAGGGCCTCACGCTGACCGACGTGTCGAAGACGTTCGGACACGGCCCGGCCGCCGTCCGCGCGCTCGACCCGGTCTCGCTCGACGCCGGGCGCGGCAGCTTCACGGCCCTGCTCGGGCCGTCGGGCTGCGGGAAGTCGACGATCCTGCGGATGATCGCCGACCTCGAGCAGGCGACGACGGGCGAGATCCTCGTCAACGGGGTGCCCCCGGCGATGCTCCGCAAGCGCCACCAGATGGGCGTCGCCTTCCAGGACTCGGCGCTGCTTGCGTGGCGGAGCGTCGAGTCG
Source organism: Solirubrobacteraceae bacterium (assembly GCA_036268015.1). Taxonomy (GTDB): domain Bacteria; phylum Actinomycetota; class Thermoleophilia; order Solirubrobacterales; family Solirubrobacteraceae; genus Palsa-513. The sequence continues at coordinate 3,098 of DATAUX010000255.1, read as the reverse complement.
AACATCCGGCTGCCGCTCGAGCTGGCCGGGCGGACCGGCGAGGCCGCGTCGATCGGCCACCTGATCGACCTCGTCGGGCTCAACGGCTTCGAGCACGCGAAGCCGGGCCAGCTCTCGGGCGGCATGCGCCAGCGCGTCGCGATCGCCCGGGCGCTCGTCCTCCAGCCGCTGCTGCTCCTGCTCGACGAGCCGTTCGGCGCACTCGACGAGATGATGCGCCAGCGGCTCAACATCGAGCTCCAGCGGATCTGGATGGAGCGGGCGACGACGACCCTGCTGGTCACCCATTCGATCGGGGAGGCCGTCTTCCTGGCCGACACGGTGATCGTGATGAGCCCGCGGCCGGGGCGGATCGTCGAGCGGTTCGTCGTCCCGTTCGAGCGACCGAGGCGCCCGGACCTGCTCGCGTCGCCGGCCTTCCATGCGGCCTGCGACCACCTCAGCGCGGCCCTCTTCAGCGCGGGAGCCGCGGCCGACGAGACCGGCGCGACCGGCGCGACCGGCGCGAGCGGCGAGCACTGATGGCGAGCATCGAGGCCGCCCGGGCCGGGGTCCCGGCGTTCGGGAAGCTCAGCGGGCGGCTGCGGCCGGTCGCGATCCTCGTCGTGATCCTCGGGATCTGGGAGCTGCTCGCGGTGACCGTGTTCGCCGGCCGGTTCGTCCTCCCGGCGCCGACGTCGGTCTTCTCGACGATGGTCGGCGACCACTTCTACTGGTCGGACCTCGAGGTCACGCTCGGGATCTCGTGGAAGGGCTGGCTGCTCGGCAACGGGGCGGCCCTCCTGCTCGCGGCGATCTGCCTGATCGCACCGGTCGCCGAGAGCGGCCTGATGACGCTCGGCGTGGCGACCTACTGCGTCCCGACGATCGCGATCGGCCCGCTGCTGGTCGTGCTCTACGGGGCGACTGGCGCGAAGGTCGTGATGTCGGCGCTGTCGGTCTTCTTCATCACGCTGGTCGCCGCCGTGACCGGTCTGCGGGCGGCGTCGCCGACGACGCTCGAGGTCGTCAAGGTGTTCGGCGGCGGACGCTGGGCCCAGCTGACGAAGGTCCGCGTCCGGGCGAGCATCCCGATCCTCGCGAGCGGCCTGGCGATCTCGGCGCCGGCGGCGATCCTCGGGACGATGATCGGCGACTACCTCGGCGGCCAGCACGGCCTCGGCGTGATCATGCTCCAGGCCCAGCAGCAGCTGGCGGTCAACAGGACGTGGGCGATCGCGGTCACGGCGACGCTCGTCTGCGGCCTGGCGTTCGCGATCACGGCGGCCGCGGCCCGGCGGCTGGGGGCCGACGTCGACGCGCCGCTCGACAGCGGGATGACCCGCCCGCGGCGGCGGCGCAGGCCGCCCGCGGCAGCCGCGATCACGGCGGTGAAGGTGCTCGCCGCGACGGTCTTCGGCCTGCTCGTCTGGGAGGCCCTGATCAAGTCGAGCGGACTGTCGGACTACTTCGTCAAGTCGCCGCTCGACGTCTGGCACTACGCGATCAACGGGGCCGGCGCGGCCGGCCACCGCCAGATCCTGCTGTCCAACCTCGGCCACACGGCCAGGGACGCCGGCCTCGGCTGGCTGGCCGGGACCGTCGCGGCGGCCGTCGCGGCCGCCGCGATCACGCTCTACCCGTCGGCCGGGACGGCCGTGATGCCGTTCGTGATCGTGATGCGCTCGGTTCCCCTGATCGCGATGTGCCCGCTGATCGGCCTGGTCTTCGGGCGGGGCCTCGTCGGCGTGACGATCATCGCCGGGGTCGTCACGTTCGTCCCGTCGCTGGTCACGATCGTCGACGGACTGCGCAGCGCGCCGGCCGCGGCGACCGACCTGATCCACTGCTTCGGCGGGGTCAAGCGATCGGCCCTGCTCAAGGTCCGCGTGCCGTTCTCGGCGCCGGCGCTGTTCGCGGCGGCGAAGATCTCGATGCCGGGCGCCGTGCTCGGGTCGGTGCTGGCCGAGTGGCTGATCACCGGTCACGGCCTCGGGTACGCGATGGCCTATGACGTGATCTCGAGCAACTACGCCGACCTGTGGAGCGCGATCGCGCTGATCCTCGTCGTCTCGCTGGCCCTGTACTTCGTCGTCGGAGCGATCGAGGGCGGCGTCCGCGACCGGGTGCGCGGGTCGTGAGCCCGCGGGCCGAGGCGACGCTCGACGCGCCCCGGGCACCCGTCGGCTGGCCGGCGTGGCGGCTGCGCGACGCGGTGATCGCCGGCGAGCTCGGCGTCCGCGAGGTCGTCCGCGCCCACCTCGACCGGCTCGACGAGGTCGAGCCCTGGCTCAACGCGGCCGCCGCGATCCGCCGGGAATCGGCACTCGCCGAGGCCACCGACCTCGAGACGCGGCTGGCCGGCGGCGAGCAGCCGGGCGCGCTGTGCGGGGTCCCGGTCACCGTGAAGGACGTGATCGCGACGGCCGGCACACCGACCGCGTGCGGGAGCCCGGCGTTCGCGGGCAACGTCCCCGAGGTCGACGCGGTCGCCGTCGGGCGGCTGCGGGCGGCCGGGGCGATCGTGATCGCGAAGACGCGCTGCCCGGAGTTCGCCTTCGGCGTGACGACGCCGGGCACGCGCAGCCCGTGGGGCGCCCACAGCCCGGGCGGGTCCTCGGGCGGCGAGGCCGCGCTGATCGCCGCCGGCGCGTCCGCGGTCGGGATCGGCACCGACTACGGCGGATCGCTGCGCTGGCCGGCGCAGTGCTGCGGCGTGCTCGCGCTGCGGCCCGGCGCCGGCGCGCTCGACGGCACGGGCCAGCTCCCCGGACGCGGCGGGCGGATGGACGGCAGGCCGGGAGCGCCCGGGCCCGACAGCGTCCAGCGGCACTTCCAGGTGATCGGCCCGATCGGGCGGACCGTGCGGGATTTGGCGATTGTCCTGGCCACGCTCGGCGCGCGTCAGCTTCCCGCGGCCGGGCCGCAGGAGGCCGGCGGTGACTCGGGCGGCCTGCGCGAGCGGCGGATCGGCTGGGTCCCGGGCGAGGACAGCGAGCGGGTCGGCGACGACGCCCGGGCGGCGCTCGCCGGCGCCGTCGGCGCGCTGGCCGACGCCGGCCTGAACGTCGAGCCGGCGCCGGGCAGCCTCGACGGGCTCCACGTCGCGTTCAACGCGC
>DATAUX010000254.1:0-12864 GCA_036268015.1 Solirubrobacteraceae bacterium | reverse complement strand
CCGACCGCCGGCCGAGCCGTCGGCCGACCGCTCAGCGCTGGGCGGCTCCGGCCGGCTCGCGGGCCTCGCGGGCGATCGCGACGTGGCCGTGCTCGTCGAGCTCGGCGTAGAGCACGCGGATCGCCGCGAAGATCTCGTCGGCGACCTCCTGCTGGCGCTCGCGCGACGCGTCGACGGTCTGCTCGAACCGGAGCTCGTCGCCGTAGTGGACGCTGACCCGCGGGAAGCGGAGCCGCTTCCAGTTGCGGATCCCGGCGGATCCGTGGATCGCGACCGGGACGACCGGCGCGCCGGAGGCCAGCGCGAGGCGCCCGATTCCGGGTTTCGCCCGGTCCTGGAGCTCGCCGGTCCGCGACCGTCCGCCCTCGCAGTACATCGCGACGACGCCGCCCCGGTCGAGGATCGTCTCGGCCGTGATGAAGGCCTCCTCGTCGCGGGCGCCGCGCCGGACGGGGAAGACGCCGCCGTGTGAGTAGACCCATTGCATCGGCCCGCTGAAGAGCTGGCTCTTGGCCATGAAGCGGACCTTTCGGCGGATGTAGCAGCCGAGCAGGAAGTGATCCATGTAGGAGAAGTGGTTCGGGGCGAGGATCGCCTTCCCGGTCGCGGGGACCTTCTCCGCGGCGATCGACCGGGTCCGCAGGAGGGTGTACGCGTAGAGCGACGTGATCATCCGGACGACCCCGTAGACCCAGTCGGGCTCGCGGGTTCGCGAACGCGCGTGGAAGCGGTCGAAGTGCTCCTTCGGCCGGGGGTCCCTGTAGACCTGCTCCTTCATCGCGACCAGTGGCTCGCTCATCTCATCCTCCTACGCCGCGGGCCGGCTCTGGTTACGCGCCGGCCGGCGTCGTCCGGGCGACCGCGGCCCGCCAGCCGGCGAGCAGCTCGTCGCGGGTCGCCGGGTCCATCCCCGGGTCGTAGCGAACCCGCTCGCGCCAGCCGGTCCTCACCCGGTCGAGCGTCCACTCGCCGGCCCCGACGGCGGCCATCGACGCGGCCCCGAACGCGGTCGTCTCGGCGAGCTCGGGCACGACGACCGGAACGCCGAGGACGTCGGCCTGGAACTGCATCAGCCAGCCGTTGACGCTGGCGCCGCCGTCGACGCGGAGCTCGACGAGCTCGGGCGACCCGGCCGCCTCGATCGCGCGGATCGCGTCGACCGTCTGGTAGGCGATCGCCTCCAAGGTCGCGCGGGCGAGCTGGGCCCGGCCGGTCCCCCGCGTCAGGCCGACGATCGTCCCCCGGGCGTGCGGGTCCCAGTGGGGCGAGCCGAGCCCGGTCAGGGCGGGGACGAAGTAGACGCCGTCGTTGGAGGCGATCGACCCGGCCAGCTGCTCGGTCTCGGCGGCCGTCTCGATGATCCCGAGGCCGTCGCGCAGCCACTGGACGCCGGCGCCGGTGACGAAGATCGACGCCTCGAGCGCGTACTGGAGGCGGTCGCCGATCCCCCAGGCGACCGTCGTCAGGAGCCCCCTGGCCGGCGGCGGCGGGGTCGACCCGGCGTTGACGAGGACGAACGACCCCGTCCCGTACGTGTTCTTGCCCATCCCGTCGGCGAGACACGCCTGGCCGAAGAGCGCGGCCTGCTGGTCACCTGCGACCCCGCACACTTCGATTTCGTGTCCGTGGAGCGCGTCCCGGCGGGTGCGGCCGCGGGGGCCGATACTCGGGCGGAGTTCGGCCATCGCCGGCTCAGGGATCCCGAAGCGGTCGAGCAGCTCGCCGTCCCACGCGGCCCGGCGGATGTCGTAGAGCATCGTGCGGGACGCGTTCGACGGATCGGTCGTGTGCTCGCCGGTCAGCTTGAAGACGATCCACGAGTCGATCGTCCCGAACACTGCCCGCCCGTCCCGGGCCCGGTCGCGGAGGCCGTCGACGTTGTCGAGCAGCCATTCGATCTTCGTCGCCGAGAAGTACGGGTCGAGCACGAGGCCGGTCCGGTCGCGGACGACCGTCTCGAACCCGGCCGCCCGGAGCTCGTCGCATCGGCCGGCGGTCCGCCGGTCCTGCCAGACGAGGGCCCGGTGGAGTGGCCGGCCGGTCGCCGGGTCCCAGACGACGACGGTCTCCCGCTGGTTGGTGATCCCGACGGCGGCGAGCTCGCCCGGGCGGACGCCGGCGTCGTCGAGCGCGTCGCCGGCGACGGCCTGCGTGACGAGCCAGATCTCGTCGGCGTCGTGCTCGACCCAGCCGGGCTTCGGGAAGTGCTGTGTGAACTCCCGGTAGGCGCGGCCGACGAGGTCGCCGGCGAGGTCGAAGACGAGGCACGTGGTCCCGGTCGTGCCCTGATCGATCGCGAGGATCACGGCGCGAGGATAGCCCCGGATCGCCGCGACGCGCATCGACCGCGGGGCATCGCGCGGTGTTTCGCCCTGGTCGCCGGTGACTGGGATCCGGCGCGGGCGACCGGGCGCGCCGGTGAACTGCGACCTCGGGCCGGGCTGGGTCGACGCCGGCGTTCCGAGGTCGTTCGAGATCTGGATCGATCCGGGCGGCGGCGTCACGCCGCACGTCCATCCGGCGGTCGTCGAGCGGTTCGCCGTCCGGTCGGGCAGCCCGAGCTGTCTCGCCGGCCGGAAGTGGCGAGCGGCCGAGGCCGGCGGAACCGTCGTGATACCGGCGGGAACGCGTCACGCCTACCGCAACAAGGGCATCGACGTGGCCCACGTCGTCTGCCGGGTGACGCCGCCGTCGATGCTCCAGGGCTTCCTCGAGGAGGTCGCCGCGCTCAGCCGGGCCGGCCGCCTCACCCGCCGGGGACTGCCGCGGAGCCTCGGCGGGCTGTTCGAATCCACTGCGCTGACCCACCGCCACCGGGAGATCGTCACGCTGCTCTTCCCGCCGCTTCCACCGCCGATCTTCCAGCGCCTGCTGATCCCGCCGTCGGCCCGGCAGCGTGTCGTGGATCAGCTGTCCCTGACCGGCGAGCTCGCGACCGACTTCTCCGCGAGCCCGGTCGACGCTGTCAAGGCGGCGTCGGCCAAGACATGTGTGATCTCGTCTAGCCCGGCTCGGCGAGCGCCTGTCAGCGCCCGCGCCGGCTAGGCGGGCGAGAGCCCGTGGTCGCGCCGGCGACCGGCGCCGGGCGATCGCGCCGCGGCCGGTCGCGGAAGGAATCCGGCCGCGCGGCGTCCTTGGGGGAGGGGGAAACATTCGATGCCGGGAGAGACCGATGGACCACAGACCGGCCGTCGGACCGCTTGCTGTGGAGACGACGCGCAGCGCGGCGTGCGGCCCGGGACCGCGCGCGGCAGCGGAGCGCGGCACATCGGCGAGCGCCCTGCGTCGGCCGCCCGGCACGGGAATCAGGCTCGGGACGACCGAACTCCGACGGGCGGCCGGCGGCTCGAACGAGGTCGGCGGACCGCCCTCGGTCGACGACCACGTGCTCGCGGCGATCTCGACGCGTCTGGCCGAGATCATGAACCAGGCCTACGGACGCGAACCGCCGACGGTCGACACGTACGTCGTCGACGACATGCTCGTCGTCGTGATGCGCGACACCAACCTGACACCGCTCGAGCGTACGCTGATCGGCACCTGCGGACCCGACCGAGTCGTCGTGTTGCTCCAGGACTTCCAACGCCGGATCGCCGGCCGATACCGCCAGGCGATCGAGGAGCTGACCTCACGGGGGGTTCTCGGGTCGACGAGCCAGGCCCACGTGGAGCCCGGCCTCAGCCTGATGGTCGAGATCTTCTTCCTCGGGGAACACCCGATCGCCGCCGCGGCCGAGCCGGCCTGAGCGCCGGGCGGCCGGCTCTAGGCGGCGAGCGCTGTTCGGGTGTCGTCTTGCGTCGTCATCGACCCGTCCACCCAGACGTCGCCGTCGTGGATCTCGACCCGGTAGACGCCGACCCGCAGGTCGTCGGAGTGGCAGCGGCCGGTCGCCAGGTCGAAGCGCCGGTCGTGGAGCGGGCAGGTCACGCACCCGTCGGCGACGATCCCATCGGTCAGCGGACCTCCCTTGTGCGGGCAGCGCTGGTCGAGCGCGTACCAGCCGTTGCGCGTCTGGAAGACGGCGACCCGGTGGCCGTCGATCTCGACCGCCCGACCCTCGCCGAGCGGAACGTCGTCGACCCGGCAGACCCGCGTCGTCATGCCGGTGGCCCGACGAGCTCGACGAACTGGTTCGGGTGATACGGCTCGTCTCGCTCCAGCCACGGGTCCTGGACCGCGGCCTTGGCGATCGCCAGGCGCTCGCGCAGGGCGGCTCCCTGCTCCTCGTCGAGCACGATCTCCTTGACCCGGTCGAGGCCGATCCGCGGGACGAACGCGTACATCCGCTCCTTGTAGTCGGCGTTCTCCCGGTAGAACTGGAGGAACGCCGTCGTCACGCGCAGCGCCTCGGCCGCCGTCTCCACCGTGCAGAGGATGTCCGCCTCCCGGACGCTCGCACCCGCGGCCCCGCCGATCCGGATCTGCCAGCCGCCCTCGACGCCGACGACGCCGATGTCCTTGACGGTCGCCTCCGCGCAGTTGCGCGGGCACCCGGACACGCCGCTCTTCACCTTCGCCGGCGTGTGCAGGCCCTCCCATGCCTTCTCCATGTCGACGCCCAGGGCGATCGAGTTGCCGAGGCCGAACCGGCAGAAGTCGGTTCCGACGCACGTCTTGACCGTCCGGATCGCCTTCGCGTACGCGTGACCCGAAGGCATCCCCAGGTCCCGCCACATTCCCGGCAGGTCCTCCCGCCGGACGCCGAGCAGGTCGATCCGCTGGCCACCGGTGACCTTGACCAGGGGCACCTCGTACTTCTCGGCCGCGTCGGCGATCCGCCGCAGCTCGGCCGGCGTCGTGACGCCGCCATACATCCGGGGGACGACCGAGAAGGTCCCGTCGTTCTGGATGTTCGCGTGGACCCGGTCGTTGATGAAGCGGGCGTCCCGCTCCTCCCGGTGGCGGTTGCCCTTGATCTCGGAGACGAGGTACGCGAGCGCCGGCTTGCACGCGCCGCAGTCGTGACCCGTACCGCAGCGTTCGCCGACCTGGCTGACCGCGTCGAGGCCCTGCTCGCGAATCACGGCCGCCAGTTCCTGGCGGGTCTGCTTGCGGCACGGACACAGGTAGTACGGCTCGTTGGCCGCGTCGCCGGAGACCATCGTCACGATCTCGGCGACCAGCGTCCGGCACGACCCGCAGCCGGTTCCGGCCCGTGTCGCCGCCATCACCTCGCGCGGCGTCGGCAGGCCGTCGTTGACGGCCTGGACGATCTCGCCCTTGCAGACGCCGTTGCAGTTGCAGACCTGCGCCGCGTCCGGCAGATCCGCAGCCGTCGCCTCGCCGGCGGCGACCAAGCGGGCGAGCGGGTCGTCGACCAGCTCGCCGGCCCGGACCGCCTCGAGCAGGTTCTCGTGGCCGCGGATGTCGCCCATCAGGATCGCCCCGCTGATCCGCCCGTCCCGCAGGACGAGCTTGCGGTAGACCCGGTCCTCCCGGAACTCGGCGATCGCCGACTGGTCGGCGTCGGCCTCGCCGATCGAGACCAGGTCGACGCCCATCACCTTCAGCTTGGCCGACGGGATCGACCCGGCGTAGTCGAGCCCGATCCGCCGCAGCAGCGTGTCGGCCGCGACCTTCGCCTGATCGTGGATCGGCGCGACCAGGCCGTAGACGACGCCCCGGTGCTCGGCGCACTCGCCGACCGCCAGCACACCGGCCGCCGACGTCCGCATCCGATCGTCGACGACGATTCCCCGGCCGCACGCGATCCCCGCCTCCCGGGCCAGCGTCGTCTCCGCCCGGATGCCGATCGACACGACGACGAGATCCGCGGCCAACGTATCGCCGTCGGCGAAGTGGAGCTGCCGGACCCGGCCGTTTCCGCTCAGCGACGTCGTCTGCCGGCCGAGCTGGACCTCGACGCCGAGGTCGGTCATCGCCGGCGCCAGCATCTCGGCCGCGCCGTGATCGAGCTGGCGCTCCATCAGCCGTCCCATCAGGTGGACGACCGTCACGGCCGCCCCCTGCGCGACGACGCCGCGCGCCGCCTCCAGACCGAGCAGGCCACCGCCGATCACCGCCGCATGCTTGGACTCGGCCGCCGCCGCGCGGATCGACTCGCAGTCCTCGGGTCCGCGGAACGGGTAGACCCCCGGCAGGTCGATGCCATCGATCGGCGGCATCAGCGGCTGCGACCCGGTCGCGAGGACGAGCTGCGAGTAGGCCAGCGGTTCACCGACGGCCGATCCGGACGCGACGGTCACGACCTTGGCCTCGGTGTCGCACCCGGTCACCCACGCGCCGAGGCGGACCTCGACGCCGCGGTCGGCGTACCACTCCTGCGGCCGTAGGGCGAGCGCCTCGGCCGACTCGCCGGAGACGAGGATCTCCGACAGGCGGACCCGGTCGTACGGCAGACGCGGCTCGCCGCAGACCATCACCACGGGCACGTCCGGATCGCGGTCACGGATCGCCTCGCAGACTGCCTGCCCGGCGATCCCTCCTCCTACGACGATGATTGGTGCGGCAGGATCGCTCATTCGACGATGCTCCCACGACGCCGTTTCCCTGCCGTCACCGGTCCATTTCCATCAGATGAACACGCCGGCGGAGCTCGGTTAGGCTGCCGGGCGCAGCGATGACCGAGCCCTTCACAGCCGAGACGTTCGCCGAGCTCGTCAACGACGAGTTCCGGGTCCGGGACGACGACGGCGAGATCTTCGTCCTCCGGCTGGCGGCGGCGGTTCCGGTCGCCGGGCCCGGGGTCGGCGGCAGCGCGGCCTTCTCGATCCTGTTTCGCGGACCGGCAGCGCCGGTCCTCGACGAGCAGACCTACACGATCGAACATGCGACGGTCGGCCGCTTCGACGTCCGCCTGGTGCCGCTCGGGTCCGACGACGTCGGCGCGCGCTACGAGGCGGTCTTCGCCTGACCTGCCCGGCCGGCGGCCGGCGAACCCGCGCGTGACGGCGAGCCCCTAGTCGTCGAGCATCTCCTCGAGGTCGGCCGCGCACCCACCGCAGCCGGTGCCCGCCCGTGTCGCCCTGCCGACCTGCGCCAAGGTCCGCAGACCGCCGGCGCGGATCGCCTTCTCGAGCTCGCCGCGGCGGACCGCGTTGCACGAGCAGACGACGTCCGACGCCGCCGGCGCGACCGGCGGACCCGGCGTCGCGCCCGGCGCGAGCACCTCCGGCGGCACGACTTCGCCGCTGCGCAGCAGGCCCGACAGGACGCGGGCCTCGCTCGTGTCACCGACGAGCAGCGCCCCGGCGAGACTGTCGCCCTGGAGCACGAGCTTGCGGTAGACCCCGCGCCGCGTGTCGGAGTGGACGATCTCGTCCCGGCCGTCGGCCACCCCGCCCGCGAAGACGTCGACGCCGGCGACCTTCAGCGTCGTCGACGTGATCGTGCCCCGGAACGCGCCCGGCTCGCCGGCGATCACCGCGCCGGCGACCCTCGCCTGGTCGGCGAGCGGCGCCCACAGTCCGTAGACGGTGCCCCGATGCTGGGCACACTCGCCGACCGCCCAGACCCGCGGCGCGCTCGTCCGCAGCTCGTCGTCGACGACGATTCCCCGACCGCACTCCAGGCCGGCCTGCCTGGCGAGCGTCGTCTCGGCCCGGACGCCGACCGTCAGGACGACGAGGTCGGCCCGCATCCGCTGACCGCCGGTCAGGATCACCGCGTCGTCGGTGATCTCCTCGACTGACCGCGCGACCAGCGTGATCAGGCCGAGCGCGCGCAGCCGCCGGCGCAGGATCGCCGCCGCGCCGCCGTCGAGCTGCTGGGCCATCAGCCGGTCGGCCAGCTCGACGACCGTGACCATCTTGCCCTGCGCCCGCAGGCCGGCGGCCGCCTCCAGGCCGAGCAGGCCCCCGCCGACGACGACCGCCGCGCGGCCCGGCGCGTGGCGCAGGGCCTCGACGTCGGCGGCCGTCCGAAAGACCTGCACGTGCTTGAGGTCGGACCCCGGGATCGGGGGCACGAAGGCCCTCGATCCGGTCGCCAGGACGAGCGCGTCGTACGGGTGGCGCTCGCCGGCCAGGTCGACGACGACCTGCCGCTCGAGGTCGAGCTCGGTCGCCGACAGGCCGCCGCGCATGTCGACGCCGTGCGCCGCGTACCAGTCGGCCGTCCGCATCTGGATGTCCGCGTAGCCGGCCGTCCCGGCGAGGACCTTCGACAGCAGGACCCGGTTGTACGCCGGCCCGGGCTCCTCGCCGAGCATCGTCACGCGGAGCGTCGGCCGCCGGCGGAGCGCCTCCTCGACGACGGCGAGACCGGCCATTCCCGCGCCGACGACGACGAGCCGCTTGGTCCGGACCCGCCGCGGCGCGGCCGGGCGCACGCCGATCCGCTCGACCCGCACGGCGGCCGCCTTCAGCTCGGGCTGGCCCGACACCGGGTCGACCGCGCCGTGGGTCGCGTTGTTGAGCTGGCCGTCCCCGGCCGGCGCGTGGAGCAGGCCGAAGTGGAACGGCGCGAACACGACGCCGGCGGCCAGCTTCGGCTCGAGCCGGGCCCGGCCGACCAGTTCGCCGCGGGCCGAGACGATCCGTACCCGATCGCCCTCCTCGACGCCGGGCGCGTCGACCGGGTTGAGCTCGACGAACGGGCCGTCGGTCGCCAGGCCGGCCGCCTTGCCGGTCCGCGTCATCGTGTGCCACTGCTCGGAGATCCGGCCGGTGGTCAGCGTCAGCGGGAAGTCCTCGCCGGGCGCCTCGACCGGCGGCGTGTGCGGCGTCGGCGCGAACTGGGCCCGGCCGTCCGCGGTCGGGAAGCGCCTGTTCGTGTACAGGCGGGCGGTTCCCTCGTGGCCGTCGTCGGCCGGGCACGGCCACTGGACGCTCCCCGACCGCTTCAGGCGCTCGTGGCTGAGGCCGCTGACGTCGCACGGACGGCCGGCCGTCGACGCCGCGAAGTCGTCGTAGACGGCTGCCGAGTCGGCCCAGGCGAACTGCTCGCCGTGGCCGAGGGCCGCCGCCAGCCGGGCGAAGATCTGCCAGTCGGGGAGCGCGTCGCCCGGCGGGTCGATCAGCTTGCCGACGAGCCCGACCCGCCGCTCGGAGTTGGTCATCGTGCCCTCCTTCTCCGGCCACGCGGCCGCCGGCAGGACGGCGTGGGCGAGCGCTGACGTCTCGGTCGGATGGTGGGCGTCCTGGACGACGACGAGCTCGGCCGCCTCGAGCGCCTCGCGGACACGCGCCGAGTCCGGCATCGACACCGCCGGGTTGGTCGCGACGACCCAGATCGCCTTGAGCCGGCCGGGCTCGAAGATCTCGGTCGCCGTCAGTCCCGGCCGCGAGTCGATCTCGCCGGGCGTCGACCAGTGGGCCTCGATCTCGGCCCGATCGGACGCGACCGTGACATCCCGGTAGCCCGGCAGCAGGTGCGCCAGGCCGCCGGTCTCCCGGCCGCCCATCGCGTTCGGCTGTCCGGTCAGGCTGAGCGGACCCGCCCCCGGCCGGCCGATCTGGCCGGTCGCGAGGCAGAGGTTGATCAGCGCGCGGTTCTTCAGAGTTCCGACCGTCGACTGGTTCGCGCCCATCGACCAGAGGGCCATCGCCGCTCCGGCGCTCGCGAAGCGGTGGGCGGCCAGCTCGATGTCGGCGGCCGCCACCCCGCAGACGTCGGCCGCCCGGTCGGGCGGCCAGTCCGCGGCGACCGCGCTGAGGCCGGCGAAGCCGCTCGTGCTCCGCTCGATGAACGCCCTGTCGAGCAGGCCGTCACGCTCGATCGTGTGGAGCATCGCGTTCAGCAGGGCCAGGTCCGTGCCCGGCCTGACCGCCAGATGGAGGTCGGCTTCGCGAGCCGTCGGCGTCGGCCGGGGGTCGACGCAGATCACGTACGCGCCCTCGGCCTGGCGCTCGCGGATCCGCGACCAGAGGATCGGGTGGCAGGCGGCCGTGTTCGATCCGAGCAGGAGCAGGCAGTCCGACAGGGCGAGGTCGGCGTAGGCCGGCGGCGGGCCGTCGAAGCCGAACGCGCCCTTGTAGCCGGCGACCGCGCTCGACATGCACAGGCGGGAGTTCGAGTCGAGGTTGTTCGTGCCGAGGAAGCCCTTGACCAGCTTGTTGACGACGTAGTAGTCCTCGGTCAGGAGCTGCCCCGAGATGTAGAAGGCGATCTCGTCCGGCCGGTAGGAGCCGAGCCGGCCGGCCAGCGTCCCGAGCGCGTCGTCCCAGGTCTTCGGCTCGAAGCGGGAGTCCCGGTCGTCGCGCAGGAGGGGCGTGAGCGCCCGGTCGTCGGCGTGCACGGCCGACGCGAGCTCGAGCGGCTTGCGACACGTCCGGCCGTGATTGACCGGATGGATCGGGTCGCCCTCGATCGTCGTGACCTGACCGCCCTTGGCCCGCACGACGAGCCCGCAGCCGGTGCCGCAGTAGGGGCAGAGTGTTCTCATCGTCGAACACCATCCTGGACGCAGGCCGTTGCCGGGGTGGGTCGGTTAGATGAACGCCGGGTGAACGAAACCCGGCTGACCCGCGCGCGGTGATCGCCGGCGGGGTCGGCGACGGCGGCGGAGGCGGGGTCAGCGACGGCAGCGGAGGCGGCCGGCGACCTCGCCCGTGTAGCGTGCGGGCGATGGGGAGCGACTCGGAGTTCGTCCTGCGCACGGTCGAGGAGCGCGGCGTCCGCTTCGTCCGCCTGTGGTTCGTCGACGTCCTCGGCCTGCCGAAGTCGATCTCGATCCCCGCGTCAGAGCTCGAGTCGGCGATGGAGGACGGGATCGGCGTCGACGGCTCGTCGCTCGAGGGCTCCGCCCGGCTCGCCGAGCGCGACGTGATCGCCCACCCCGACCCGTCGACCTTCCAGATCCTCCCGTGGCGGCCGTCGTCCCTCGTCGCCCGGATGTTCTGCGACACTCGCCTGCCCGACGACTCGCCGTTCCCCGGCGACTCACGCGAGGCCCTCAGGCGAGTCCTCTCGCACGCGGCCGAGCTCGGCTGGAGCTTCCAGGTCGGCGTCGAGATCGAGTTCTTCCTGTTCTCCGGAGCCCCCGGCCCCGACGTCCCGGTGCCGCTCGACGACGGCGCCTACTTCGATCTCACGCCCCAGGACCTCGGCTCGGACTTCCGCCGCCGGACGATCGAGTACCTCGAGCAGATGGGCATCCCGATCAAGGCCTCCCACCACGAGGCCGCCCCCTCGCAGCATGAGCTCGACCTCGCGTACACCGACGCGCTCTCGATGGCCGACGCCGTCACCACGTTCCGGATCACCGTCAAGGAGGTCGCCCGCGAACTCGGCCAGTATGCGACGTTCATGCCCCAGCCGCTCGAGAACCATCCCGGCTCGGGGATGCACACGCACCTCTCGCTGTTCGACTCGACCGGCGCCAACGCGTTCTACAGCCCGACGGCCAGCCAGCCCCTGTCGGCGACCGGACGGTCCTTCCTGGCCGGCGTGCTCGGTCACGGCCGCGAGCTGTCCGCCGTGACGAACCAGTGGGTCAACTCGTACAAGCGGCTGGCCAGCGGCTTCGAGGCCCCGTCCCGCGTCGCCTGGACCCGCCACGGCGGGTCCGGTCTCGTCCGCGTCCCCTCCCGCCGCCCGTCGCGCGAGTCGGCCGCCCGGATCGAGCTCCGGTCGCCCGACCCGGCCTGCAATCCCTATCTCGCCTTCGCCCTGACCCTGGCCGCCGGCCTGCGCGGGATCGAGCGCGGCTACGAGCTCGAGGCCGAGACGACCGAGCAGACCCAGGGCGACGCCCGCCGGCTGCCCGAGGATCTCCACGAGGCGACCAACATCTTCGAGTCGTCCGAGCTCGCCCGCGAGACGCTCGGCGACCGCCTTTGCGAGTGGTACGTCCGCAACAAGCGCCGCGAGTGGGCCGAATACCGGACGACCGTCTCCGCCTTCGAGCGCGGCCGCTACCTCCGCCTCTGACCGACCGCCCCGCCCGCTCCGGCGCCCACCCGCGCGCGGCGTCTGATGCAATTCACGCATGGATCTCCGCCTCGCCCACCTCCGGTCGCTGGTCGCCGTCGTCGAGGAGGGCCACTTCGGCCGGGCCGCCCGCATGCTCGGCCTCTCCCAGCCGCAGGTCACCCGTCAGATCCGCGCGCTCGAGGACGAGCTCGGCCTCGTTCTACTCGACCGGACAGCCCGCCGGACCCAGCTGACCCCCGGCGGACGCGCCGTCCTGCCTGCGGTCCGCGACGCGCTCGACGCCGCCGCCCGGGTCCGCAGCGCAGCAGACGCCGCGCCGCGCGGCGCCGCCGACAGGGTCGCCGTCGGCTTCATCTGGAGCACGCTCGCCGGTTACCTCGGCCCGCTCGTCGCCGCCGTCAACGGCCGCCACCCGGCCATCGACATCTCGGTCCGCCAACTCCGCTGGCTCGAGATCCTCCCGGCCCTCCGGCACCGCAGCGTCGATCTGGTGATCGGCCGCACGATGCACGAGTCCTCGGAGATGGTCGCCGAGACGATCGCCGACGAGCCGAGCATGCTCGTCGTCGCCGAGGACCACCCGTTCGCCGGCCGCCGGACGATCGCGCTGACCGAGCTCGACGGCGAGCCGGTGATCGCCCTCCACCGGTCGCTCAGCCCCGTCGCCTACGACGCCGTCTCCGAGGCCGCCCGGAAGGCCGGGATCGAGCGGCGGGTCGTCCAGCACGCGGCCAGCCCGCAGGAGGCGATCGCCCTCGCCGGCGCCGGGATCGGCGTCTACCGGCTGCCCGGGTCGGCCGTGACGCCACGGGCCGGCGTCGCCCTCGTCGAGATCCTCGGAGCCTCGTCGCCGGTCTGGCTGATCCGCCGGCCCGACCCGCCCAGCCCGGCCCTGCTCCGGGTGATCGACTGCGCCCGCGAGATCGTTCCGTTCACCCCGACGCCCGACGTCGACCGCCCGACGACCGCCGCCACCACCGGCCGACCGACGCCCGGCTGACCCACGCCCGGCCGACCGATCCCGACCTG
>DATAUX010000253.1:0-14104 GCA_036268015.1 Solirubrobacteraceae bacterium | reverse complement strand
CGGGCCCCCCGGGGGCCGCTTCAAGATCGCCAATGCCTGCGCCCGGGGTCCGGGCCGGCGGGGCCGGTCGCGGGTCGGGCCCCACTGGGCCCCGGGAACCGGGGCCCGCCAAGGGCCGGCGGCGGGCCCGGGGTCGCAGGGTCCACCTGGGCGCTGAGGCGCTGTCGCGGTTGTTTTGGTTTCTGTACGAATCTCGACAAATTGTCGCGCTTTGTACGATTCTCATCTGAGAGCCGCGTGGGCCGCCGACGGCGCCGACTCGGCCGGCGGGGCCTGGGCACGGGACCGGCGGCGATCTTCGTCCGTTGTTTTTGGAGGTTCGTACGAACCTCGACAAACTGTCGCGCTTTGTACGAGTTTCGTCCGAGACCTGACGACACGTGTCGCCGCGCGGCTCGACGTGTTCGGAGTCCCACCCGCCGCCGGCTCCCGCCGCCGCTCCCGCCGCCGGCCCCCTCGCCGCCCCCGGCCCCCGGCACTCGCCCCGCTGCCGGCGCTCGACGTCAACCCAGCCCGCCCGGCTCAGCCCGTCCGGCTCGGCGCCCCCGGCTCAGCCCGTCCCGCTCAGCCCGTCCGGCTCGGCGGCCCCCGTCTCGGCGCCCCGGTTCGGCGCCCCCGGCTCAACCCGTCCCGCTCAACCCCCCCGGCTCAACCCGTCCGGCTCAACCCGTCCGGCTCAACGCCCCCGGCTCAACCCGTCCGGCTCAACCCGTCCGCTCAACGCCCCGGCTCAGCGACGCAGAGCCGAGTCGGTCCCGCCGAGCGAGCCCGGGCCGGCGTAGGAGACCGGCCCGCGGACGGTGATCGGCGGCAACTCCTCGTAGTGCTCGCGGGCCCGCGTCACCGCGATCGCGAACGCGCCGAGCACGCACCCGCCCGACAGGCTCCACAGCACCAGCGGCCCGAAGCCGATGTGGGCTCCGGCGACCATCAGCAGTCCGGTCCACGCGAACGCGTGCGGCCCGAGGCCGAGCCGGTTCGCATCCAGCACCATCACCGCGACGAGTGGAAGCACCGACACGCCGACCAGGCCGACCGAGAAGGCCTTTGGCGGCGGCCGTTCGAGCATCGTCGCGAACAGCCACAGATGCAGCGGGACCAGCGTCAGGATCGCCGCATACGGATTGAAGACCCAGACGACGCACGCGATCCCGCACGAGACCAGGATCAGGGCGACCGGCGCGCCCGGATCGCTTGGCGAAGCCCCCGGCGCCAGCCGGCGGGTCAGCGGCGCCCGCAGCAGCCAGGCGAGCGCGAAGACGAGAGCGACACTGACCAGGGCGACCGTGCCCGACACGCCGGGCGCCAGCTGGCGCGACGTGACCGGACCCGTCGGCGCCGCCGCCAGCAGCCCGGTCCGGCCGAGCAGGACGGCGAACACCGCCGCCAGCAGGAACGGAACGGCCGCGATCCCGAGCAGGCCGAGCGACCCGCCCAGCGGCGCACGCCGCCGCCGCGCCCGGGCCAGCGCGTCGATCCCGCCGACCACCGGCGGCAGGATCAGCAGACCGACGAGAAGCCTGACGAGCGACGACCGCAGGACGAGGTGGCCGAGCAGCAGGTCCCGCGTCGGCCGGCCGACCGGCGGCCCGTTGTCGAGCGCGTCGACCGCCCCCAGCACCCCACGCCCGAACTGCTGGAAGCGGGTCGCCGACGACGGGACCGGATCCCCCGCGCTCGGCCCGACCTCGCCGCTCTGCTGCACCAGCACCGCCGGCAGCCCGGCCGCGTCCAGCGGCCCCTGCTCGCCGACCGTCAGCGGAAAGACCAGACGCGACACCTGGTCTGAGACGGCCGTGCCGCCCGGGCTGCGCCCGAACTGCTCCTGCAGCGCGCCCGCCACCGTCCTGCGCAACACGATCGGCGCGATCTGCGACCCGTCGGACCACGGCACGACGTACGGCCGGCTCGAGCTCGTCCCCGCGATGTCGCCGACCACGATCACCGCATCGACCGGCCCCGGAACCTGCGACGCCAGGTCGGCCGCCCCGGCGTCGCCCCCGCGCCCGCCGCTCGTCGAGACCAGCGTCAGCGCCCGGTGCGTCGTCGTCTCCGAGAAGACGTGGGCCAGCTCGAGCAGCGCCGCCGTGCCCGACAGCTCCGCCAGCGAACCCGGTCGCCCGCTGTCGCGGTGCGCGACGATCACGATGCTCGAGCTGCTCGCCCCCTGCCGGGACGCGACCACCGTCTCGAGCCGCTTGCGCCCGTCGACCGTGTCGCCCGTGAACGTGTGCGTGGTCGTCGTGAACCCGTCCCGCTTGAACGTGGCCGCCATGTACCCCGCGAGCTGCTGGTCGCCCGCCGACCCCGGCCGCCGGTCCGGGTACGCCCTCGCGAGCGACTCGAGCGTCGTCATCGCCGCGCTCCCCACGAACGCCGTCGGCGGCAGCGTCGTCGTCAGCGCCGCCGGCCACGTCGCCAGCGAGAATGCGACGTAGACGACGGCAAGCGCGAACGGCGCGAACGCCATCCGATAAAGGCGCAGATCGACCACCTCGGCAGCGTAGTGATCCGACGCCGCCGCCCGATCCGGCCAACCCCGCCCAACCGCCTGCCCGCGCCCCACCCCGCAGCATGCCCCGCACCAGCCCGGCAACCCGAGCCGACCGGCCATCGAAACGACCCCGATCCGCCGGTGGCGGCAAGCCTGCCTGGATCTGCGACGGTTTACCGCGAACGTCATGGCTGACCGCGCCACCAGGATCCTGCTCGTCGACGACGAGCAATCGATCCTCACGCTGCTCTCCTACCCCCTGCGCAAGGATGGTCACGAGGTCGTCCGCGCGGTCGACGGCGCCGAGGCTCTCGAGCGATTCGCCGAGACCGAGTTCGACCTCGTCGTGCTCGACGTGATGATGCCCCGCGTCGACGGCCTCGAGGCCTGCCGCCGGCTCCGCGCGATCAGCACCGTCCCGATCATCATGCTGACCGCCAAGGCCGAGGAGATCGACAAGGTCCTCGGACTCGAGCTCGGCGCCGACGACTACATCACCAAGCCGTTCTCCATGCGCGAGTTCCGCAGCCGCGTCCGCGCCGCTCTGCGCCGCGCCACGCTCAGCGCGCCGACGCCCGCCGCCGGCGCCCTCGACGGCCCGACGCTCGAATCGGGTCAGCTCGCGCTCGACTGGTCCAAGCGATCGGTTCGCGTCCGCGGCCGCGCCGTCCAGATGACCTACGTCGAGTTCGAGCTGCTCGGAGCGATGGCCCGCGAAGCCGGCCGCGTCTTCACCCGCGAAGCCCTGCTCGAGCGGATCTGGGGCGACTCCGACTACCGCGACCCCCGCACGATCGACGTCCACATCCGCCATCTCCGCGAGAAGCTCGAACAGGACCCCAAGGAACCCGAGTACATCTTCACCGTCCGCGGCGTCGGCTACCGCTTCCGCGACGACGCCGAGCACTGACTTGGGCACCGCCCCGTTCGACGCCCTCCCCCCGCCCGAGGAGCCCCACGGCCTGCTCGGCCGCGCCCGCGCCTGGCTGCGCGTCCTCCCCGGCATCGCCTTCACCCGCTCGATCCGCAACCGCCTGGCCCTGCTCTTCTTCGCGATCACCGTGACCGCGATCGGCGGCGTCTACCTCTACGTCACCCCGTCCCTCGAATCCAGTCTCCGCGAGCAGAAGGTCCGCAACCTCGAGGGGCTCGCGATCGCCGCCCGCCCCGGTCTCGCCCAGACCGTCGGCTCGAAGATCGACAAGGCCGGCGTCGCCGACGCCGTCCGCGACGCCGCCGACCGCACCGGCGCCCACCTCACCCTGCTCGGGATCAGCACCGGCAGCGCCGGCCTGACCGCCTATCCGATCGACGACTCCGGCGACCAGCAGGAGACGCCCGGCACCCGGCCGCTCGCGATGACCGCCGCCCGCAGGGGCACGCCGATCAACGGAACCCTGCCCGGTTCCAGCGGACGGATCGGCGTCGTCGCCGTGCCGATCCGCTTCGACGGGCGCGTCGCCGAGGTCGCCCTCTTCAGCGTCCCCCTCGACGACGTCCTCGCCAACGTCGCCCTGATCCGCCGCCGCGTCCTGATCGCCGGGCTCGCCGCCCTCGTCTTCGCCCTACTCGCCGGAACGCTCGTCGCCCGCGCCCTGAGCATCCGCGTCAAGCGCCTCGAGCAGGCCGCCCGCCGTGTCGCCTCCGGCGACTTCTCCGGCAGCTTCCGCGTCGACTCCAAGGACGAGCTCGGCCAGCTCGCCGCCGCCCTCGACGAGATGCAGCACCAGCTCCAGCAGCTCGAGACCGCCCGCAAGCGCTTCATCGCCGTCGCCTCACACGAGTTGCGCACACCGATCTTCTCGCTCGGCGGCTTCCTCGAACTGATCCAGGACGAGGAGCTCGACGAGGAGACCCGGCGCGCCTTCGTCGGCCAGGTCCGCGCCCAGGTCGACCGGCTCGGCAAGCTCGCCACCGGCCTGCTCGACCTCTCCCGCCTCGAGGCCGGATCCGTCGAGATCGACCCCACCCCCACCGACCTCGCGATGCTCGCCCGAGCCGTCACCGGCGAGTTCATCCCCGCGCTCGCCGCCCACGACTCCCACCTCGAGCTCCGTCTCGGCCGCGAGCCCGTCCGCGCCACCTGCGACCCCGAGCGCGTCGCCCAGGTCCTGCGGATCCTGATCGACAACGCGATCACCCACACCCCGCCCGGGACCTCGATCGTCGTCAGCGCCGACCGCCAACAGCACCCCGAAGGCGCCCGGCTCTCCGTCGAGGACCACGGCCAGGGCATCCCCGCCGGCTCCGCCGAGCGGATCTTCGACCCCTTCTTCACCTCCGACGGCGTCCAGGGCTCCGGGCTCGGGCTCGCGATCGCCCGCGAGCTCGCCGACCGCATGCGCGCCCGCCTCGACGTCGAGTCCGCGCCCGGCGAGACGACGTTCACGCTCGGGCTTCCGGTCTAGCGCGCCCGGCGGGCGGGGCCGGCGGCCGGGGCGGGCGGGGGCCGGGGGCCGGCGGCCGGGGCGGGGGCCGGGGCGGGCGGACGGGCGGCGCGGGGGCGGCCGGGCGAGCGGATTGCGGCGGCGGCAGGCGACCGGGCCGTCGTGTCGTCGTTTGTCTTGGAAGATTCGTACAAAGAACGACACTTTGTCGTATGTCGTACTGAAACCCAAAAACAACCGACACCACCGCCGCGGTCGAATCTTCCACCCCCCGCGTCCTCATCCCCGCCGACCCTGATCACGCCCGGTCGCCGCCGGCCTCCGATCGTCCCCGAACGATCACGACGGGTCCGGGGTGCACGCGGTATCGTCGGGGATCGTGCGGCATCCCCTCGAAGTTCGACAGCCGGTCCCCGGCCCGGCTTCGTGAGCGAAGCCAGCACCCGGCTGGTACTCGTCTCCAACCGGGGGCCGGTCACTTTCGAGGAGGGCGGCCGGATCCAGCGGGGCGGCGGGGGCCTGGTCACCGCGCTGACGGGCCTCGCCTCGCACCGTGAGGTGATCTGGATCGCGTCGGCGATGAGCGAGCACGATGCGGCCGTCTCACGCGAGAACAACGGCCGCCCGTTCAAGGTCCAGTCGCCGGCCGGCGGGACCTACCTGGTCCGACTGGTCGAGTCGGACCCGGTCGCCTACGACGGCTTCTACAACGTCTTCGCGAACCCGATGCTCTGGTTCATCCAGCACTACCTGTGGGACCTGTCGAACGCACCGGATGTCCGGCGCAACGAGATCGACGCGTTCGAGGCCGGCTACAACGTCGTCAACGCGGACCTCGCCCGCGCGGTGATCGAGGAGATCGAGGACGTCGAGGAGCCGGTCGTGATGGTTCACGACTATCACCTCTACACGCTGCCCGCGCTCGTCCGCGAGGCCCGGCCGGAGGTCTTCCTCCACCATTTCGTGCACATCCCGTGGACCCAGTCGGACGCCTGGCGGGTCCTCCCGGCCTGGATCCGCGAGGCGATCTTCTCGGGCCTGCTGGCAAACGACATCATCGGCTTCCACACGCGCAGCTACCGCCGGAACTTCCTCCAGTGCTGCCGCGACCTGATGGACCTCGAGGTCGACTTCGAGCGCAACGTCGTCCACTGGAAGGACCGCGAGGTCTGGGTCCGCGCCTATCCGCTGCCGATCGACGCGGTCGCGACCCGAGCGGCCGCGACCAGCGACCGGGTCGGCGAGTTCGAGGCACGGTTGACGGCCCGCCGGCGGGACTACCAGATCCTCAGGGTGGATCGGGCGGACCTCTCGAAGAACGTGCTCCGCGGCTTCTCGGCCTTCGATCTGTTCCTCGAGCAGCACCCGGAGTTCGTCGAGCGGATCACCTTCGTCGCCCAGCTGATGCCGTCGCGGACGGACGTGCCCGAGTACGCCGAGTACCTCGAGCGGATCGAGGCTGTCGTCGCCGTCGTCAACCACCGCCACGGCACGCCCGACTGGATGCCGATCCAGCTCAAGCTGCGCGACGACCTCGAGGAGGCCCTGGCCAGCTACAAGCACTACGACGTCCTGCTCGTGAACGCGATGTTCGACGGGATGAACCTTGTCGCCAAGGAGGGCCCCCTCCTCAACGAACAGGGCGGCGTGTCGATCCTCTCGGAGAACACCGGCGCCCACGAGGAGCTCGGCGAGTACGCCCTGTCGGTCAACCCGTTCGACATCCAGGAGCTCGCCGACTCGATCTACGCGGCCCTGACGATGGGCAACGACGAACGGGCAGCCCGGCTGGCCGGGCTGAAGGCGATCGTCACCGCCCGCGACCCGGGCGACTGGATCGACGACCAGCTCGCCGACATCCGGGCCAAGGCGCTCGCCAACGCCGACTGACTCCCAGCGTCCTCTCCGGCCGCCCGTCCGGCCGCCCGCATGCCCGGCGGAACGCGCGCCGCCTGCCGGGACGTACGGCTCGGGGGGATCGGTCGCTGTTATAGTCCCGCGTCGCTTGTCTACGACTCCCCCCACATACGACCTGATCCTGATGCTCGACCTCGCGGCGACCGACGAGGTCCGGGCGAAGATCGTCGCGGACTCGCGGGCGACGATCGAAGCCGGCGGAACCCTGATCGGCTATCACGACTGGGGCCAGCGGTCGCTGACCTACGAGATCGAGCACCGCAAGCAGGCCGAGTACCACCTGATCCAGTTCCACGCGACGCCGGAGCTCCTGGCATCGCTCGGCCGGACCCTGCGAATCACCGACGGGGTCGTCCGACACCGGATCATCAAGCTCGCGCCGGGCACTCCCGACGCACCCCGGCCGCCGGCCTCAGAGCCGGCATCGCCGCGCTCGGCCGCCCCGGCCCACGCCTAGCCCGCCGGTCCGCGCCTCCCCGGCGCCCGGTCGCTCGGGCTTCCCAGCCTCGCCGTCACGCACCCGATCCGGGATCGACGGCCGCCGTTTCTCGCAAAACGCGGGGCCGGCCGACGTGTACCGGCCGAGCCCGGCTCTACAGTGGTCGCAGACCGATAGAGCGAGAATGCCTGCCCCCGCAGGGGGTTGAACCGAAAGGAGCACCTTGGCCGCCAGCAACCTGAACGTCGTCGTGATCACCGGAAACCTGACCGCCGACCCCGAGCTGCGATCGCTGCCGAGCGGGACTTCGGTCTGCAAGCTCCGCGTCGCCGTCAACACCCGGCGCAAGAACGGAGCGACCGGCGACTGGGAGGACAAGCCGAACTTCTTCGACGTCACCGTGTGGGGCGCCCAGGGCGAGAACTGCGCCCGCTTCCTCAGCAAGGGCCGGCCGGTTGGCGTCCAGGGACGCCTCGAATGGCGAGAGTGGGAGAGCCAGGAGGGGCAGAAGCGCCAGGCAGTCGATATCATTGCCGATTCCGTCCAGTTCCTTGGCGGTCGCGACGACGCTGCCCAGGGCAACGGCTTCGGGACATCAGGGATGGGCGCCAGCGCCAGGAGCGATGTTCCGGTCGATGATCGTGACTTCCAAACGGCTCCGAGTAGTGTGGGCGCGGGCGTAGGCGACGACGATATTCCGTTCTAGAGACTGCGAAGGATCAGATGGCAAAGAGCCGTGGTGGACGGGCCAAGCCGGCCCGCAGGCGTGACAAGAAGGGCGGAACCGGCAGTGGCCGGCGCAAGCCCTGCAATCACTGCCGGGAGAAGATCGAGCAGGTCGACTACAAGGATGTCGTCGGGCTGCGGAAGTTCATCTCCGAGAAGGGCAAGATTCGGTCGCGCCGGATCACCGGAGCCTGCCGGCGCCATCAGAGCCAGATCGCTCGCGCCGTGAAGCGGGCCAGGGAGCTGGCGCTGCTGCCGTACGTGAACGAGGGCGCCCAGGAGACGCCCGAGCGCGGGGGTCGTCGCGATCGCGGCGACCGTGACCGGTAATGCCCCAGGCGATTCTGCTTGCCGACGTTGAGACGCTCGGCCAGCGCGGCCAGGTCATCGAGGTCTCGAAGGGCTACCTGCGGAACTTCCTGATCCCGCGCAAGCTCGCACAGCCGGCGACGGCCGGGTCGATCGCGGCTGCCGGTCAGCGGGCGGCGGCGGCCGAGCGGGCCCAGCGGGCGGCGATCGCCCGAGCCGGCGAGGATGCCGCGCTGCTCTCGAAGACGGTCCTGACGATCACCCAGCAGGCCGGCGACGACGGCCGGCTGTTCGGGTCGGTGACCAACCAGGACATCGCCGACGCGATCCGCGAGGCCCGCGGTCTGCGGATCGACAAGCGCAAGGTCCACCTCGAGGAGCCGATCAAGAACGTCGGCACCCACATGGTCGTGGTCGAGGTCGCCGACTCGGTGACGGCGACGATCAAGACGATCGTCACCGCCAGCCGCTAGGACTCGGGCGGGCTCACGGCCGGGTCGACGATCTCGATCGGCTGGGCCTCGTCGAGCCGGGTCGTGAAGTAGTCGGCCGCCTGGATCTGGCCGAGGGCGACGAGCACGAGCCGGAGGATGCCCTGGTGGCCGACGAGGACCGGGCAGTCGTGGCCGGCGATCGCATCCGCGGTCGCGTCCCGGGCCCTGGCCAGGGCGTCGCCGAGCGGCTCCATGCCCGGCAGGGGTGACCCGTAGGGATCGTCGCGCCAGGCCTGGAAGCCGTCGCCGAAGCGGTCGCGGGCACTCACGCGATCGAGGCCCTCGATCGGCCCGTAGTCGACCTCGATCAGGCGCGGCTCGACCCGCAGCGGCGCGCCGGTCTCCCGGGCGATCGCCCGGCCGGTCTCCTGGGCGCGGACCAGCGGGCTCGCGTAGATCGCGTCGACCCCGGCGCCGGCGAGCATCTGGCCGGCCAGACGGGCCTGCTCGGCGCCGGTCGCCGTAAGGGGAATGTCGGCCCGCCCGGAGTAGATCATCCGGGCCGACCGGTCGGTCTGCCCGTGGCGGACCAGGTAGACGCGGGCGGCTCGGCTCACCCGCGAAAGACTACGAGGCCGGACGTCGCCGGCGCTCGACGGCCGGCGTCATCCGACCGTCGCGCGACACTGCATTCGTGCGCAGTATGCGAGAAGCCCCGCCCGGCCGGGCCGGCCGGGATCTAGAGTCGTCGGTCCGATGAGCACCCAGGTCCCGATCGTCCCACGCCCGCGAAACGGCGCCGCCGCGACGGCGGCGACGGCCGGCGGACCCGGCCGGGGCCCGCAGGGCATGACGCCGCCGCACAACATCGAGGCCGAGCAGTCCGTGCTCGGAGCGATCCTGCTCTCCGACCGGACGATGTACTCCCTGGTGATCGAGGAGGCCCTCCGGCCGGAGGACTTCTACCGGGATCGCCACAGCCTGATCTACGCGGCGATGATCGAGCTCTACGAGCAGAGCGAGCCGATCGACCTGCTGACGGTCTCAGAGCAGCTGCGCCGGACCGGCAAGCTCGACGACGCCGGCGGGACCGAGGCGGTCGACGTGCTGGCGAGCACGGTCCCGAACGTCGCCAACCTCCGCCACTACGCCCAGATCGTCCGCGACGCGGCCCTGATGCGCCGGCTGCTGGGCGCGACCTACGAGATCCAGACGAGCGTGCTCGACCAGCGCGAGGGCGCCCGGGAGATCGTCGAGCAGGCCGAGAAGGCGGTCCTCGAGGTCGCCCACGGCGACAGCAAGCAGGACTTCCGGGCGATCGGACGCGTCCTCAACGAGGAGCTCGACAAGCTCCACCGGCTGTCGTTGGAGGAGACGACCCTGACCGGGACGGGGACCGGCTTCCGCGACCTCGACGCGATCACCGGAGGCTTCCAGCCGGGCAACCTGATCGTCCTGGCCGCCCGCCCGTCGATGGGCAAGAGCTG
Source organism: Solirubrobacteraceae bacterium (assembly GCA_036268015.1). Taxonomy (GTDB): domain Bacteria; phylum Actinomycetota; class Thermoleophilia; order Solirubrobacterales; family Solirubrobacteraceae; genus Palsa-513. The sequence goes on along the minus strand of DATAUX010000253.1, from coordinate 3,911 downwards.
CCTGGTCACGAACATCGCCGAGAACGCGGCGATCGAGTTCGGCAAGCCGGTCGCCCTGTTCTCGCTGGAGATGTCCGAGGCCGAGCTGGCCCAGCGGTTCATCGCGTCGCAGGCGCGGATCAAGGGCGACGAGCTCCGCAAGGGCCGGGTCGGCGAGGACCGCTGGCCGAAGATCATCAAGGCCAGCCAGCGGCTCGCCGCGGCGCCGCTCTGGGTCGACGACTCGTCAGACATCGGCCTGCTCGAGATCCGCGCGAAGACCCGCCGGCTCCACTCCCAGCACGAGGACGGCCTGGGGATGGTGATCGTCGACTACCTCCAGCTCCTGCGGACCGAATCCCGCAGCGAGAACCGCTCAGAGGTGATCGGCCAGATGTCGCGTGGTCTGAAGCTCCTGGCCCGGGAGCTCGAGGTCCCGGTGATCGCCCTGTCCCAGCTCAACCGAGGCGTCGAGCAGCGCCAGGACAAGCGGCCCCTGCTCTCAGACCTCCGGGAGTCCGGCGCGGTCGAGCAGGACGCCGACCTGGTCGTCTTCATCTACCGCGACGACTACTACAACCCCGACGACTCCGAGCGTCCCGGCGAGGCCGACCTGATCATCTCCAAGCACCGCAACGGCGCGCTCGGGACGGTCACGCTGACCTTCCAGCCGGAGTACCCCCGCTTCATGAACTACACGAGCGGCGAGCGCTTCGTGTAAGGGCCGGTTGAAGATGGCCAATGCAGACTCTTTGTGTCCAGCGGATGGCCAAACCTGACGTAGTTGGCCAATCGCATGGCTGAACGTGCAAGACCTGAGTCCCGCAGCTGCTCGGCCTTGCCGTGAGGCCGACCGTCAGCCCGGCCCAGCGCGCGTGCGACACGTGGAGGAGGGTGCCGCCGTAGTAGTTGAAGGAGTACCCGCCATCCGGGGAGTTCGCCGCATCCGGGGGCGCCGGCGGGGCGACGAGTTCCCAGGCGCCCGAGTGCGCGCGCGGGGCTGCCGCGACGATCCGCACTGGCCGGGGAACCGGGATACCGGATTGTGATGCAGCCGGAAGCGCGCGACGTAGCTGAGTTGGGGCCGAGGTCGCTGTGGCTGTTGAATTCGGGGTGACGAAGGCCAAGGCTGTACATCCGGAGGCTACAGTCACGCGAAAGTCAGCCTGTGAGGTTGGGTTGATGCCGTGGGGGAGCGCTGTGCGGACCCATCCCTGGGGAGCGGCGAACGCGACCACGCCGGCGAAGCGGATCGTCTTCTTGCCCGCGGACGTGCCTGGTAGATGCAGCCTGATGCCGCCGCAATGCCCGCGGCCGGCCCGGTGACCGCTGCAGCACAGAGAACAACGGCCTTGGCGAGCGGCTTCATCTTCCAATTTCGGCGGCTTTTCATAGACTTTCTAATCGCCTCTCCGGCGTGAAGTTGCGGTCGGAGGCGGCTGCCGACGGCGGCGTGCATCGACTATTCGTCGAGGTTCCATCGTGGTCGGTCGCGCCCGGACTCTATTGCTGCCCCTGCCTGGCGGTACGGACGGCGTCTGAGCCTCGCCGTCGCCCGGACCATCCGGCTTCTACGGCGTCAGCGCGGTGAGCTCCTTTGCGAGGGCCTGGCCCGCTGGACTTGCGAGCGCGAGGACGCTCACGTGGCCGTTGGTCGCGGTTAGGCAGCCGCTGAGCTGGAAGCTCACGCTGGCGCGTCGGCCTGACTTGTAGGCCGCGACCAGCAGGACCATTGACTCGTTGCCCAGGGGACACGCGGTCGTGCCGTGCGCGCGGGGAAGCGCGTCGAGGATCCGGGTGTCCTTCGCGATTTGGGTGCTGCTCGTGAGGAGGTGCGACCCGCGGAGGGCGTATCCGCGTGTCTTTCCGGGGGTGTAGCGGCAGATGCGGAGTGCGACGGCGCCGCTTGGTAGCAGGCGCGACTTGGTCGCCGCCCATGAGTTGCTGGGCAGGCGTCCGCTGGTGGGGCAGGCCGCGGGCCGCGGGCTGGCACCCAACGCGATCGAGCTGGCTCCGACGGATCCCACGCCGTACATCGCCGGGGGCGCCTTGACGAACTTCAGGTTGTGGACCATCTGCTCCCAGCGCGCATACGCGACGGTGCACCAGCCTCCCCGATCCGCTCCCGGCTCACGTCACCAATCTCTTCCTTCCAGGCACCGCCCCCTAACCCCATCCAGGCTTGACCGCCGGCCACGCCGCAGCCGCTTTGGCGCCGGCCGGTGCCTCGTCATCGCCCAGCCGTGTGGCCCGACGCCTATGCTCAGGGGACGGCGCACTTTCCACAACGCCCGCGGGTTAGGACAGCTATGAACCCCCACAGACTCCTGATCCCGCTCCTCACGACCGGCCTCCTTGCTGCTGGCGCCAGCGCAGCTGCTCCGGCCGGCGCTGACACTGGCCAGGGCGCACAGGTCGCTGCGAGCTCGCCGCCCGTCACACTGCTGCCGACCGGAAGCAGCCGGGGCGGGGATTCGGCTGTCGCCATGGGCTCCGAAGGCAGGGTGTGGTTCGCGGGCCTCGTGGGAGGGGAGCTGCGACTCGCCACTGGCCACGGGTTGGGGCCATTCTCGGTCGAACGCGTCTCGCTGGTCCCGAGCGGCTGGGGCATTTCAAGCTTGCGGCTCGTCGTCCAGGGGAGCACGGCACGGCTCGCGTGGGTCGCGACGAGCGGCCAGCTCACTGGGATGCGGATCGAGTCGACGACATGCTCGGTCGCTCGCTGCGCGACGCAGCAAATCCTCCAGAGCCTCTCGGTTCAAGGGAACAATGCCGGGTCGGAAGAGGTCGCGCTCGCCTCCAGCGGACGGTCGACGATCGCGATCTGGGACGACTACCAGAGCAGCGTGGGGAATCCCAGCCTGTGGTGGGCGCTGAGCAGCGGCGCGCGTTTCGCTCGATCGCGGGCGGTCGGCGCTCACGGCTCCGATCCGGCTCTGGTCGGAGCGCCGAGCGGACACATCTTCGCAGGGTGGGCATCGAACGGCGCAGGGTCCCTGACCATCCGCGAGTGGACCGGCGGGTCGCGTCTGCGCTCCGCTCCGACGCCCGAGGGGAGCAGTTCTGGGCAGCGGCCGCAGCTCGTGATCGCTGGTGACGCGCTGAGCGTTGCCTGGGGAGCGGACCTCGACGGTTTCGGCGCCAGCTCCGGCGTGCTCCCGAGCGGGCCCCTGTCCGTCGCGACGCTCCCGCTGGGTGCGCGCAGGTTCCAGGCCACGCAAACCGTCTCGTCGGACGCGCGCGACTTCACGCTGGCCGGCACTCCGGATGGGCGTCTGGCCCTAGCGTTCGGCCAGGTCAGACCAGGCATGGCCGGACAGGACCCTAGCGAGGAGGCCGCGGTCGCGACGCGCGCGCCGGGCGCGAGTTTCGCGACTCCGACGATCCTCGAGACCGACCCGCCCGAAGTCGACGTCGGACCGGCAGCGACCATCACGAGCGCCGGAACCGTCGCCGTCGAGTGGTACACCGGCGGCTACCTTTCGGGAGACATCCAAGCCGCGACCGTGCAAGCTGGAGCCGCCCCGTCGCCCCCCTTCGACCTCGGCGTCGGGACCGGCTCGCTAGCGGCAGCCTCCTACGGCACCACCGCGATCCTCACCTGGGCGGGCAGCACGGCCTACCAAGCGCAGATTGGGAGCGCTCCTTGAGCGTCGCAGCCAAGCCGACGAGAACGTCGGCGAGCACGGTGGCAAGTACTGCGAGAGCCCACCGCCGATGAGTCCCACCATCGTGTGCCTGTGGGCGCAGGGGCCTATAGGCACCGAGCCCGCGAGTCCATCTCCTCATTGTCCAACCGGGCATTGCGAGTCCGGGATGGTAAGGCCCGGCGCGGCTGGCGGGTGATCGCCGTTGCGCTTGAGGATCCTCGGCGGGGCCACCACGCAGATCGTCGCCTTAGGAAGCGTCAGGAAACAACGTGAAGGGTTTGG
>DATAUX010000252.1:0-16722 GCA_036268015.1 Solirubrobacteraceae bacterium | reverse complement strand
CGGGGATCAGCTCGCGATCCTCGGGAACGAGGGCCAGCGCCGGAAGGCCGAGCATCGAGGTGAGGATGTGCGAGCCCTGCGCCCCGTTCGGCGTGACATGCCACCCGTCGTCCTGCATCTCGGCGTTGCAGCGGACGACGGTCGCCCGGCCGATCGTCCCCGGAAGGTCGGCGCCGGCGATCCCGCGGACGGTGTTCTGCTTGTAGCTGCGGCCCTGGAGTGCGTAGAGGGCGGGGACGACGAGCACGCGGAACGCGGTCAGGGCCGAGCCGGGGTTCCCCGGCAGGGCGAAGACGAGGGTCCCGTCGGGGGCCACGTAGAAGCAGACCTGGCCGCCGGGCTTGAGGCTGACGCGGGCGATCACCTCGCGGGCGCCGAGCGCCTCGAGCGCCGGTCGGACGTGGTCGTGGGGTCCGACGGAGACGCCGCCGCAGGTGATCAGGACGTCGACTCCGTCCATCGCGGCGCCGAGCTTGGCGATCGTCGCCTGGCGGTCGTCGCCGACCCGCTCGCGCAGGCGGACCTCGCCGCCGGCGGCGCGGACGGCCGCGCTCAGGGCCGGCCCGTTGGAGTCGCGGATCTCGCCGGGCTCGAGCTCCCGACCGGGCTCGACGAGCTCGTCGCCGGTCCCGATCAGGGCGACCCGCGGCCGGCGGGCGACGAGCGGACGGGGGATGTTGACCGAGGCGAGGACGCCGATCTCGGGCGACCCGAGCAGGGTGCCGGCCTGGAGGATGACGGTGCCCGAGCGGATGTCCTCGCCGGCGAAGCGGACGTCGTTGCCGACGCGAACGGCCTCGTTGACCGTGACGGTGCCGTCGCCGGCGGTCGTCAGCTCCTGGCGGACGATCGCGTCGGCGCCGGCGGGGACGATCGCACCGGTCGAGATCCGGATCGCGGTGCCGGGCGCCAGACGGACGTCGGTCGGAGTCCCGGCCCGCGACTCGCCGATGATCTGGAGCGTGGCCGGCGGGGCCTGACTGTCAGCCGAGAGCACGGCGTACCCGTCCATCGACGACGAGTCGAACGGGGGGACGTCGTTCGGAGCCGAAGCATCGGTCGCCAGGACGCGGCCGAGGGCGTCGTCGAGGCCGACCTCCTCGGCCGCTACGGGCACGACCTCGTCGAGCACGAGCTGCCGGGCATCATCGATCGAAATCCGCTCGCCAATCACCGTCTGGACGCTACCACGCGGTCGGCGCGGACCTGCTACGGCCGGAACGCTTCCGCGGGCGGCCGGCAGGGCCGGAGGCATCGGGATCGCCAGCGACGACCAGCACCGAGTTGGCACTGGATGCGACGTCAGCCGGCATCGCGGTCGCCTGCGAGGCACCAGGCTCCGGCGCGCCGCCAATCTGCTTGCACGCGGCGAAAGGAGTCGCTCTACCGTGGCGGTGAGGCCGGGCGGGTGAGGATGAAGCGGGGTGAGCGCGACCTCTTCGCTCAGCAGGTTCCGGTGCAGGCGGGCGATGGGTTGCGCTCCGAGTGCTTCTGCCAGGCGCTGCGACGCCGAGTTGGCGGGTTCGATGTCGATGTGGAGCACGCGGAGAGGGAGTTCGCGGAAGGCCCAGGACGTGAGGAGCCCCACCGCGTCCCGCGCCAGGCCGCGTCCGCGCCACTCGCGAACGAGCCAGTACCCGACCCGCGCGCACGGGTCCGGCGAGTCCAGGCGGTGGGTCTGCTCGACGGACCCGGCGGCGGCGGCCGGCCAGGTTCAGGGGTACAGGCGCTCGACCAGCCAGCCGCCGCCGTCCGACCGGAAGCGGATCCGGTCGTGGAGGCGGTCGGGTTGGCCCTGCCAGAACTCGATCGCGTCTGGCCGGAGCAGGTAGCCGCCCCAGTGCGGCGGTCGGGGAACCTGCCTGCCGGCGTACCGCCGCTCGAGCTCGGCGTACCGGTCGTCGAGGATCTCCCGCGACTCGAGCGGCCGGCTCTGGTCTGACGCCCAGCTGCCGATCTGGGTCGACCGCGGCCGCGACGCGAAGTACTCGTCGTCGTCCTCGGCTGAGAGCCGCTCCACCCGCCCCGTGACACGGACCTGCCGGTGGACGTCGTGCCAGCCGAAGGTCGCCGACGCCAGTCCGGTCGCGTCGAGCTGGCGGGCCTTCGGGCTCTCCTGGTTGGTGAAGAACCGCAGCCCGTCCGGGCCGAGCCCCCGCAGCAGGACGTAGCGGGCCTGCGGCTGGCCGTCGGCGTCGACCGTCCCCAGCAGCATCGCGTTCGGGCTGTCCGTCGCCCTCGCGACCGCCTCGTCGAGCCAGCGCTGGAGTCCGGCGATCGGGTCCGGCCCGACCGCGTCCGGATCGAGCCCGACCGACGGCTCGTACGCGACGCGGAGCCCCGCGACGTCCGCGTCCGCCTGCGCCGGCACGGCGATGCCCGCTCGCGCGACGTCCGTCGCCGGCGGCGGGGGGTTGCGGGCGATCACGAGGGCGACGCCGCGCTCGCCCAGCGGGTCGTCGAGCTCCCCGGCGACCCACGTCAGCTCGTCGACCCGCCAGGCTCCGGTCGCCCGCTCGACCTCCCAGCCGGCGAGCAGCTCGTCGAGCCCCGGCCTGTCGTAGACCCGCTCGAACTCGTCGACCGACGGCCGGCCGAACGGCGTCGTGAGGACGAGCAGGCCGCCCGGCCGGACCCGCCGGCCGAGCTCCGCAAGAGCAGCGATGTCGAGCCGATCGGCCTCGCCCGACCCGGCGTAGTGGCCGAGCCCGAAGTGCTCGACCGACGACAGCGCGACGGCCGCGTCGAACCCGGTCCGGTCGGCGTCGAGCTCGTCGAGCCGGCACGCGGCGACCGTCAGGCCGGGATGCGCGACGGGGTAGCCGCGCGGGTCGACGATCGTCACGTCGTAGCCGACCGACGCCAGGCTCAGGCCGACCGTGCTCTCGCTGCCGCCGACGTCGAGCACCCGCGCGCCCGGCGCCAGGCCGGCGAGCCCGGCGAACACGAACGGCTGCTCGACGACCCGCTCGTTGACGTGGCGGACGGCGACCCCCGCCGTCCGGTAGTCGAGCGCGACCGGCGGGTTGAACCACAGCTCCGACTGCGCCGCGTACCCCTCGTGGCCCTCGACCCAGTTGAGGAACCGGCCGAGCTCGTCGGTCAACTCGTCGACCCGGCCGGCCCCGCGCTCGAGCAGCTCCCGCACCCGCAGGATCGACAGCTCGCCGCCGATCCGCCGCTCGACCGCGTCGAGGTGACCGTGGAGCCGGGCGACCCGTTCGGCCAGTCGCTCGTCGACGATGTTCGCCGTCCACTCGACCCGCGGGTCGAGCAGCCGGCGGACCGGCCAACCCAGCAGGCGGGCGACCGCCGTCCGGCGAGCCGAGGGATCGTCACCGGCCACGCCGGCCAAACTATCAGCGCAATAGAGTGTCCGGCATGTCTGAGACATGCTACTGCGGCTGCGATCGGGAGGTCACCGGCGACGATCTGGCCCTCTCGGAGACCGGCCAGAACATCCGTGAGATCCTCGACGTCCTGAGGAACCTCTCGCTCCCGCTCAGCTCGGCGATTCCCGAGGCGAAGGAGAAGATCACCGGATTGATCAGCCACGGCGAGCGCTTCGACGAGCTCGTCGCCGGCCTGATCCACGGGACCGTCGAGACGCCGGGAGCCGAGGTCTCCCGGCAGATGAGCGCCTGGCTCCAGGCGGCCGGGTCGGTCGCCGACACGCACATGAAGCTGCTCGGCCGCTCGCGCAAGGGCGGCAAGCACAAGCAGCGCTCCAACGGCACGAACGGCAAGCCGACCGGCTAATCGCGCAAGTTCGACAGATTCCGACCGACCGTGGGCCGCGCGAGGTCACGCAGCGCCGGTCGGTGCCTTACGCTCGGGCGAGGATGAAACGCGAGCGCTGCAATTTCGATCTCTGTGACGGGAGCGGCTTCGTCATCGACGAGGAGTCCCGCACGTCGAGCCCGTGTCGCTGCCGCCCGCTCCGCCTCGCAAGGACCCGCGCCCGTCGCCTGGAAGGCCAGATCCCCAAGCTCTACCGGGAGATCTCCTTCGAGCACTCCGACGTGATCGACATCGAGCGGCGGTGCCCGGCTTCGGTCCGCGAGGTCCGCGCCTACGTCCGCAACATCGACGCGAACATCGAGCGCGGCCAAGGCCTCTGGCTCGCTGGGGACTACGGGACGGGCAAGACAGCGCTGGCGATGATCGTCTCGAAGGCGGCGATCGATGCCGGGCACACCGTCGCGATCTACTCGTGTCCCCGCCTGCTCAGCGTGATCCGTGAGTCGATCGACGGTGCGGGAATGCTCGATTTCCTCGACCGGCTGGCCCAGGTTGACCTGCTCCACATCGACGACCTCGGCGCCGAGCGGAGGACCGAGTGGGTGCTCGAGCAGCTCTACTCGATCGTCAACACCCGCTACGAGGAACAGCGGTCCACGCTCGTGACCTCGAACCTCAAGGAGGAAGAGCTGACGACGCAGCTCGGCGAGCGGATCGTCTCCCGCCTGGAGGGAATGTGCGACGAGCCGCTGCCGTTCTACGGCGCCGACGCCCGCCGCAAGACCTACCCGATCCAGGCCGCGTCCGGCTGATCCGGCTCCGCGCCGGCGGCGGCGCCGGACTCTCCCAGGCAGCCCGAGGATCCGGGCGTTCGAGCCGGCCGCGTAGACTTCGGTCGGTATGCCCGGAATCGTGATCGTCGGCGCCCAGTGGGGCGATGAAGGCAAGGGCAAGGTCACCGACCTGCTGGCCGAGCAGGTCGACGCCGTCGTCCGCTTCCAGGGCGGCAACAACGCCGGCCACACGATCGTCCGCGGCGACGTCGAGTGGAAGTTCCACCTGATCCCGTCGGGCATCCTCTACCCCGGCAAGCGGTGCATCATCGGCAACGGCGTCGTCGTCGACCCCGGCGTCCTGATCGACGAGATCTCCGGCCTGCGGGCCCGCAAGATCGACGTCTCCGGCCTGCGGGTCTCGGCCAACGCCCACCTGATCATGCCCTACCACCTGTTCCTCGACACGGCCGGCGAGGCCAGTCTCGGCAAGCTCCAGATCGGCACGACGAAGCGGGGGATCGGCCCGTGCTACGCCGACAAGGCCGCCCGCCTCGGGATCCGCGTCCAGGACCTGCTCGACGAGAAGATCCTCAAGAAGAAGATCTCCGCCGCGCTCGAGCCCAAGCGCCTCTCGCTGCGCCCCTGGGCCAGGGACCCCGCGCTCGACCTCCACACGATGACCGAGCAGTACCTGACCTACGGCCACCAGCTCGAGCGGCACATCGCCGACACGACCCGGCTGACCTGGGACCTGCTCGGCGCCGGACGCAACGTGCTCTTCGAGGGCGCCCAGGGCGCGATGCTCGACATCGACCACGGCACCTATCCGTTCGTCACGTCGTCGAACCCGATCGCCGGGGCCGCGTGCACCGGGTCGGGCGTCGGCCCGAAGGACATCGACGAGATCTGGGGGATCTGCAAGGCCTACACGACCCGCGTCGGGTCCGGCCCGTTCCCGACCGAGCTCGACGACGACGTCGGCGAGGAGCTCCGGGCCAAGGGCCACGAGTTCGGGACGACGACCGGCCGGCCGCGCCGGTGCGGCTGGCTCGACCTCGTCGCCCTGCGCTACGCCACCCGCCTCAACACGCTGACCGCGCTGACGATCACCAAGCTCGACGTCCTGTCCGGGTTCGACCAGGTCATGGTCTGCACCCGCTACCGCGGGCTCGAAGGCGCCGAGTTCGACCACTTCCCCTACCACCAGTCGGTCCTCCACCACGCGACCGGCGAGTTCCAGGCGCTCGACGGCTGGACCGAGGACATCGGCGACTGCCGGACCGAGGCCGACCTCCCCCAGGCGGCCCGCGACTACCTCGCCTTCATCGAGGACTTCATCGGCGTCCCGATCGTCCTCGTCGGCGTCGGCCCCGGACGCGACCAGAACGTCTGGATGAAGGCCGCCGCCCAGACCGTGATGGCCGAGTCGGCCTCCACGCCCGTCTGACCCCGGCTCAGACCCCGCCGACCGACGCGGCCCGGCTCAGATCCCGGGACCCCCACGACCGGCTCAGATCCCGCCGATCGCCGCGACGACCCGCTCACCCGCCCGGCCGTCCCCGTAGAGCGCGGGTCGCCCGACCGGCGCCGGCGCCGCGAGCGCCCGACGGGCGGCATCGCCGTCGAGCCCGACGAGCGTGTTCCACCCGGCCTCCACCGTCTCGACCCACTCGGTCTGCTCGCGCAGCGTCACGCATCGCACGCCGGCCAGATAGGCCTCCTTCTGGACGCCGCCCGAGTCCGTGAGAACCGCCCGGGCGTTGCACAGCAGGGCCGTGAAGTCGAGATACCCGAGCGGCCCACAGACGCGGACCGCCCGCCCCACGCGCTCGGCCAACCCGGCCGCGTCGAGCCGGGCCCGGGTGCGCGGGTGCAGCGGCAGCACGATCGGCCCGCCGACCGCCTCGAGCAGCTCGACCAGACGGGCGAGCTGCGCCGGATCGTCGACGTTGCCGGCCCGGTGGGCCGTCGCCAGGACGTAGGCTCCCGGCTCGACCCCGAGCCGGCGCAGCGGCTCCAGGCGGCGACGCGCCCGCGGCTGGACGTCGAGCGCGACGTCGACCATCACGTCGCCGACGACCTCCGCCCTCCCCGGCACCCCCTCGCGCCCGAGATTCTCGACGGCCAGGGCCGACGAGCACAGCAGCAGAGCCGACAGCTGGTCGGTCAGGACCCGGTTGCGCTCCTCCGGCATCCGCCGGTCGAACGACCGCATCCCCGCCTCGACGTGGACGACCGGGATCCCCCGGTCGGCGCCCGCCAGCGCACCCGCCAGCGTCGAGTTCGTGTCGCCGTAGACCAGCACCGCATCCGGCCGGAGATCCTCGACCAGCGGACCCAGACCGCTCAGCATCCGCCCGAGCTGCGACGTGTTCGCGCCGCCGGAGATCCCCAGCCAGTGATCGGGCGCCGGAACGTCGAGCTCTGCGAAGAAGACGGCCGACAGGTCGTCGTCGTGATGCTGGCCGGTATGGACGAGCTGCTCGTCGTGGAGCTCCCGCAGCCGCCGCGACACCCCGGCCGCCTTGACGAACTGGGGCCGGTTGCCGACCACAGTGAGGACCCGCATCAGCCGAGCTCGGCCCGGATCCGCGCCGCCACCTCCCGGGCCGTCGCACGCGTGACCGGCCCATCGGCCGGCAGCTCGACGCCGTCGATCCGGCGGACCGGCGTGACCTCGCGAAGACTGGAGACGAGGAACGCCTCGTCGGCGCCGTCGAGGTCGTCGCGCGTCGTGATCGCCTCCCGGCCGCCGATCTGATCGAGGATCAGCCGGCGCGTGATCGAGTCGAGCACGCGATCCTCCAACGGCGGCGTCAGCAGCTCGGAGTCCTTGACCCAGAAGAACGACGACGTCGGCGCCTCGAGCACCCGGCCGTGCGGCGTGACCAGCAGCGCGTCGTCGAAGCCCTGTTCCCGAGCCAGCCGGCCGGCCAGGACGTTCGCCGCGTACGACAGCGACTTGACCCCGTCGAGCAGGCGGACCGGCGAGTACGTCACGCACGCGAGCGTCATCGACGCCGGGAAGTCGGGCAGCTTCTCGATGATCAGGATCCGCCGGCCCCCACGGGTCACGATCAGCCGCAGCGCCGCGTCCTCGGCCGGGGCCGACGCCGCCACCAGCCGCTCGACGTCCCGCCCGAGCGCGTCGATCTCGATCGGCAGATGGATCGCCGCCGCCGACTTCGCCATCCGCGCGAGGTGGCGGTCCGTCGCATACGGCACGCCCGCGTACAGGCGGATCATCTCGAAGACGCCGTCCCCCCGCTGGAGGCCCTCGTCGGTGACCGGGATCCGCGCCTCGGCGATCGCCATCAGCTCGCCGTCGATGCTCGCCGTCCGCGGTTCCACGCCTGCGAACGCTAGCCGATCCCGGCGGCCGTCCCCAGCCGCGCGCCAGAAGGCCACCCGGCCGCTGCTGCCGGCGACCCGGCCGCCCCGCCGTCCACTGCTCCTAGGGAGTACCCCCGGGCAGCCCCGCATGGCGCATCGCCAGCGCGAACCGGGCGAAGTCCGACTGGAAGTCGTTGAGCACGAGCGGGTGGCCCGCCCCGTCCGCCGCCCGCGACAGCGTCGCCGGCTGGGCCCGCCGCGCCGCCCGGGCCGCCGCCCGCCACGCGTCGAGCCGGCCGTGGAGATCGCCCCGGTCGGGAGTCTGCGCCCGCGGCTCGTCCTCCAGGAGCACGCCCAGATGCGCCGAGTTCTCGACCCGCGCGCCCATCCGCCCGATCGCCGCCTGCGGATCGGCGGCGAACCGCGTGAGGATCGTCTTGATCAGCGCCGTGTGATCGAAGAGCTGGTGGCTGACGCCCTGCCTGACCCGCGGCCCGACGACGAGGGCCGGGACCCGGACGCCGTAGGTCGGATACCCCGACCCGTCGTCGACCGCCGGCGGCGCGACGTGGTCGTAGAAGCCGCCGTGCTCGTCGTAGACCACGACGAGGACCGTGTCCGCCCATTGCGGGCTGTTGACGAGCGCCTCGTAGACGTCGAGCACCAGCGCCTGGCCGGCCAGCACGTCCCCCGGCGGGTGGTCGTCGTTGGAGACCGGATCGAGGATGTGGAGATCGATGAAGTTCGGGTCGATCCACGACACGCCGCGCAGCTGGCCCTTCGCCGCGTCGTCGAGGAAGCTGTCGTGGCCGACGAACGGCATCTCGAGGACCTCCGTCATCCTGCTCACCGTCTTGCGGTCGAAGAAGCCGAAGTTCGCGTGCTGGGGACCCGCGAAGTCCCGGTAGTGGCCGTCCGCGCACCGCAGCGTCGCCGGATCGTGCGAGTACCACCGCCACTGGTCGTCGGCCAGCTGCCGGGTGAACGCCTCGACATCGTAGATCGGCGCGTTCTTGATCGTGTTCCACGCCTTCGAACCGACCACGTGCTCGAGCAGGCTGAGCTTGTGCGCCTCGACCTTCGGCCCCTCCCGGCCGGCCAGCGAGAACAGCCGGTTCGGCCACGTGTCGCCCGGGATCGAGCTGTGCCACGCGTCGCAGACGCAGTAGTTGCGGGCCAGGTGGTCGTAGACCGGCAGGTGCTCGGCCGTGTAGTGGCCCATCGGCAGCCCGTGCCACTCGGGCGGCGGGTTCTTCTGGGCGATGAAGTTCCGCACGAAGCCGCCGTTCCCGCCGGCCAGCTGCTCGCGCACGCAGTCGGGGCCGTGGCACGGGTCGAGGCTCTGGTCATACGGCTCGCCCGGCTTGTGGAAGGCCGTCTCGCCGGCCGGGAACTCGAAGACCGGATATGGATTGCCGGCCGCGTCGAGGTTCGTCTCCCCCCCGGTCAGCCCGTCCACCTCGGGCATCCCGTCCCGGGTCAGGTACCCGAGCATGTGGTCGAACGACCGGTTCTCCATCATCAGCACGACGATGTGCTTGACGGCAGCCAAACGCGTGAGATCGACGTCGGTCATGTCCCAGCCCCCTGTTCGCCTGGCCCGAGACTATCGCCCGCGCCGACGCGCCCGTCAAGTACCGTGCGACGCGTGGCGAGGCCGGCCGGCGGATGACCGACGACGACAAGGAGCTCGAACGGCTCGACCGCCTGCTCGGGATGCTCGGCCGCGTCCTCGACGGCCCCGCCGACCACGGCGAGCGCTCGGCCGAATGGACCTGGCAGAAGCTCGACCTGCTCGAGACGTCGATGGGGCCCGACGCCCTCCGCGCCCTGCTGCGCCGCCAGGGGATGGGCGGCCGGACATGCGACGAGGCGCTCGCCGTGCTCGCCCGCCGGCGCGACGCCGGCTCCTGAGCCCGCCGGTCAGCCGGCCTCGTCGCCGCCGAGGCGCTGGGGCCCCAGCAGCTCGTCGGGCGGACCCTCGTCGGTCGCGGCGACCGGTCTGAGCCGCAGTTGCCACCACGCGACGTCCCGCCACGCGCCGGCCTTCCAGCCGATTCCCCGGTAGACGCCGACCTCCTCGAAGCCGAACGCCCGGTGCAGGCCGACGCTCGGGTCGTTGGGCAGCGTGATCCCCGCCACGGCGACCCACAGGCCCTGGCGGCGCAGCAGGTCGAGCAGGCCGCCGTAGAGCAGCCGCCCGCCGCCCGCCCGGTGGTGGTCGGGGTCGATGTAGACGCCGACCGTCGCCGCCCACCGGTATGCCGCCCGCTCGTGGTGCGGGCAGGCGAACGCGTAGCCGACGACCCGACCGTCGCGTTCGAGCACGAGCCACGGGTAGCTGCGACTCAGCGTCGCGATCCGGCCGGCGAACTCCGCCGCGCTCGGCGCGACCTCCTCGAACGACGCGGCCGACCCGGACACGTACGGCCCGTAGATCGCGGCGCAGGCCGCAGCGTCACGATCGGGGTCGGCGTGGCGGAGGCTTCCCGGCATGTGCGCCTCGATCCTGTTCGCGGACGTCGGGGACTCCACCGACGATAGACGGCCGGCGCTCCCGCGACCAGTTCGCGGGCGCGCTCCGAGCCCCCGGACCCGCCTGCGGCGGCGTCTATCCTCCGGTTCTTGCGCTTCGAGTACTCCCCGGCCGACCGGCCGCCGGCCAGCCGAATGGTGTCGGCGATGATCGACGAGCTCGTCCCCCTCTACGGGCGGATCGACATCCCCGGCGCGCCGACCGCCACGCCCGCCGAGATGGGCCCGCCGGCAGGGGCCTTCCTCGTCGGCTGGGACGGCGAGCTCGCCGTCTGCTGCGGCGGGCTCAAGCGCCTGACCGACGAGATCTGCGAGATCAAGCGGATGTTCGTCGTCCCCGAGGCTCGCGGACGCGGCCTCGCCCAGCTCCTCCTCGACGCCCTCGAGGACGCCGGCCGGCGGCTCGGCTACTCGGTCGCCCGGCTCGACACCGGCCCCAAGCAGCCCCACGCCCAGCGGCTCTACGAGCGGGCCGGCTACCGGTCGATCGCCGACTTCAACGCGAACCCCTTCGCCACCTTCTGGGGCGAGAAGCCGCTCGGTCCGGTGCTGGTGGCGTCATGACAGACCGCTCCTCCGCTCCCCTGCCGCCCGATCGGGGAGGCCCGGCGGACCGGCCGGGCGCGAGCCAGGGCGACGCCGACGCGACGGATCGGATCGAGCCGTGGGTCTGGCGGATCTCGTGGATCGTGATCGTCGGGTCGATCATGTCGATCCTCGACACGACGATCGTCAACGTCGCCCTGAACACGCTCGGCCGCGAGCTGCACAGCTCGATCGCCCAGATCCAGTGGGTCGTCACCGGGTACCTGCTGTCCCTGGCCGCCGTGATCCCGGTCGCCGGGTGGGCGGCCCGCCGGTTCGGCGCGAAACAGGTCTACCTCACGTCGCTCGTCCTGTTCACGGCCGGCTCGGCCCTCTGCGGACTGGCCACGTCGGCGACCGAGCTGATCGTCTTCCGCGTGCTCCAGGGCGTCGGCGGCGGCCTGATCCTGCCGATCGGCCAGCTGATCATGGCCGCGGCCGCCGGACCCAAGCGGATGGGCCGCGTGATGAGCGTGATCGCCGTGCCGGCGATGCTCGCGCCGATCTTCGGCCCGGCGGTCGGCGGCCTGATCCTCGACAACACGAGCTGGCGGTGGATCTTCTTCGTCAACGTGCCGATCGGCTTCCTCGCCGTGCTCACGGCCGTCCGCGGCCTGCCCAACCCCGAGCGCCAGCCGGCCGGTCGCCTCGACGTCGTCGGCCTGCTCCAGCTGGCGACCGGTATGCCGCTGATCACCTACGGCCTCGCCGAGGTCGGCACGACCGGCGGCTTCAGCTCGGCCAAGGTCATCCTCCCGGTGCTCGGCGGGATCGGCCTGGTCGCGTGGTTCGTGCTCCACGCCCTGCGGGTCGACCGCCCCCTCCTGGATGTCCGCCTGTACGCCCGGCGGACGTTCGCCTCGGCGTCGATCGCGACGTTCTGCCTCGGCGGAGCCCTCTTCGGCGCGATGATCCTGATGCCCCTCTACTACCAGCAGGTCCGCGGCGAGAGCGTCCTCGCGACCGGGCTCCTGGTCGGGCCGCAGGGCCTCGGCGCGGCCCTCGTGATGCCGCTGTCGGGGAAGCTGACCGACCGCTTCGGCGGCGGCCCGCTGGCCCTGTTCGGCGTGATCGTGACCTGCCTGGCGACGATCCCGTTCGGCCTGATCGGCGCCCACACCTCGATCTTCGACCTCTCGCTCGCCCTCTTCGTCCGCGGGATCGGGATCGGCTTCGCGTTCATCCCGGCGATGGCCGCCGCGTTCGCCGCCCTGCGGCCGCACGAGCTCTCCGACGCGACGCCGCAGATGAATGTCCTCCAACGCGTCGGCGGGTCGATCGGCACGGCCCTGCTCGCCGTCGTCCTCCAGCGCGCGATCGTCTCGGCCGGCCGGCCGGCCACCGCCGCCGGAGTGGCCGGGGCCTACGGGACGGCGTTCTGGTGGTCGCTGGGAATCGCCGCCGTCGCGATCATCCCGTGCGTCGTCCTGATGTCCGCCGAGCGGACCGTCGCGGCCGACCGCGGACGGGTCGCGGCCGCCGAGGAGGCCGCGCTCGAGACGGGCGCGCTCTGAACCCGCCGGAGCGGTTCGAGACGCTCGGCGAGGCCGGCGCCTGAGCGCCGACCTCGCCGCCGTCAGGCTGGAGCTAGACCTCGATCGCCTCGAGCGCCGCGTCGAGCTCGAGCTCGGCTTCGTCGACGGCCGACCTCGCCGGAGCCGCGGCCCGGGCCGCCGGGCCGGCGACGACCGGACGCAGGACGATGTAGGCGACGATCACCCCGGCGGCGACGACGACCGCCGCAACCGTGAAGGCGAGGTGGTACCCGCCGGTCAGGGCGCTGGCGAGCGGCTGGCCGCCCGCGCTCAGGCTCTTCGTGTGGTTGGTCGCGACCGTGCCGAGGACGGCGAGGCCGAGGGCCGCGGAGACCTGCATCGAGACGTTCACGATCCCCGACCCGAGACCCGCGTCGGCCGGCGGGACGTCGGCCATCGCGATCGTCAGCAGCGGCATGAACGAGCTTCCGGCGCCGACGCCCAGCAGGAGGAAGGCGAGGAAGATCGTCGGGAAGAAGCCGGCGCCGACGCCGGCGCTCGAGAGCAGCAGCAGCGACGCGACGCCGCACAGGAGCCCGGGAATCAGCACCCGCATCGCGCCGAAGCGGGCGACCAGGCGGGCGGGGATGCCGAGCAGCGAGAGCGTCGCGACGGTCAGCGTCATCGGCAGGAAGGCGACGCCGGTCTGGACTGCCGAGTAGTGGAGGACGTGCTGGAGGTAGAGGGCACCGAGGAAGAACGTCGTGAACATCCCGGTGACGAGGAAGCCGCGGACCGCGCTCGAGCCGATCAGGCCGCGGAGGCGGAGGATCCGCAATGGCATGATCGGGTTGGCGATCTGCGACTCGAGCCGCAGGAAGGCGGCCAGCAGGACGACGGCGAGAGCACCGAAGCCGAGCGTGTGGGCCGAGGCCCAGCCGTAGGTCGTGACCTCGACGATCGCATAGACACCGACCATCAGGGCGATCGTGACGAGCGCCGAGCCGAGCACGTCGACGCCGTTCTTCAATCCGAGTCCGACGTTCTCGGTGATCAGCGCCCGGCCCATCAGGACGGTCGCGATGCCGATCGGCAGGTTGATGAAGAAGATCCAGTGCCAGTTGATCGCCTGGGTCAGGGCGCCGCCGGCGAGCAGGCCGATCGACCCGCCGGAGACGACTACGAACATGTAGGCGCTCATCGCCTTGGCCCGGTCGACCGGAAGCGGGAACTCGGTGACGATGATCGCGAGGATCACCGAGACCGACAGGGCGCCACCGGCTCCCTGGACGAAGCGCGCGGCGATCAGGAGGGCCTGGCTGTCGGCGAAGCCGCAGACGGCGGACGCGGCGGTGAAGAGCAGGACTCCGCTGAGGAAGACCCGCTTGCGGCCGATCAGGTCGCCGAGCCGGCCGGCCATCAGGAGGAAGCTGCCGAACGAGATCAGGTAGGCGTTGATGACCCAGGTCAGGCTCGACTGGGTGAAGTCGAGGTCGTGCTGGATCGCCGGAAGGGCGACGTTGACGACGGTCGTGTCGAGCACGCACATCAGCTGCCCGAGGCAGACGACGACGAGCGCGATCCACCGGCGGCGGTCGCCCGTGGACTGCGGCACTGCGATGGACTGGGGCGCGGCGGTGTTGAGCGAAGCAGGCAAATTGACTCCGGCGGTAGCTGGCAATTCGTCGCGGCGGCCAAGATCTTTGCTGCCGCGGTGATCGTCAGTGTAGCAAAGATGATCTTTGTTGGAATCCGCACCGGCGCCAACGCTGGTAGCATTGTTTCCGGATGGTGAACACCGAAAGACCCCCGGGATCGTTGGCCCTGCTGACCCGCTTGGCGAAGATGGTCTACCGGCGCAGCTCGGAGGATCTGCTTGGGATGACGGTCCGCCACTTCGTCACGCTGAGCTATCTGCGCGACCACCCGTGCGCCCCGCAGCAGGACCTCGGCGACGCCCTCTGCATCGACGCGAGCAATCTCGTCCTCCTGCTGAACGAGCTCGAGGGGGCGGAGCTCGCCGAACGGCGCCGCGACCCCGGCGACCGTCGGCGCCACCTCGTCCGGCTCACGCCGACCGGCGAGACGGCCCTCGCCCGGGCCGAGCAGGCCCAGGAGGAGATCGAGGCGGCGCTCCTCCAGGCGCTCAGCGCCGACGAGCGCAAGACGCTCCGCCACCTGCTGGCCCGGGCCCTCGCCGACGTCGAGCCGGGCTCGCGGACGTCTGACTCGCAGGTGCCGGCGAAGACGGACCCGGCCCACGTCGCGGGCGGCGCGATCCCCGTGGCCGCCGGCGCAGCCGCGGCCGCCGCCGCGGGCTAGTCCGGACCACCGCGCCGGACCCGAGCTTGCCGGCGGCGAGGCCCCACCTGCGACGGCGCGACGGCGGCGCGCAGGAGACGACCGTCGTCGAGCTGTTCTTCGATCTGGTCTACGTCTATGCCGTGACGCAGCTCTCCCACCTGCTGATCGGCGATCTCTCGTGGGCCGGCGCCGGACGGACGGCCTTCCTCCTGCTGGTGATCTGGTGGGCGTGGATCTACACGACGTGGATGGTCAACTGGTTCGACCCCGGCTCCCACCGGGTCCGGCTCGTGCTGATCGGGGTGATGCTCGCGAGCCTGCTGATGTCGGCCGCCGTCCCGGGTGCGTTCGGCGCGCACGCCGAGCTGTTCGCCGGCGCCTACGTCGTGCTCCAGGTCGGGCGCAATCTCGCCGGCATGCTGCTCCTGACGCGCGAGAGACCCCTGCGGGCGGTGTTCGAGCGGATCGTCGTCTGGAGCTGCGCGTCCGGGACGCTCTGGGTCGGCGGGTCGCTGCTGCGCGGAGACGGCCGCCTCTGGCTGTGGATCCCGGCGCTCGCGGTCGACCTGGTCGCGCCGCTGGTCGGCTACCGGACGCCGGGGCGCGGGGTGTCGCACACCGACGACTACTCGATCGACGGCGGCCACTTCGCCGAGCGCTGCCAGGGCTTCGTGATCATCGCGCTCGGCGAGTCGATCGTCGTCACCGGGGCCAGCGCGACGTCGGCCGGCCTGACCACCGAGGTCGTCTTCGCGCTCGCGGCCGCATTCGTCGAGACGGCCGCGCTGTGGTGGCTGTACTTCGGCGAGACGGCCGAGCACTCACGCCGGCACATCGCCGAGAGCGAGGATCCGGGCCGCCTGGCCCGGGACGCGTACACCTATCTTCACCTGCCGATCGTCGCCGGCGTGATCGTGACCGCCGTCGGCGACGAGCTGCTGATCGTCCATGCCGGCCGGTCGCTCGCGACGGCCGGTGTCGTGATGGTCCTCGGCGGGCCGATCCTGTTCCTGCTCGGCGAGACGTTCTTCCGGGTGCGGATGATCGGGTCGGCGAACGCCAAGCGGGTCACGGCGATCGCCGTCCTCGCGCTGCTCGGCGTCGCCGGCGGGAGGATTCCCGCGCTCGCCCTGGTCACGATCGTCGCCGCTGTGCTGATCGGGCTGGGGCTGTGGGAGTTCCCGCCGCAGGAGCTGACGCAGGAGGGAGCGAGCCTTCGGGCCGCTCCCGCGGCGGAGGTCGGCGTCGAGGGTCAGTAGGTGTAGCCGCCGGGGTAGCTCGGCGTGGTCGGCGTCGTCATCGGTGTCGGCGCCGGGCTCGGCGCCGGGGTCGGGGTCGGCGTCATCACGGGCACGGTCGGGGTCGGGGTCGTCGTCGTGGGCGTCGTCGTCGTCGGTGCGGGAGTCGGCGCGGGCGTCGTGATCGCGGCGCCGGTTGCCGAGACGACGTGCCAGGTGCCGCCGAAGCCGTGGATTCCGTCGCCGTCGGCCTGGCCCTTGGCACGGTCGCCGGTGAAGCGGTAGAGCGGCCGCCCGCGGAGCGTGAGCTGGTACGCGCCGCCCACGCGGCGGATGATCCCGAGGTGGCCGGCCACCCCCGAGCCGCGTGTCAGCCTGGCATGCGCGGAGCCGACCGTCGCCGGCGGCCACGCGGCGAGGCACCGGCGGCTGACGCACAGCAGATGGTCGGTGGTCTCGGGGCTGAGCGTGTAGAGGGTGCGGCCCCGCTGGTCGACCGCGATCCGCGGCCCGAAGGCGGGATTCGTCGCGGCGCCGACGGTGGCGGCGACGCTGCGGCCGAACGCCTGCGCCCCGAAGATCGCGGCGATCGCCGCGGTGATCGCGACTGCGCCGGCGGCGCCGGCTCGGATCCTTCGCCTGGTCGGGGTCATGAGGTCACCGTCAGCGTTCCCTTCATGCCGCCCGTCTCATGGCCCGGCACCGAGCAGTAGAACGTGTACGTGCCGGCCTTGA
>DATAUX010000251.1:0-17373 GCA_036268015.1 Solirubrobacteraceae bacterium | reverse complement strand
CCGAGCGCTCCGGCTCGCCGGTGTCGACCGCCTTCGTCCCGGGGAAGAGCCCGGGCAGCGCCCGACTCAACTCCGCGTGCGCCCGCGACTCGAGGCCGTCGAATGCCGCCGTCAGTCCGGCGCCGGCTGACGCCCGCAGGGCGCCTAGAATCGGGCCGTACGGAATCTCGCAGCTGTCGAGACCGACGCACGCGCCCGTCAGCACCCGCACGCCGCGCGTCCTGGCCGCGAAGCCAAGCTCTCCGACCAGGCGGGTCTTGCCGATACCCGCCTCCCCGGCGATGCAGGTCAGGCTCGGGAAGCCGGCAGCCGCCCGGTCGACGGTCTGGTGGAGCTGGGCCAACTCCTCGCCCCGGCCGACGAGCACCCGGCTCGAGATCCGCGCCGGCCTCCCCACCGCCCGGCCGCGCGGTCCGCCTTCGGTCTCGCGAAGCCCAGCCTCCCGACCCGTGTCGGTCCGACGAGACGCCGACCCGACCGGCGAGACGAGCGTCCGGTCAGCCGAGCCTCGCGACGTGGCCGAAACTCCGGCCTGCGCCGCGGCCCGCGCCAACTCACCGGCCGACCCATACCGTCGTCCCGGGTCCTTGGCCAGGGCCCGGGCGACGACCGCGTCGAACGGCCGAAGGCCGGGCCCGAGCCGGGACGGCACCGGTGGCGCAGCATGGAGATGCGCCCACACGGACCCCTCGACCGTCTCCCGTTCGAACGGCACCCTCCCGGCCAGGACCTGGTAGAGGACGCAACCGAGCGAGTAGACGTCGGTCGCCGCGCTGAGGCGATCCCCGCGAATCTGCTCGGGCGCGACGAAGTCCCGGCTGCCGACCCAGCCACCCGAGATCGTCGGCCCGTCGGTCGCCGCCGCCAGGCGAGTCAGCCCGAAGTCGGTCAGGAAGGCCCGGTCGCCGGGCCCGACGAGGATGTTCGCCGGCTTCACGTCGCGGTGCACCAGGCCCGCTGCGTGAGCGGCGTCGAGCGCGTCGGCTACCTGCCCGAGCAACCCGAGCCCGCGACCGATCTCCAACCCGTCGGCCGCCCTCAGCAGCTCGCGGAGATCGGGTCCCTCGACGAAACGCATCGCGATGAACGTGACACCGTCGACCTCCCCCGCGTCATACACATCGACGAGGTTGGGGTGGTCCAGCCGCGCCGCGATCCATGCCTCGCCGCGGAAGCGCTCGCGGGCCGTCGCGTCGTCGAACAGTGCGGCCGAGATGACCTTCAGGGCGACGGTCCGCCCGAGCGAGAGCTGAGTCGCCCGGTAGACCGTGCCCATCCCCCCGCGGCCGGCGACCTCCTCCACTCTGTACCCCCCGACCTCCGCCCCGACCAGAAGCTCCTGCATCTTCCCGTTGTACAGCAACCCGGTCTCGACCGACGAACGTCTCGAGCACCGTCCGCGGTTCGAGGTCTACGAGTGCGCGGCCGTGACCGTTTGAGCTGCTGGGGACGGAAAGCCTCCTCCGCTCGGGACGGAGAGCCCTACAACAAACACGGTGAAGAGCCCCGACGGGGCTCTTCACCGGGCCGACAGGTCACGCTGACCGAGTGCTCGGGCTCACACATACCCGATCGAACGGACCTGACCCTGCTGGCAGGCCAGAATGATGCCGTCGTAGGCGATCGCTGTGCCGTTCTCGAACTGATAGCCCATGTACCGGCAGCCAGCCCCGCCGCCCTGCGGCGGCATAGCCTGCGAAACGGCGGGAACCGCCGCCGCGGCAAGGCCGACCGATGCGGCGACCGCAGCGACCGTCGCCCGCGTCCTGGTCATCTTCATTGCTCTCTGCTCCTTTGATGGTCGAGTTTGATCTCGCCATCCACGATCGCCCGTCCGGCCGCCCGCGCACAGTCCTCCCGGGGATGAACCCACATCCACCCAGGGGTCTTCGAGGTGGCAGCCACCCACCCATGCGCCGCCCTCACGAGCCTTCCCGCCGACCGACCAACCGCTCGACGTTCTCCGCGTGCAGCCGGCGCTGCGCGGGTCGGCCCCGGGCGAACGCCGGCCTGACGGCCAGCGGGTCGGCGATCATCGCCTCGACGTAGTCGACGTGATCGCGAACGATCTCGCCCGCCCGAACCCGCCCGAGTGGCTCGCCGTGCCCGGGGATCACCCACTCCGCACGCTCCACGAGCTGCCCGAGCCTGCCGAGCGTGGCCAGATAAGCAGTCGGCGACCCGCGAATGATCGGGATCTCGACCGGCGAGACATAGTCCCCGCAGATCAGGACCCCCGCCCACTCGGCGAACACGGCCATCCCGTCGTCCGTATGTCCGTCCGCCGGATGGAGCTCCATCTCACGATCTCCCAGCCCGCAGAAGCCAGGCACCGGGAGCGCCTCGATCTGGCCGAGTGCCAGGGGCCGGGGACGGACGACGTAGTGCTGGTCGTCGAAATCCCGCAGCTCGCGCTGGGCCTCGGCCGGCGTCCCCCGCAGGCGTGCGGCCGTCGTCTCGCTGACGCCGAGCGCCGCGTCCGGAAACGCCAGGCGGCCGAGCAGATGATCCCAGTCGCCGTGAGTCGCCAGCAGGCCGGTGAACCGAAAGCCGGCCTGCTGGAGGATCGCCGGCAGGAGCTCGAGCTCGTCGGGATAGACCAGCGAGTCGATCACGAACGCCTCGTCGCCACCGCGGACGATCGTGCAGGTCGTCTGCCAGACCCGGCTCGTCAGGACGATGACGTCCGGATGGACGCTGACCGCCCGCATCGCCGCCGGCGCCCTCGGCCGGCTAGGCGATCCCGAGCAGCTTGGCCGCCTCGCGGAGCGTCGGGACCTCGGCCGTCGGCTTCTTCTGCCCGGTCTCGAGCGTCTCCTTCTTGCGGTTGACCCAGATCACCGGGATCTTCGCCTTCAGGCACGGCTCGACATCGTGGTAGTAGCTCGACGCGATATGGACCCAACCCTTCTTCCCCCCGACCCGCCTCGCGCACTCGGTGAAGTGGGCCGGCTCCGGCTTGTACGCGCGGACCTGCTGGGCGGTCACGACGAGATCGAAGTCCGTGTGGATGTGCCGGCGGGTCTGGCCGAGCAGCTTGTCGTCGATGTTCGCGATCAGGCCGAGGCTGTACTTCTTGCCGAGCTTCTCCAGCTGGACCCGCGTCTCCTTGAACGGAGCCCACCGCTGGACCGAGTCCGGCAGGAAACCCGATCGCGACGGCTCGAGCGGCCAGCCCAGGCGCTTGGAGATCTCGACCGCCGTCCGCCGCAGGACCTCGGCATAGAGCTCGTAGGACCCCGACTGGATCTCCCGCTCGATCTCGTGGAACATCGGGATCAGCTCGTCGCGCGCGATCGTGAAGCCGTCCCGCTGGGCCTCGGCCGCGAACGCGTCCCAGATGCCCGTCTCCCAATCGATCAGGGTTCCGTAGACATCGAAGGTGACGAAGGTCGGCTTCGCAGGGAGGGGCATGGGAAGGCAGTCAATCCTTTATCGGCATTAAGCGGAGACCCCGCAATTATGAACCTCTATTAGAGTCCGCGTCCACCGATGGATCTCCTCGAGTACCAGGGCAAGCAACTGCTCGCTCGTCACGGGATTCCGATGCAGTCGGGGGCTGCCGTGACTACGGTAGACGATGCGGTCGCCACGGCCGACGAAAGCGGCTATCCGGTCGTGGTCAAGGCCCAGGTTCGCGCCGGCGGCCGGGGCAAGGCCGGAGGGATCAAGGTCGCCGGCAACGCGGCCGAGGTCCGCCAGCACGCGACCGCGATCCTCGGCATGGAGATCAAGGGATGCACGGTCCGCGAGCTGTGGGTCGGCGTAGCCCTCGAAATCGCCGAGGAGTACTACGCGTCGGTCGTCTTCGACCGCCGGGCGAAGGCCCCCCTGGTGATGCTGTCCCGGCACGGCGGCGTCGACATCGAAACGGTCGCCGACGAGGATCCCGACGCCCTGGCAACGCTCCACGTCGACCCGCTGCTCGGCTTCCAGGCCTTCCACGGCCGCCGGCTCGCCTTCGACGCCGGCATTCCCGTCGATCTCGTCGGCCGGGTCGGCGGCTTCCTCGCCAAGCTGTACGCGACCTTCGTCGGCGAGGAGGCGTCCCTCGTCGAGGTCAACCCCCTGGTCGTGACCCCGGGGGCCGCCGGCGTCGCGGGAGGGCGCGAGCTCGTCGCATTGGACGCCAAGGTCACGCTCGACGACAACGCCCTCTTCCGCCACCCGGAGAACGCCGCCCTGCGCGACGCGACCGACGACGATCCGCAGGAGCGGATGGCCAGGTCCCGCGGCCTGACCTACGTCAAGCTCGACGGGGACATCGGCATCCTCGGCAACGGCGCCGGCCTCGTCATGTCGACGCTCGACCTCGTCGCCCTCCACGGCGGCGCGCCGGCCAACTTCCTCGACGCCGGCGGCGGCTCGAAGGCCGAGGCGATCAAGGCCGCGGTCGAGGTGATCCTCTCCAACGAGCGTGTCAAGGCCGTCCTGTTCAACATCTTCGGCGGGATCACGCGCTGCGACGAGGTCGCCCGCGGACTGATCGGCGCGTTCGCCGCCCTCGAGCCCGACGTCCCCTTCGTCGTCCGCCTCGACGGAACCAACGGGGCCGAGGGCCGCGCCCTGCTCGCCGCCTCCGCTCTGCCCAATCTCCACACAGCCGAGACGATGGACGAGGCCGCCGAGCTCGTCGTCGGGCTCGCGGCCCGGACGAGCCCGGCATGAGCGTGATCCTCGACACCGGTACCCGGCTCTGCGTGGCCGGCATCACCGGCAGCGAGGGCCGCTTCCATACGTTGAACAACCGCGCCTACGGGACGAACGTCGTCGCCGGCGTGACGCCCGGGAAAGGCGGCCTCGACGTCGACGGCATCCCCGTCTACGACACGTTCGCCGAGGCGATTCGCGAGACCGCGTGCAACGCGGCGACGATCTTCGTCCCCGCCCGCTTCGCCGCCGACTCGATCCTCGAAGCGGCCGACGCCGGCGTCGCGACGATCATGGCGATCACCGAGGGAATCCCCGCCCACGACGAGCTCCGCGTCTACACCCAGCTCAAGCGGACGCCCGGCGTCCGGCTGATCGGCCCGAACTGCCCGGGCGTGCTCTCGCCCGGCAAGGCAAACGCCGGGATCATCCCGGCGTCGTTCTTCCGGCCCGGCAACGTCGGCGTCGTCTCACGGTCGGGAACACTGACCTACCAGGTCGGCAACGAGCTGGCCAGCCGGGGCCTCGGCAACTCGACGATCGTCGGGATCGGCGGCGACCCGGTCCCCGGGTCGAGTTTCGTCGACATCCTCGGCCTCTTCGAGGCAGACCCCGAGACCGACCTGATCGTGATGTCCGGTGAGATCGGCGGCGACTCCGAGGAGGAGGCGGCCAAGTACATCGAGGCGCGCGTGACCAAGCCCGTCGTCGCCTACATCGCCGGGTTCACCGCTCCGGCCGGCCGGACGATGGGCCACGCCGGGGCGATCGTCACCGGATCGAAGGGGACCGCCAAGGCCAAGGCCGAGGCGCTCGAGGCCAGCGGCGTGCGGGTCGGACGGACACCGACCGAGGTCGCCGAGATCGTCGTCGAACTGCTCGGCAGCTGAGGCGGGGCCCGCGCCACCGCCTGGCGCGGGGGCCGCCGCCGGAGACCGTACCTACGGGCCGAAGACCGTCGGACCGGCCTCGCTGTCGAAGTTCGTCGCCAACGTCTCGCCCTGACCGCCGAGCAGGGCGCTCTGGCTGCTGCTGACGGTGTTGCCCGAGCCGCCGGCGATCGAGCTGTTCTGACCGGAGACCTTGTTCCCGGTGCCACCCGCGATCGACCCGTCCAGGCCGGAGGCGGCGTTGCCCTTGCCGCCGGCGATCGACTCCAGCCCGGTCGTGCTGCACGTTCCCGTCAGCATGCCGGCGGTCCCGAGCACGTTCTGACACCCGCCGGCGAGCGCCGAGTACGGGTCGGCGGCGAGATTCAACTCACCACCGGCGACCGCGCTGTCCACGCCACTGGCGATGTTTCCGGATCCGCCGGTGACCGCTGCGCCCGGGCCGGTGGACCGGCCGAAGACGCCGGCGGACACGCTGGCGGCCCAGCCCTCGGTGACATTCGCGTAGCCGCCGGTGGCCGCGGAACCGGTGCCCGCGGCGATCTCGCCCTCGCCGCCGCCGACGGTCACGAAGTCGCCGAGGAACCCGGAGATGTTGTTGCAGTCGGTGTTGATCGTCACGCTGCCGGTCCCCGCGAGGTTCGAGCAGCCGCCGGAGACGGCGCCGAAGGCTGCCTTCGCGGTGTTCACGAAGCCGCCCGAGACGGCGCTCTCGCCGCCGCTGGCGACATTCTCGTCGCCGCCGGAGACCGCGGATGCCGTCCCGCTCGCGACGTTCCGACCGCCGCCGGTGACCGTCGCGTAGGACCCGGTCGCCGTGTTCGCGTAGCCGAGCGCGGCCGTGTACGGGCCGGTCGCGGTGTCGTCGAGACCGGCGACGAGCTCCGAGTAGCCGGTGAACGCCGCGCCCTCGCCGAGGATCAGATCGTGCGACCCGGTCTGCGTGCCGGGCGTCTCGTCGTAGCCGACCACGAGATTGCCGGTCCCGTTGACCGTGCTCGTCGAACCGGCCCCGTCGACGACCTGGACGTTCGCGCCCGAGATCCTGATCGTCGGCTTGCCGTCGATCCCGGTGGCCGAGTACGACACGTACGGGAGGATCGAGAGGAGCGTCTGCTGATCGGCCGCGGCCGCCGGCAGGGCGACCGACGTGCCCGTGCCGGTGCACGCACCGGAGGTCACCGGGGCGCCGGCGGTCCCGGACACGCACAGCGAGACCGAGGCGGCCCGGGCGGTGGACGCCCAGCAGAACAGCAGCGCGAGCACCGCGCCGGCGAGCGCCCACGCGCGCCGATGGCCGGCGAGCGGACGACTTGCACCAGGCATGATCATGAGTACCCCGATTGTTGGGTTGGGCGGCCAGCGGGCCGATCGAAAGACCGTACCGGCTCGAGTTGGCCGGCTCGGCCCGTCGCGAGCGCCCGGTCGTGCACTCGACGCTCCTCACCAGCCCACCGACGACCGTCCGTCCGTCTCTACAGGAAGGCTCAAGACATGCGATGCCATACAACCGCGATCGCGCTGGGACTGGCGAGCGCTGCGGGGGTCTTGATTGCAGAAGGAATCCCTGCTCCGGCCCAAGGGGCACAGCGCCTTCCCAGACTGATCGCCGGGTCGTATTCCGGGATCAAACCGCGGGAGGTCGATTTCAGCGGCGACGCCGGCAACATCGTCGTCAAGATCAGATGGAGCCGATGGACGCAGACGACCGCCGTCGGGCACGGCACGAGCGACATTCAAGGCTGCGTCCCGAACTGCGCACAGGGCACCGAGACGCCTGTAGCGACGAGCGTGACCTTCTCCCGCCCTCGCGACGGACATTTCACAAAGGTCGTCGAACGTCGCGCAGGCCGAAGGTACGTTGCTTACGACGCGAGTCTCGGGTGGCCCGAAGGCGCCCGCGCGTGACGACAGCGCATACGCAGCGAAACCCAGACCAGACCAGCGCCTGGGCTCAGGGCCGATGCGCGGCGAGGAGTCGCTCAGAGGTGTCCCAGAGTCGCTGGGCGTTGTCAGGGTCGAGGGCGTACGGAGCGACGCCGTGGCGGCCGTCGCTGTCGGCTCGCGAAGCGATCGTCCTCGCTTCCCGGTTGTCCTCGAGATAGCGTCCGCCGACGCCCCGCAGCAGCGGCGAGGCCGCGGCCAGGACGGAGGTCGCGGCGCCTTGGGCGATCGTCTTGAGGTCGGTGGACGCTCCGGCCTGGCGGCGAGCTTCGGCGAGTGCTTCGGGGTCGATGTGACGCTGGAGGTTGGTCGCGATCCCTCCGGGCATGAGCGCGTTGGCGCGGATCCCGTCGCGGGCCCAGCGCCGGTCGGCCTCGACGGCGAACAGCACGTTGGCCGTCTTGGACTGGCCGTAGGCGGCGAACGGGTCGTAGGCGACGAAGGCGAACGTCAGGTCGTCGAAGAGGACCGGGCAGCGGAGGTTGGCCGAGGAGGAGACGGAGACGATCCTCGCGTCGCCGGACGCACGCAGCGCGCTGGCGAGACCGGTCGCCAGGGCGAAGTGACCGAGATGGTTGGTGGCGAAGTGCAGCTCGTGGCCGCTGGGCGTCAGGGAGCGTTCGGGGATCGCCATCACGCCGGCGTTGTTGACGAGAATGTCGAGCGGTCCGTCCCAGCGATCGACGAACGCGACCACCGATGACGGGTCGGCCAGCTCGAGTCGGCGTACGTCCACGGCCCGGTTGCCCGTGCTCTGGCGGATCTCGGCCGCGGCGGTCTCGCCGGCGGCCAGGTCTCGCGCGGTCATAGTGACCGCCGCGCCCCTCAGCGCCAGTACGCGGGCGGTCTCTTTCCCGATGCCCGACGAGGCACCGGTCACGATCGCCCGGCGGCCGGAGAGATCGACATCGGTGAGCACCTCTTCGGCCGTCGAGTGGTCGTCGAATGGCGTCGTCAGCGGTGGTGAGGCGTTGGCCATGGCGTGCCTTCCGGTCAAATGGTCGATACGATGCGGAACACTCGTCCGTTTAGGTCCCACAATAGCGGACGCACGTTCCGCTTGTAGGCTGTGGTCATGCGGGCCGACGCCGATCGCAACCGCCTGGCCCTGATCGAGAGCGGCCGGGTACTCTTCGCTCACGGCGCAGCGGATCCGTCGATGCGCGCAGTAGCCGACCACGCCGGTGTCGGCGTCGGCACCCTGTATCGCAACTTCGCAACGCGCGAGATGCTCGTGGCCGCCGTGTACGCCGACGAGATCGCTCAGCTGGGAGAGACGGACTCCCTGCTCGCAGGCCGAACGGCCGCCGACGCACTGGCCGGATGGTTCGAGCGGTTCATCGCGTTCACGCGTACCAAGCACGCCATGTACGAACTCCTCCACGCGCCCGGCTCCGGACCCGTTCCCAGCGCACGCGCGGAGGTGACCAAGGCGCTGGCGACGATCCTCGCGGCCGGCGTCCGTGATCACTCGCTGCGCGACGATGTCGACGCCGAGGATCTCCTGCGAGCCAGCACCGGGATCTGGCGCACAGACGACACCCACGATCCCGAATGGGAACGCCGAGCCCGCCGTCTGGCCCGGCTGATCATCGACGGGCTGCGGCGAGGCTCCCAAACCGAGATGACAATGTGACGGCAAAAGGCGACCACCGACCTACTGTTAAGAGCGTTGGTGATGATGGGCGCCGACATCCCGTCATCCTTTCCGCCGCGTCGCCGTTCGGTCCGAGATCCTGGCTCGTGAGGATGCGCGGCGGCGTGATCGAGTGACCGGGCTGCCCGCAGCTTGCGCTCACTTCGTGGCTGGGATAGGCTCGTTTCGTTTGAGGTCGCCGCGGACTGCGCGTGGCCAGCGAGTCGGAGGATCCACCATGCGGTTAGCCGGTAGCGCGCGGATCGCAAGATGTCTTGGAGTCGCGACGCTGACCGCTGGGCTGATCGCGGTCCCGGCGCAGGCGCAGGCGCGGAGTCGGGCTCGCGGGCCCAAGGTCGGGCGCGCAGCGTCCTCAGGGTCGAACGCGAGCAACTCCGGCTCCGCGAGCTCGGCCGGGGGCTCCGTTTCAGCCTCATCCAGCGGGAGCTCGAGTGCGAACACGTATAACGCGGGCGGGGTTCAGGCGACCGGCGGCCAATCCGCCGTCGGCGGATCTTCACAGGCCTACGATGGGACGGCGGGCTACGAGAACCGCGCCGGGAATTACGCGGGTGGCAGCGACCTCGGCGAGAACCGGTACCAGGGCGAGGCCTACAGCAACCTTGGCTCGAGCTCTCATACGGGCCCTGGCTACTCCACCAGCAGCAGCGGGCTCAACACGGGTGCCACTTCGTTCACGATCGCCCCGTACCACCCGCACTACTACTGACCACCGCCACCGCGTCTGCAACGCGCATGACGGGGCATCGCTCCTCCGACGCGGCCGGCCGGCTGCTCGCCCAGCCAGCCGCAGCACCGGGGTCCGGCACGACCTCAAGCGGAATCCGTCGTGTACCGGGAATCAAGGCGCTGGACGAGACACCCCAGCGAGCTCACGCCGGTCTTGCCGCTGGCTGTTCGTGGGTCTATGCCGGGTGCCCATCGCTGTGGTAGACGCGCGGCACCCGAGGCGATAGCCCGCACGTGATCTCGGCATTGACCGTGCCCAGTCGGCGCGCGACTTCGTCGGCCGTGATCCGCTCACCGCCTTGACTCCCGATCAAGGCGGCGCGATCGCCGACGGCGGCTACCGGAGGCGTGCCGACGCCAAGCGTGACAGCGTCGATGGCGACGGTGCCTACGAGCGGCAGACGGGTGCCCCGGACGAGCAGCTGGGCGTTGTTGGTCAGCGGTCGGGGCAGTGAGTCGCCGTACCCGATCGGGAGGGTGGCGATATGGGTGGACGCGCTCGCGACAAGACGCCCGCCGTAGCCGATGCGCTCGCCGCGGGCGTCGGCTCGTATTGACGCAACGTACGTGGACAGCTCGAGCGCCGGTTCCAGGTCGCGCAGGGCCGGATCCTCGCCGAACGGGTCGAGCCCGTGGATCGCGGCTCCGACTCGCACCATGTCGAAGTGTGCCGCCTCGTCGCGGAGCGCTGCGGGACTGTTCGCCGCGTGGAGGATCAGTGACGGGTGGGATGCTTGACCGGCCGCGTCCAGGCCTCGAATCGTCTGAGGTGTCGCGAGAACGTGGGGTCGTCCAACTGGTCGGTCAGCGCATCGACCTCCGAGCCCGCGGAGACCGATATTTCCCATCCCGGTGCTCGGCAGGCGACAGGAGACCGATCACGAGCAGCGACGCTTCGATCCCGGCGGCGCGGAGCTGCTTGGCTTCGAGCGCGGTCGAGACCGCGGGGCGGGTCGCTCCGCACTCCAGCGCCGTTCGGGCCACTCGGACCGCCCCGTGGCCGTCGGCGTCGGCTTTGACGACAGCGCACATCTCCACGCCGACGCCGAGACGTCGGACGAGCCGCGCAACGTTGGGCCCGACCGCCGCGACGTTGACACGAGCCAGCGCACGGCCGCCGTTCATGTCCGAGGAGCGGTCCACGTGCGGAAGCTATCTGCGAGCGCGGCCCGGCCGGGTCCCCGCCGGGGCGGCCCGACCTACTTGCAGGCCGCGAGGAGGCGGACGTGTTCGCCGCCGGTGCGCTGGTCGGTGGCCAGCCGACAGAGCAGGACGTCGAGGTCGAGGGATCGGGCGCGGCGGCGCTGGGGCGGGGGCCGGGGACTCGCGTCGGAGATCCGACGCGTTAAGCTTCGATACATGCCATCGCCTGCGATCTCCTTCGCCCGGGGCGCGCCGTCGCTCGACATCATCGACGTCGAGGGCCTCAGCGCGGCCGCGACGCGCGCGTTCGCCGAGGATCCGGCCGGAGCGACGGCGTACGGGACGTCGATCGGCTACGTCCCGCTCCGCCGGTGGATCGCCGAGCGTCACGGGGTCGACGAGGCCCAGGTTCTGGTCACGAACGGGTCGATGCAGGCCGACGCGTTCCTCTTCGACGAGCTGGTCGGCCCCGGCAAGGAGGTCGTCGTCGAGCGTCCGACCTACGATCGGACACTGCTGGGCCTCGGCCTGCGCGGCGCAAAGATCCACGCGGTCGCGCTCGAGCCGGACGGGATCGATACGAAGGCGCTGGCCGAGCTGATCGCCGGGGGCGCCAAGCCGTCGCTGGCCCACATCATCCCGACCTTCCAGAACCCGGCCGGGTACACGCTGTCGCTGCCCAAGCGGCAGGAGCTCCTCGCGCTGGCCGAGGAGCACGACTTCCTGATCTTCGAAGACGACCCGTACGTCTCGCTGCGCTTCAGCGGCGAGAACGTCCCGTCGATGCTCTCGCTCGACGACGGCGGCCACGTCGTCTACGCGTGCTCCTTCTCGAAGACCGTCTGCCCGGGCATCCGGGTGGGCTACCTCGTGGGAGAGGCGGCGATGATCGCGAAGATCGCCAAGCGGGCGACGAGCACCTACATCTCGCCGAACATGGTCGCCCAGTCGATCGTCCACCAGTTCTGCCTCTCGGGCGCGCTCGAGAGGTCGATCGAGACTGTCAAGGCCGCGCTGAGCGAGCGGGTCGACGCACTCGGCGCGGCGCTCGAGCGCGAGCTTCCGGGAGCGAGCTTCGTCAAGCCGGAGGGCGGCTACTTCATGTGGGTCACGCTGCCGGCCGAGATCGACGCCGGCGCCCTGGTCGCGGCCTGCGCCGAGCGGGGCGTCGTCATCCTCCCGGGCACCGACTTCATGCTCGACGGCGGGTCGGACGCGATCCGGCTTGCCTACTCCGGCGTGACGCCGGCCCAGATCGACGAGGGTGTGACCCGGATCGGGGAGGCCGCCCGGTCGCTCGAGGGCGCCGCGGTCTGAGCGGTGTCCCCGGGTCCTGTCCCGACCCCGCACGCCCGCCCGGCCGGTCAGCGGCCGTAGCGATCCTTGCCGAGGACGAGCTGCTCGGGTAGGGCAACGCGCGGAGGTGGGGACGGATCCGCGAGCACGGAGACGGTCTCGGCGACGCTGCGGGTGACGACGTACCGGCCGGTGGGTCCGACGAGGACGACCTCGTCGGGCTCCGAGGAGTCGAGCGTGACCTCGAGGTTCGGCTCGATCCCCGAGGCCTTGAGATAGTGGAGCAGATCCTCGGCCTCGTTCTCGAAACGGAGGATCCGGACGTGGGCGCCAACCTCGACATCGGCGAGCGGGACGCCCTCGATCCGGGCGCCGGCGATGATCGGGTGGCCATGGGGGCAGGTCTTGGCGTCGCCGATCGCGGCGAGCATGCGCTCTTCGAGAACCGGGGACATCGCGTGCTCGAGGCGCTCGGCCTCCTCGTGGACCTCGTCCCAGGGGATCCCGAGGACGTCGGTGAGGAAGCGCTCGATCAGACGGTGACGGCGGACGATCACGCCGGCGTGGTCGGCGCCCAGCTCGGTGAAGCTGATCGCCTTGGAAGCGGAGCGGGTGATGTACCCGTCGCGCTCGAGCCGTCCGACCATCTCGTGGACGGTGGGTGCGGAGAGCTGCATCGCGCGGGCGACGTTGGCGCCGGTCATCGCGAGACCGGCCTCGTGCAGCCAATACAGGGTCTGGAGGTACTCCTCCTCGGCGACGGTCACCTGATCGGCCACGGTGGACCCATCCTACCGGGGGCGGACGGCCGGCCGGCCGGCCTGGCCGCCGGTGAGGCTAGGCTGGGCTTCCATGGGATTGCCATTGAGCCCGCCTGTCGCGCCCCAGCTCGCCAAGCCGGCGGCGGCCCTTCCGGAGGGCGACGGGTGGGCGTACGAACCGAAGTACGACGGGTTCCGGGCGGTGGCCTTCGTCGATGGCGAGGAGGTCGTCCTGCAGTCGCGCAACGGCAAGCCGCTGACGCGGTACTTCCCGGAGCTGACCTTCCCGGCCGGACGGTACGTGCTCGACGGGGAGATCGTGATCCAGGCGGCGGGCGGGGGCGAGGAGTTCAACCTGCTCGGCCAGCGAATCCATCCGGCCGCTTCGCGGATCGCGCGCCTGGCCGCCGAGACGCCGGCGACGTACATCGCTTTCGACCTGTTGGCCGAGGACGACGAGATTCTTCTGGAGCAGTCGTGGCAGGCTCGGCGGACGCGTCTGGAAGCACGCGAGTTGGGCGCGGCCGAGTTGACGCCGGTCGTCCGCAGCGCGGCCGACGCGGAGCAGTGGCTGCGTAGCGCGGAGGGCGTGATCGCCAAGCAGACGCAGGCGCCCTACCGGCCGGGGGAACGGCTGGGCATGTTCAAGATCAAGCGGGTCCGGACGTTGGACGCGGTGGTGATGGGCTGGCGGCCGGGCAAGGCCGAGGGCACGGTCGGCGCGCTCATCCTCGGGGCCTACGACGACGCCGGGCGGCTGCGGGAGGTCGGCCATTCGTCGGGCTTCAAGGCCCAGGAGAAACGCGACCTGGTGGGGAGGCTCGGGCCGTACGAGACGGGCGAGCGGGGGTCGGGCGACCCGTCGCGGTGGACCGGCGGGCGCGACCTCGAGTGGGTCGCCCTCCGTCCGGAGCTGGTCGTGGAGGTCCGCTTCGATCACGCGTCCGACGGACGGATCCGCCACGGGGCGAAGGTCCTGCGCTGGCGCGACGACAAGCCGCCGGCCGACTGCCGGGTCGATCAGCTCGACGCCTAGCGGTGGGCGCGACGGCGAGGATTCGATCGGTCGGCTCGGCCGCGACGGTCCGGCTGGCGCCGGAGTACACCGTGCTCCTGGACGCCGTGCGCGGGATCCCGTCCGGGTCCGGCGATCGCCGGCCCCTGGACGGCGGGCAGTGGAGACTCGCCGTCGAGGCGGCCGCCTGGCACCGCCTCGAGCCGCTCGTCTACGCGCACGTGGCCGAGCACGGCGGCGCGCCGGCGGAGGTGCTCGCCGGACTGGAGGAGTCCTACGTCGCGAACGCCGCGCGCAACCTCCACATCCGCGCGTCGGTCGAGCGGATCTGCGACGCGCTCGCGGCGGCCGGGATCCCGGCGATGACGTTGAAGGGCGCCGCCCTGATCGAGGCGGTCTACCCGGATCCGGCGGTCCGGGAGATGCGCGACATCGACGTCCTCGTCCCGGCCGAGACGCTGGATGGCGCCAACACGGCGGTCGGCCGGCTCGGCTTTCACCCGGCGCCGGCGCTCGACCCGCGGAGCACGTCCGCGTGGATGCGCGCGAACCACCTGCACGATCCGGCGCTCGTCGCCGACGACGGGGTCACGGCGGTCGAGCTCCACCACCACATCGGGATCGGGGCGGAGCGTGCGTACTTCGACGTCAGCGACATCTGGGACCGGGCCCGACCCGGGCGGGGCCGGGCGCATCTGCTGCCTTCGGCCGAGGATCTCCTGATCCACGCGTGCTTCCACTTCACGCGCAATCGGAGTGGCAGCCAGCACGGAGCGCTCGGCCAGATCTGCGACATCGCCCGGATCGTCGAGCGTGAGCGGATCGACTGGGACGCGGTCGCGTCGATCGTCCGCGGATATCGCCTCCAGACACGCGTCTTCCTCGCGCTGTTCGCAGCGCGCGAGCTGGGGATCCCGATTCCCGAAGCCGCGACCGGCGGGCTGCGCCACCCGGGTTTCGATCCGCGGGTCGGCCGCAGGCTGGTCGAGCTGCGGGTGCTGCGCACCGGACGGCAGTTTCCCGTCCGCAGGCTCGGCTGGCTGGTCGCTCCGCCGCGCTCGACGCTCGTCAACGGCTGGGACGCCCGCCCGGAGGCCGGGGCGCTCGAGCTGGCGCGGGCCTACGTGCGCCGGGCGCGCGGCCAGCTGCCGCAGGTGCGGGCGGCGGTCCGGAAGCCGGGCTCGCTGGTCGCCGACTACCTGCTCGACGGCCAGATCCGCGCGCTGGAGGCGGCCGAGCGGGTCGGGCCGGCAGGGTCGTGAGCCCGCTCGGGTCGGCGCCGGTCGGCACGGATCGCGAGGCCGACCGCGGCGAGCTCCGACCCGGGCATCCCCGGGGCTAGACTGGCCGCATGTACGGCCTTCGCTCTGCGGACGGGAGACCGCGCGGATGAGCGGACTCGGCGCGGTGCCCCGCCGGCGGGAGGACATCCTGGCCCAGGACGCGAAGGGTCAGACGGTTCTGCTGCGCCCGGAGGACGGCGGCTACTACGCGCTCAGGGAGGTCGGCGCGAGGGTCTGGGAGCTGTGCGACGGCGAGCGGTCGGTGGGCGACATCGTGGCCGCGGTCTGCGCCGAGTTCGACGCGCCGGTCGAACAGGTCGAGGCGGACGTGCTCGAGTTCGTCGGCGAGCTGCGCAGCGAGCGGCTGCTTGTCGCGACTGCCTAGACGCGTCCAGGCAGTCGGCGAGCTCCAGGGCCCCGGCGAGGTCGTCCTGTTCGCTCGGATCAGCGCGTTTGCCGCCTGCGTGCCGCTGCTCGTGCGCCTTCCACTGCCCGTCCTTGCGGCCGTGATCGGCCGCGCGCCGGGCGACGGGTCGAGGTCCGGCGTCGATCGGGTCGACCGCCTTCCCGAGCTGATCGGGCTCGCCCATCGTGCCTTTCGGCCGGTCGTCGGGTCCGGGTGCCTGACGCGCGGCGTGACCCTGCTGTGGTTCCTGCGCCGGCGGGGCGTCGCCGTCGAGCTGTGTTTCGGCGTCGACCCGGCCGCCGAGCCGGCCGACGGCCACTGCTGGCTGGTGCGCGACGGGGAGCCCTTCCTCGAGCCGGCCGACCCGCGGGCCCGCTTCACGGAGACCTACCGTCTGCCGCGGCCAGTCGGCTGAGGGTGTCCACGGCGATCGAGGCGGTCGAGCGGACGTACGCGATCCACGGGACCGGCCTCGTCCTCAGCTCGGAGGACGCGGCCGTCGGCGAGGCGATCGACCGTCGGCTGGCGAGCTTTCGCCGCCGGCTCGACCGGCCGCCCGAGCTTCGCATCGAGTTCCTCGTCGCGGGCGACGGCGGCCCGAGCCGCCTGGCGGACGTGACGGGCCCGAGCCGCCCGGTCTACGACACGCCGGGCGGCGAGATCCTCTACGCGGCCGGGGCGGACACGATCCATGCCGACGTCGACGGGGTCGGCCTGCGGTGCAGGCCGGCTGCGGGTCTGGCGTCGATCGAGTCGAGCGAGTACGCGGGTCGCCGGCTGTACCTGGCGGCCCACGCGGTGACGACGATCTGCCTGATCGAGCTGTTCAAGCGTCGTGGCCGCTTCAACCTGCATGCGGCGTGTCTGGCTCGCGGCGGACGCGGGCTGCTGCTGGCGGGTCCGAGCGGCGCCGGCAAGTCGACCCTGGCGCTCGGGCTCGTGCGGGCGGGACTGTCATTTCTCGCCGACGACATGGTCTACCTCGAGCCGACTCCCGAAGCCGTCGAGGCGCTCGCCTTCCCCGACGCGATCGGCGTGACCCGGCGGACGGCCGAGCTGTTTCCCGAGCTGGGGGGACTCGTCGACCGGCCGGTGGTCGCCGGGTTCTCGAAGCGCCTGATCAGGATCCAGTCGGTCTACCCGGGGGTCGAGGTCGGGCGCTGCGTGCCCGCGGTCCTGATCTTCCCCGAGCTTGTCGACGACGGGTCGAGCCGGATCGTCGGGCTCGACCCGGGAGACGCGCTCGTCCGTCTCGTTCCCGACGTCCTGCTGACCGAGCCGGCGGACGCGCAGGCCCAGCTGCGGACGTTCGCCGCGCTCGTCGGCCAGGTCAGCTGCCACGTCCTCGAAGCCGGCGCGGACATCGCCGAGTCGATCGAGCTGATCCTGCGGACGATCTGATCCGGCCGGGCGGGTCCCAGGCGCGGCGCGAGACGATCGCCGGGACGGCCGGCAGGTGGCTTAGTGCTGCCCGCCGTAAGTTTGGTCGGGTTCAGGCGGCGATGGCGAGCGCGGGCGGCCCACGCTCGAGCGTGCTTGGTTGAACGAGCGCCGCTTGAGCTTCGTGTTCGTCGATGCGGACGAGCAACTCGGCGAGGT
>DATAUX010000250.1:0-6109 GCA_036268015.1 Solirubrobacteraceae bacterium | reverse complement strand
ACTCGCTGCTGTCGCGCGAGTCGATCTTCCTGCTCAACAACCTGGTCCTCGTCGGTCTGTGCTTCGTGATCTTCTGGGGCACCTTCTTCCCGCTGATCTCGCAGGCTCTGACCGGGTCGAAGGCGGCCGTCGGACCGCCGTGGTTCGCCCAGTACACGGTCCCGCTCGCGTTGATCCTGGTCCTGCTGTCGGGGGTCGGACCGGTGATCGCCTGGCGGCGGGCGACACCGGCCAACGCCCGGCGGAACTTCCGCGTCCCGCTGCTGGCCGCGCTCGGCACGCTGGTCGTCCTGCTCGGGGCGACGCACGTCGCCCACAAGCCTTACGCGATCGGGATGTTCTGCTGCGCGGCCTTCGTCTTCGGCAGCGTCGGCCAGGAGTTCTGGCGGGGGGTCGGCGCCCGGCGGGCGATGTCGAGCGAGTCGCCGCCGGTCGCCCTGGTCTCGCTGATCCGGCGCAACCGCCGGCGGTACGGCGGGTACACGGTCCACATCGGCGTCGCCGTCCTGTTCGTTGGCGTGGCGGCGTCGACGGCGTTCCAGCACGTCAAGGACGTCAGCCTGAAGCCGGGTCAGAGCACGAAGGTCGGCGACTACCGGTACACGTACGTAAAGGCGACCGAGTCGGTCGTGACCGACCCGAACAGCACGGGGGCGATCCTCACGCTGGGGGCGGTGATGGACGTCACGAAGAACGGCCACCGGGTCGCCGTGCTGCGGCCGAGCGCGGGTTACTATCCGGCGCCGGACGACAGCCAGGGGCCGGTCGGCAGCCTGATCGGCGGGGAGACGACGGCCCACGTCGGACTTCAGGCGGGTTTGCGGCGGGACATCTGGACGGCGATCCAACCGAACATCGACCCGCTCCAGCCGCTGATCACGAAGGGCAACGCGGTCGTCCCGGCGTCGCATCCGGAGTTCGCGTTCCTCGTCCTGGCGGCGATCGGCGAGCACTATGTCCGGTCGTCGCCGACGGCGTCGTTCCACCTGATGAACTCACCCCTGGTGACGTGGATCTGGTTCGGCGGGTTCATCGTCTTCGCGGGCGGGCTGACGGCGATCTGGCCGACCGGTGGTCAGCGGGTCCGGGCGCGTTACCTGGCGCACGTCGGGCGCGACCTCCAGCAGGCGTAGTCGGGTGACGGCGGTCGGAGTGCTCGTCGTGTTCGTGCTGCTGGGTGGGGTCGTGTGGATCGTCGGGCGTCCGCTGAGGGAGGCGGTCGCGACGAAGGAGGCACGCGACGACGGCCGGGCTGCGCTCGAGGCGGCGCGGGATGCGAAGTACCGGGAGATCATCGACACGGACATGGACCACCGGACGGGCAAGCTGTCAGACGCCGACTTCCACGCGCTCGACCGCCAGCGCCGGCTGGAGGCGGTCGAGATCCTCCGCAAGCTCGACGAGCTCAACTGACCGACCCGGCCGGGAGGCGACGAGTTACGGGATCGTAATCGGCGCGCCACCCACCGGAAGCGTTTGCGGCGGACCGTTGTGATTGTCGCGACGACCATGCACCGTCGGCCCCAGAGCTGCCTCGCGCGGCGGAAGGCTCGAATCGACCCCGAGAACGAGGAGTGAACAGGACATGCCAACGACCGAAATCGATGTTCGCACCGAAGAGTTCATGCTCGACTACCTGGACAACGCCAACGTCGGCCTCCACTGGGTTGACGGGGAGGCGACGATCATCTGGGCCAACAAGGCGGGACTACGAGCCGCTCGGGTACACCGAGGACGAGTGGATCGGGCACAAGGTCACGGAGTTTCACGCGGACGAGCCGGTGATCACCGACATCCTGACGCGCCTGCTCGGCGGCGAGTCGCTCTATCAGTACAAGGCGCGCCTGCTCAAGAAGGACGGGTCGACGCTGAGCGTGCTGATCGCGTCGAGCGGCCTGTTCGACGGGGAGGACTTCGTCCACACCCGGTGCTTCACGATCGCCGATCCGGCCGCCGCCTGACCGACGGTCGCTGGATCGGGCTGACGGTCGCACACCGCTCGTCGTCCGAGCGGTGTGCTCGGCCGGAGGCGCCATTCGTCGACTCGGCGCCCGCGCACGGGTTTGACGACCTGCCGGTCGGGAGCCATCACGATTTTGGCCACGCCCCGGCGGGTGCGGGTCGTCTCAGGGTCGCGGATTCGAGATCGATTCGGGCAGCCGGAGGCGGAAGCAGGCGTCCTCCGGGGAGCGAGCACGGCTTCGGTCGCCATGCCGGGTCGGGTCGGCCGCCGGTCAATCGGGCTTGACCCGCTTGCGCCGGCCGGCGCCCCAGGTCGGTTCCCGCCGGCTGAAGGTGTAGAGGGCGGCCGGGCGTCCGCCGGTCTGCTCGCGCCGGTCGCCGGTCGCGGCGATCAGGCCGGTCGCCCGCAGGTCGCGGCTGAAGGTCGCCGGGTCGTATGTCGTCTGGCCGATCGCCTCGTAGACGTCCCGGGCGTCGGCGATCGCGAACGCCCGGGGCAGGATGCCGGCGGCGACGTTCGACCACCAGAGCTTGCCACGGACCCGGTCGAGCGCGGTCGCGAGGATCTCCGGGTGGTCGAGGACGAGCCGGCCGGTCGTGTCCGCCGGGACCCACGCGGCCGCCGGATCGGTTGGTTGGGTGTCCGGTGGGACGAGGGCCATGTGGGCGACGGTCGGGATCCATCCCCGCGGGTCGCGATCAGGTCGGCCGA
The DNA here is from genome assembly GCA_036268015.1 of Solirubrobacteraceae bacterium. Classification (GTDB taxonomy): domain Bacteria; phylum Actinomycetota; class Thermoleophilia; order Solirubrobacterales; family Solirubrobacteraceae; genus Palsa-513. The sequence goes on along the minus strand of DATAUX010000250.1, from coordinate 3,435 downwards.
AGGTCGCCAACTGCTCGAGGTGGAGGTCGCCGACGCCGGTCTTCTCGATCAGCTTGCGGGCGGCCGTCTCGGCCGGCGACTCGCCGGGTCCGACCAGCCCGCCGGGCAGGGCGAGGCTCCCGTCGCCGCGGTCGAGCACGAGGACGACGAGCCGGTGGTCGCGGACGCTCAGCACGGCGATGTCGACGCCCAGCGCCGCCGGCGCCGGGTAGCCGGCCGTGTTCGTCGCCGTCCATCGCCGCCGGTCGGCCGCCGGCCCTGGCGGATCGCTGGCCGCGGGCGGCGCCGGCCGGGGTGGCTGGCCGGTCGCCGCAGGGCCGGGCCGCGGTGAGTCGCTGGTCGCCGGGTTCGCGGGCCTGGGTGGGTCGTTGGTCGCCGGGTTCGCGGGCCGGGTTGGCTGGTCGGTCGCCGCAGGGCCGGACCGGGTCCGGTCGCCGGTCGACGGGTTCGCCGGTCGCATCGGGTCGCCGGTCGGTGTTGGGCCGGGCCGGGGTGGGTCGCTGGTCGCCGGGTTCGCGGGCCGGGGTGGCTGGTCGGTCGCCGCAGGGCTGGACCGGGTCCGGTCGCCGGTCGACGGGTTCGCCGGTCGCATCGGGTCGCCGGCCGGTGTTGGGCCGGGCCGGCGCGGGTGGTCGGTCGCCGGCCGGGCCGGCCGGCCGGTCGCGGCGGGCGCGGACTCGGGTGGGCTGGCGGTCCGACGGGGGCTGTTCGACGGCGTCCTTGACATGTTCTTGTCGCTGTGCCAATAATACCGGCAAGGTTTAGGGCATAACGACAAGAAGGGGGCCACGATGGCCGAGATCAAGACGTACCCGCTGATTCGCCACTTCCGGGCCGAGCCGACCGCCCACGTTCTCCGCTACCGGCGGGGTCAGCTCGTCGCCGAGGGACCCGGGCTGGCGTTCTGGTTCTCGCCGGTCAGCGCCCAGGCGGCCGCGATCCCCCGCGACGACCAGGACCTGCCTTTCCTGTTCCACGCCCGGAGCTCCGACTTCCAAGAGCTGACGGTCCAGGGCGTCATCACCCACCGGTTCGCCGATCCCGGCCTGGTCGCCCGGCGGGTCGACTTCACGCTCGACCTGACGCGCGGCGGGTGGACCGACACGCCGCTCGACCAGGTCGCCGGCCTGATCGCGCAGATCGCCCAGCAGTATGTGATCGACGAGCTCGTCCGTCTCGACCTCCGGGCGATCCTCGCCGGCGGGGTCGCGCCGATCCGCGATCGGATCTCCGACGGTCTGCGGGCGGAGACGTCGCTCGACGAGATCGGCATCGAGATCGTCGCCGTCCGGGTCGCGTCGGTCGCCCCGTCCGCCGACGTCGAGAAGGCGCTCCAGCACCCGACCCGCGAGGCGATCCAGCAGCGCTCGGACGAGGCGACGTTCGCCCGGCGGGCCCAGGCCGTCGACAAGGAGCGGGCGATCGCCGAGAACGAGCTGGCCAACCGGATCGAGCTGGCCACCCGGGAGGAGGCGCTCGTCACCCAGGACGGCGCGAACGACCGCCGCCGGGCCGAGGAGCAGGCCGCCGCCCGGGCGATCACCGCCAGGGCCGCCGACGACGAGGCCCGGATGATCGCCAGGCGGGAGGCCGACGGCCTCAGGGCGATCGAGGACGTTCGCCTGGCCGTCGACCGCGACCGCGCCCAGATCCAGGCCGGTCTCGGGACCCAGGTCCTGATGGCCCTGGCCGTCCGTGACCTGGCCGGCCAGGTCGGCAAGATCGAGCACCTGACGCTCACGCCGGATCTGATCACCCCGCTGCTCGGCCGCCTGGCCGCCGGCGGCCAGGACGGCTGACCCGTGTTCCCCGGTGCGTCGTCGTCGAACGGTCGACCGAGTACCAGCAGCTGGTCGCGCGTCACGGGACGCGACCAGGTTCGCTTCTTCCTCGCCGGCCGCGACCAGACGGTCGACGACGTCGAGCGCCGCGACGAGAACCAGCGGCGCCAGCGGGCTCTCGTCCTCGGCGCGATCCCGCCTCCCTGGCGGCGGGCGACCGTCGACCGGGACGACCTCGACCGGTTCCTCTTCGAGCCGGACGACATCGTCGTCGCGCTCGGTCAGGACGGCCTCGTCGCGAACGTCGCCAAGTACCTGAACGGCCAGCCGGTGATCGGCCTCAACCCCGAGCCCGACCGCCACCCCGGCGTCCTCGTCCGCCACGCGCCGGCCGCCGCCGGCGATCTGATCCGAGACCTCGTCCGCGGGACCGCCAGCCTCCAGGCGCGGACGATGGTCGAGGCGACGGTCGACGACGGCCAGCGTCTGCTCGCGCTCAACGACGTCTTCGTCGGCCACGTCTCCCACCAGTCGGCCCGCTACGAGATCCGTCTCGGCGATCGTCGCGAGCGCCAGTCGTCATCCGGCGTCGTGATCTCGACCGGAACCGGCGCGACCGGCTGGGCCGCGAGCCTCCACCGCCAACGCGACTCGCCGCTCGTCCTCCCAGGCCCCGAAGACCGCCGGCTCGCCTTCTTCGTCCGTGAGCCCTGGCCGAGTCCGGCGTCGGCCACTGAGCTCACCGAAGGCCTGCTCGATGCGGGTGCGCTCCTGAAAATCCGGTGTGAGAACCCCGACCACGGCGTGATCTTCGGTGACGGGATCGAAGCCGACCGGATCCTGCTCGACTGGGGCCAGCAGGTCGTGATCGCACCCGCCGCCGACACGCTCAGCCTGGTCGGTTGACCAGGCCAGCCGGCCGCTCTCGAACAGGCCGGACTGTGTGACGAATGTCACACGATTTGCGTGATTTGCCCACCCGATTCGTCTAGTCTGCGCGATCAGGGAAGTTGGGGCAACGTCAACATCAAGGGGACAATCACATGCCGTATCCCGTCTCGCTCGAGATCGACTACATCGATCGTCGAAGTCGACTCACGACGTTCTTTCGCCTGCTCTTGGCGATCCCGCTGTTCATCGTCGGCTACATCTACATCATCGGTCTCGGCCTGGTCACGATCGCCGCCTGGTTCGTGCTCCTGTTCACCGGTCGGTGGCCGCTCGGGATGTACAACTTCTCGACCGGCGTGCTTCGGTTCACGGCCAGGCTGAACGCCTACGCGTTTCTCGCGGCCGACCCGTATCCGCCGTTCGGCCTCGCCCCGAACGACGCCTACCCGACGCGGCTCGTCGTCGACCCACCGCTGCCGGCCTACAGTCGCCTGAAGGTCTTCTTCCGGGTCTTCTACATCATCCCGGCCTACATCGCCGCCTACGTCCTCGCGATCCTCGCCTTCCTCGTCGCGATCGCCAGCTGGTTCGTCATCGTGATCACCGGCCGCCAGCCCCAGGGACTCCAGAACGCGATCGTCTTCTGCCTGACCTACAGCATCCGGGTCTACGCCCTGATGTACCTGGTCACCGAGACCTACCCGCCGTTCGCCGCCTGACCAGCCGGCGCTCCCGGCCGGCCGTCCGCCCGGACCGGGCGGAC
>DATAUX010000249.1:0-8503 GCA_036268015.1 Solirubrobacteraceae bacterium | reverse complement strand
TCGCCCGTGCCCGCGAATCCTCAGATCACCTCTACGCCTGGGCTGCGCAGGCGCCGCTCGCGTCCGCCTTCGTCACGGACCCGGCCCTTCGCTCGCTCGTCGTCGGGACGATCGAGCTCGACCCGTCGGTCGACGCGTCGGCGCTCGCGAAGACGCTCCGGGCGAACGGGATCGTCGACGTCGATCCGTACCGCGGGGTCGGCGGCAACCAGCTCCGGATCGCGATGTTCCCGTCGATCGAGCCAGCCGACATCCGGGCGCTGACGGCCTGCATCGACTGGGTCATCGAGCGGTCCGTATGACGACTCCGGCCGTCCGTCCGCGTGTCCTGGTTCGCGAGGACGTCGGCGACCCGGGCGTCGACCTGCTGCGCGAGCACTTCGACGTCGAGCTCGGCTTCGACTGGACGCTCGACGAGCTGACCGACCGGATCGGCGAATACGACGGGATCCTGATCCGGTCGGCGACCAAGCTGACGGCCGACCTGATCGCCCGGGGGACCTCCCTCAGGGCGATCGCCCGGGCGGGGGTGGGGGTCGACAACGTCGATGTCGACGCGGCCACGAAACGGGGGATCGTCGTTGCCAACGCGCCCCAGTCGAACGTCGTGACGGCGGCCGAGCACACGATGGCGATGCTGTTGGCGCTGGCCCGCAACATCCCGCAGGCGCATGCGTCGCTGATCGCCGGTCGTTGGGATCGGTCGAAATTCTCGGGCATCGAGCTCTACGAGAAGACGCTGGGCGTGCTGGGGTTCGGCCGGATCGGCCAGCTCGTCGCCCAGCGGGCGCGGGCGTTCGGGATGCGCGTGATCGCCTTCGACCCGTACATGTCAGCCGAGCGCTTCCGCGAGGTCGGCGCCGAGCGGGCCGGCAGCACGACGGCGGTCTACGCCGAGGCCGACTTCCTGACGATCCACCTTCCGCAGACGGCCGACACGCGCGGCTCGCTGGACGCGTGGGCGTTCGCCGCGATGAAGGACGGCGTCCGCGTGATCAACGTCGCCCGGGGCGGCCTGATCGACGACAAGGCCCTCCAGGATGCGCTCGACTCGGGCAAGGTCGGTGGTGCGGCGCTCGACGTCTTCCCGTCCGAGCCGATCACCGACTACCCGCTGTTCACCGGCTACCCGAACGTGATCGTCACGCCTCACCTGGGGGCGTCGACGACCGAGGCAACCGATCGGGCGGGGTTCCAGAGCGCCGAGCAGCTCGTCGCCGCGCTGACCGGGGGGGTCGTCTCGACGGCCGTCAACATCCCGTCGATCGGGGCCGAGGACATGGCCGTCCTGCGGCCGTTCATCCCCCTCGCCGAGCGGCTCGGCCGCCTCGCGATGGGCCTCGCCGAGTCGACGGCGCTCGAGCGGATCGAGACGACCTTCTACGGACGGTTTGCCGACTTCGACACGCGTCTGCTGACGAGCGCCGTGCTCCAGGGCGCGCTCCGCGGCCAGACCGACGAGTCGGTCAACTTCGTCAACGCGCCGGCGCTCGCCGAAGAGCGGGGGATCGTCGTCTCCGAGAAGACTGTCTCCGCGGCCGAGGACTTCAACGAGCTGATCCGCGTCACGATCGTCGCCGGCGGCCAGCGCCTGACGGTCGGTGGGACCGGCATGGGCCCGGCCCAGGTTCCCCACCTGGTCGAGGTCTGGGGCCAGCGGTTCACGATCGAGCTCGAGCCGCACGTGACCGTCTTCCGGTACCGCGATCTGCCCGGCATGCTCGGCCGGGTCGGCACGGTCTACGGGGCGCATGCGATCAACATCGCGTCGGCCGCCGTCGGCCGCCAGCCACCGGTCGGCCGCGTCCCGGACGAGATTCCGGACACCGCGCCGGGCGGAGCCGACGTGGGCGACGCCGGCGGGCTGGCCGCGATGGTCGTGACGACCCGAGAGGCCGTCCCCGAGTCGGTGCTCGCGGAGATCATCGCCGCCGACGGGTGGGTCGCGGCTCGCAGCATCGCGCTGTAGACGGTAGGCCGGAAGGCGCCGGCCGCCGCCGCGCGGGGACCTGCTCGGATGCCGGCCAGTACTGGACCGTCCAGTACTGGCGGAAGACCGATCAGTACTGGCGGAAAACCGATGAGTACCGGACGAGTACTGGACCGTCCAGTACTCCGGGTATTCCCGAACCTGCCCTACCACGCGGCCGGCGCCGGCCCAGTACCGGCCCAGTGCCCGACCCGGCCGGCCCAATGGCCCGCCCCGGCCGGCCCAGTGCCCGCCCCGGCCGGCCCAGGGCCCACCCACACGGCCGATACGATCCGACCCATGAACCCTCGACGCAGGACCAAGCTCGGCCGTACCCTCGCCGTTACCGTCGCCCTTGGCGGGCTCGCAACCGCGGGCGAGTCACTGGCGGCGGGTCCTCCGACCAAGGTGCAGGCGAAGGCCTACGCAAAGGCCGTCAATCTCAAGACCGGCGACATCCCGGGGTTCAAGACGGGATCGGTGAGCAAGACGACGGCGGCCGACAAGAAGGAGGGGGCGGCGTCGGCCCGGTGCGCGGGCGGCGTCGATCCGAACCGGGCCGTGCTCGATGTCAACTCGCCGGACTTCACGGGCAAGAGTGGCATCGTCGAGCAGGACATCAGCTCGGAGGTCGAGGTCCTCCCCTCGGCGGCGCTCGTCGCGAAGGACCTGGCGGCGGTGAAGACGAGCCGTGGTAAGAAGTGCGTCGAGCGGTCGTTGCAGAAGGAGTTCGCGGCGATGAAGATCGCCGGCGTCAAGTTCGGCAAGGTGTCGCTCCAGTCGACGAGTCTGCCGGCCGAGGGAGCGAGCGGGAGCTTCGCGATCCGCCTCACGATCCCGGCCACGATTCACGGGGAGAAGATCCCGTACTACGCGGACTTCCTGGCGTTCACGCTGGGTCAGTCGGAGGTCACACTGTCGGCGCTCGGGTTCGGGGCACCGGTCTCGGGAAGCGACGAGCAGGGACTGTTCTCGCTGCTGCTGCGCCGGGCCGAGGCGGCGACGCTCTGAGGCGACGGCGGCGCCGGGCAGCCGATCGGGCCGCGCGGCCGCCGCTCGTCAGTCGGCCGGGCTGATCAGCCCGGTCTCGTAGGCGTAGATCACAGCCTGGACGCGGTCGCGGAGGCCGAGCTTGCCGAGCAGGTGGGAGACGTGGGTCTTGACGGTTGCCTCGGAGACGACGAGGGCGGCGGCGATCTCGGCGTTGGAGAGGCCGGCGGCCAGCAGGCGGAGCACCTCGCGCTCGCGGTCGGTCAGGGCGGCGAGGTTCTCCGGCACGCGGGAGACGGCGGCCGGGAGCCGCCGGCCGACCTGGTCGAGTAGTTGGCGGGTCACGGTGGCCGAGAGGACGGCGTCGCCGGCGGCGACGGCCCGAACCGCGGCGACGACCTCGGCGGTCGGCGCGTCCTTGAGCAGGAAGCCGCTCGCTCCGGCACGCAGAGCGTCGATGATGTACTCGTCGAGGCCGAACGTGGTCAGGATCAGGACGCGTTGGCCGGGGAGCCGGCGGGTCGCGTCGATCCCGTCCATGACGGGCATCCGGATGTCCATCAGGACGACATCGGGAGCGTGCTCGCGGGCCAGCCGGACGGCCTCGGCTCCGTTGGCGGCCTCGGCCACGACGACGATGTCGCCGGTCGCCTCGAGCACGGCCCGGAAGCCGGCGCGCATCATCGGCTGGTCGTCGGCGATCACGACGCGGAGCGCGGCCACCCCGATCAGGCCCCGGGGTCGGTGTACGGAAGGTTCGCTGTGACCTCGAACCCGTGATCCAGCCGCGGTACGGCGGTCAGCGTGCCCCCGAACAGGGCGGCCCGCTCGCGCATCCCGATCACGCCGTGCCCGTCCGACCGCACGGCTTCGTCCTCGTCGAAGAGGGGACCGGGGAGCTGTCCGTGACCGCTGTCGGTGATCCGCAGCTCGAGCCGGTCCGGGCGGTAGGCGACGATGACCTTGGTCTGGGCCCGGCCGGCGTGCTTGATGACGTTGGTGAGCGCCTCCTGGACGATGCGGAAGGCCGAGAGCTCGACTGTCTGGGCGAGCACGCGGGGCTCGCCCTCGACGGTCAGCTCGACCTCCATGCCGCTGGCCCGCGACTGTTCGATCAGCCGGTCGAGGTTGGCGAGGCTCGGCTGGGGCGCCCGGTCTGCCGCCGTGGCGTCGTGGTCGCGCAGGAGCCGGAGGGTCCGGTGCATCTCGGTCATCGCCTGTCGCCCGAGGTCGGCAATGCCGTCGGTCGCGCTGCGGACCCGCTCGTCGTCGACCGTGACGCCGAGCGCCTGAGCCTGGACGACCATCAGGCTGACGTTGTGAGCGACGACGTCGTGGAGATCCTGCGCGATCCGCAGGCGCTCCTCGGCGACGGCGCGGTCGGCCCGGAGCTCGCGCTCGCGGTCGGCGCGGTCGGCGCGGTCGCGGAGGGCGTCGATGAAGGCGCGGCGGGCGCCGACGTAGAGGCCGAGGGCGACGGCGGCCGAGCACTCGACGGCGATCCCGATCGAGCTGACCACCCGGCCGGGATGGGCCGAGACGAGCTTGCCGACGGCGGTTGCGAGGACGACCGCAAGGGCGAGTGCCGGGGCGGTCGGTGCCGGCCAGGGCCGGCGCGTGGCGATCGTGTAGAGGGTCACCAGGCCGGGAATCACGCCGGTGCCGACATCGGGCATCACGACGCCGATCCCGATCGCGACGGTCAGCGCCGCGATCGGCTGGGCCCGCCGGGCGAAGATCGTCAGGAGGGCGACGAGACCCAGCAGCCCGTCGATCACCCGCGGCGGTCCGCCCGACGCCCGGCCGATCGCCGTGCCGAGCACCGGTCCGGCGAGCACGACGACGATCGCCAGGTCGACCACCCATGGGGCCGGATGGCGGGCGCGGCGAAAGGGGGAAGGGGACATCGGCTGAGACTATGGCGTGGTTGGTCGGCGCGAACTATGAGCGACGCGATCCCGGCGTCGACGGCGGTCGACGCCGGGACCGATCAGCCCGACGGCCTAGATCTCGTTCGTGCGGGTCCGCCAGGCGCCGGCGGCGAAGGCGGCTGCGGCCCAGGCGATCAGGACGACGATCGAGGTCGCGATCGCCATCGAGACGCTGCGGTGTGCCTGGTCTCCGATTCGGTCGAGCGCGTTCGCCGGGAGGATCTGGCGGACGTCGCCGAGGAACCCGATGCTGGAGAGGAGCGGCGAGATCGCGAGCTCGAAGCCGAGCACGATCGCGATCACGGGGCCGCGTGAGCCGATCAGGGCCGCGAGCCCGACGGCGACGAAGCAGCCGAGCGCGCCGGACGCCAGTAGAGCGGCCGTCCCTCCGGCGATCGCTCCCGCGCTGGGAGCGGCCAGTGGGCCGGCGAGAGCAATGCCGACCACGGCGGTCAGGGTGGCGACGACGGCCGCGATCGGCAGGACGATCGCCATCGCGCCGGGGATTCGCGAGCCGAACAGTGCGATCCGGCTGCGACCGGTTGCGGCGAGGTCACGGAAGACGCCTGTCTCGATGTCCTGGGAACCGGCGGTCGAGCCGACGATCGCGGCGACGATGAAGATCATCACCGTGAGGAAGCCGATCGCCCCCTGGTAGTTGTGCAGGCCCCCGGCGGGGCTGTGTTTGAGCGGATTGTCGGCGTGCTGGACGATCTCCACGGCGAACACGAGGATCGCCATTCCGACGGTGAGGACGAGTGACGTGGCCAGCATGCCGTATCGGCGGCGGAGCTTGAGTGCATCGGCGCGGATCAGTCTGAGATCGAACATCAGCTTCGGTCCTCCAGGCGTGTGGTCATGGTCAGGAAGCGCTCTTCGAGCGAGTGGGTGACGGGGACGACGCGGCCGACGGCGATGCCCTCGCCGAGCAGACGGGTGAGGAGGGCCGTGACGATCTCCCGGTCGACGGGCGCCTCGGGGGTGAGCGTGACGCGGAGGACGTCCTCGTTGTCGGTCGCGCTGCCGACGCCGCGGACGCTGGCGAGCAGACCGGCGGCGAGCGTGTGGTGCTCACAGTCGATGTCGATCGCCCGGGCCCCGTGGCCTCCGTTGCGGAGCTCGCTGATCGAGCCCTGGGCGACGATCCGTCCGTCGTCGACAATCGCCGCGGCGTCGCAGGTCTTCTCGACCTCGTCGAGGAGATGGGACGAGAGCATCACCGTCCGGCCCTCTTTGACGAGGTCGCGGATCAGACCGCGGAGCTCGAGGATTCCGGCCGGGTCGAGCCCATTCATCGGCTCGTCGAGGATCAGCAGCTCGGGGTCGGCGAGCAGGCAACGGGCGATCCCGAGGCGCTGGCGCATGCCGAGCGAGTAGGCCTTGACCTTCTCGTCGGCCCGCGCGGTCAGGCCGACTCGGTCGAGCGAGGCCGGGATCCGGCCGGCGGCCGCCCGGTCGCGGGCGGCGGCATGGACGGCGAGGTTCTCGCGACCGGTGAGGTGGGCGTGGAAGCGCGGCTCCTCGATGATCGCGCCGACCCGGGCCAGGGCGGCCGCCCGGTGGGCGGGCAGGTCGCGGCCGAGCAGGCGCATCGACCCGGACGTCGGCTCGGCGAGGCCGAGCAGCATCCGGATCAGGGTGGTCTTGCCGGCGCCGTTGGGTCCGAGAAAGCCGAACGCGGTGCCGCGGGGAACCTGGAGGTCGATGCTCTCGAGCGCGGTTCGGGAGCCGAACCGCTTGCCGAGATCGTGCGTGTGGATCGCGAGTGAGTCGTCGCGGATGTCTGTGGAGGAGGTCATGTGGAGAACCTACGATCGTCGGGTCGATCGCACATCGGGCGGGTGGTTGAAGCTGGCTCGGGCGGGGGACTGATCCGGGGAGGTCGACTCATCCGATGTATGGAGCGGTCGCCGGCGCGCGCGCGTCGCGGGGACCCGACGGCGCTTGAGCCATGGCCATGTCCCTGCTAGGCTCTTGCGCCAGATGAGGTTCCCGCAGTCCCTTTCGCTCCTTCTTCTGCTCCCCCGCAAGGGGGATTAATGCGTGGCGGCCGCCAGCCGCAAACTCAGCCGAGAAGAAGCCCGAAAGACGACTACAAGCTAGCGAGGAACCCATGAACGAGCCGGATCCCAACCGAGTACTGATCTTCGACACGACGCTGCGCGACGGCGAGCAGTCGCCGGGCATCTCGCTGAACGCGACCGAGAAGCTCGAGATCGCGCAGCAGCTCACGCGGCTCGGCGTCGACGTCATCGAGGCGGGGTTCCCGATCGCCTCGCCGGGTGACTTCGAGGCCGTCCAGACGATCGCCCGTGCGGTCGAGGGACCGGTGATCGCCGGGCTCGCGCGGACGCATCTCGCTGACATCGATGCCGCGTGGAACGCCGTGCGTGACTCGGAGCGTCCGCGGATCCACACGTTCATCTCGACGTCGGACATTCACATCGTCCACCAGCTCCAGACCACCCGTGAGGATGTCCTCGGTCTGGCGAGGGCGGCTGTCGCACACGCGAAGGGCTACCTCGACGACGTTGAGTTCTCGCCGATGGATGCGACCCGCTCGGAGGTCGAGTTCACGGCCGAGGTCGTGGCCGCGGCGATCGCGGAGGGTGCGACGACGATCAACATCCCCGACACGGTCGGCTACACGATGCCCCACGAGTTCGAGGCTTGGCTGGGGCGGCTGTACGAGCTGGTGCCGGCGCTGCGGGACGTGACGCTGTCGGTGCACTGCCACGACGATCTCGGCATGGCGGTCGCGAACTCGCTAGCCGGGGCCATGGCCGGGGCACGCCAGGTGGAGTGCTCGATCAACGGGATCGGCGAGCGAGCGGGGAACGCGTCGCTCGAGGAGATCGCGATGCTGCTGCACACGCGGCGCGAGGCGATCGGCCTGTACTCGGCCGTCAACACACGGGAGATCGCCCGGACCAGCCGGCTCGTATCGCGGCTGACCGGGTACGTGGTCCAGCCGAACAAGGCGATCGTCGGTCGCAACGCGTTCGCCCATGAGTCGGGGATCCACCAGGACGGGGTGCTGAAGGAGCGGACGACCTACGAGATCATGGACGCGACGACGGTTGGTCTGGACGCGAACTCGCTCGTCCTGGGCAAGCACAGTGGGCGGCATGCCCTGCGCCAGGCGCTCGAGGACCTCGGGTTCGAGGTTTCCGGGGATGCCCTGAACACGGCTTTCAAGCGCTTCAAGGAGATCGCCGATCGCAAGAAGACGGTTACCGCGATGGACCTCGAGGCGCTCGTCACGGACGAGCTGCGGGGAGAGTTGGCCGTGTACGCACTCGAGTGGTATGAGGTCGAGGCGTCGTCGTCGCGACCGCCGCACGCGAGCGTGTCGGTCGTGATGCCCGACGGCGAGAGCGTCCGCGGGAACTTCACGGGCGACGGCCCGGTCGACGCGGTATTCCACGCGCTGAACGCGGCGATCGGGGTCGACGCCCGGCTGCGCGAGTTCCGGATCGACGCGGTGACCGAGGGCCAGGACGCGCTCGGCGAGGTCTCCGTCGTGATCGAGCTCGACGGGCGGTCGTCGTCGGGCCAGGGCGTCGCGACGGACATCATCGAGGCAGCGGCGCGGGCGTATCTGCGGGCCCTG
>DATAUX010000248.1:0-3280 GCA_036268015.1 Solirubrobacteraceae bacterium | reverse complement strand
GCGTCCCACATCGGGACGTGGCCGACTCCCTTGAGCATCGTGAACTCGGCCCCGGCGATCTCGTTGCGGAAGCGGTCGGCGTGGCGGGCCATCGGAAGGATCCGGTCGTGCTCGGGCCAGGCGATCAAAGTCGGCGTGTGGACGGCGTCGAGTCCGTCGATCGCGGCGGTGTTGGCGCGCAGCGCGTCGATCACACGGCCCTCGATCGGGCAGCGCATCGACGAGAGGACCATCTGGACGGCGGCGGGCGGAGAGACGTGCTCGCCGCGCCACATGATGTCGCGGAGAGCGAGCCGGCGTGTCCGGGCCTGGCGCATGACGAGTGCCAGGCTGGGCCGGCCGGCGCGGACGAGGGCGCGCTGGCGAACGAAGAAGCGGGCAAGCCGGCGGGCCTCCTTGGTCTCGGGGTTCCAGCCGCCGGCCGGGGCGAGTCCGACGACGCTGCGGGCGCGGCCGCGCTTGGCGAGCTCGAGGGCGATTCCGCCGCCGATCGAACTGCCGACGATGTGGGCCGAGCCGATCCCGAGCGCGTCGAGCTGCATCTCGACGGCGTCGCCGGCGTCGACGAGGCGCAGGGCGCCGGCCTTTGGAAACTCGGGGCCGCCGTCGTGGCCGGGGAGGGTCGGCGCGATCACCTCGAATCGCTCGCTCAGGGTGTCGGCGATCGGCTGCCATTGGTGCCAGGTACCCTTGAAGCCGTGCAGGAGCACGAGCGGCTCACCTTCGCCCTTCCGGTAGAGCGCTGGTGTGACGATTTCGTTCATGTTCGCGGAAGTGTAGGTCTCCGGCGACCGGCGCGCTGCTAACTCGACGTGAGCGTGTCCTTGAGCCGTGCGAATGGGCCGTCGCCCGGGTCGGGCAGGAGCTGACCGATGCTCTGGACGTCGCGGGCCGTCTGCTCGATCGCCGGGCGGATTCCGCGGACTTCGGACTCGACGGCGAGCATCCGGGTGTTGAGGTCTTCACGGAGTCCGTCCATCCGCTGCTCGATCGTCGCCTCGAGACCCATCAGACCCTCGACCTTGACCTCCAGGCGGTCGATCGAAGCCTGTAGTCCGGCGAGGCCGCCGACCAGCTCGCCGGCGCGGCGATCGACGGAGGCCAGATGGATCTCGGCTGCATCCTGAAGGGACAGCAGGGCTCGCGAGACGCGCTCGATGTCGCCGGCCACCCGACCCGGAAGGCGGACGGGCGCGAGCAGGGCGTCGAGGATGCCGGACGGCGCGGACGGCGGTGCGGACGGTGGCGGGTTGTCTTCCATTGGTTGCGGGTACCCGGTGTCGGCCGACCTGACACGTCGGATCGACCGAAGCTGGTCGTGGCCGCGGCGGTAGACTCGGCGGCCGACGAGCGGCGGGGTCCGAGCGGAGCGGACAATCCAGACCAGGACGAGACGCGGAGCTTCCGGTGAACAGCGCGTTCAACATCGAGATCGTCAATCGAGACGATGGGCTGCTCGTCCGGGTCGAGGGCGAGCTCGACGTGGCGACCGCGCCGGTCCTCGACGAAGCACTCAAGCGGGCCGAGGGGTCTGGGGCCGGGCTGATCGTGGTCGACCTGACCGGCGTGTCGTTCATCGACTCGACCGGCCTCCGGGCCCTGCTCGAGGCGAATGCGCGGGACGGGCAGAATGCGGGCGGCGACCGTCTGCGGATAACCGGAGGATCCGAGCAGGCGCAGAAGCTGTTCAAGCTCGCCGGCGTGTTGGACAAGCTCCCGTTCGTCGCGTCGGCCGACGAATAGGCCGCGTGAGCGGTCGCGGACCGGGTAGAGCAGGTCTGTGGAGGCGAAAACCTCAGATGCGACGATCCATTTGGAGCTGCCGTGCGGGCCGGTCGCTCCGCGGCTTGCGCGCGAGGCGGTCAGGCGGGTCGTCGGGACGGGAACGGTCGGGGACGACGCGGCCCTCGTCGTGAGCGAGCTGGTCACGAACGCCGTCCAGCATTCGGGCTGTGCCGCGGATCAGATGATCGTCTTCGACGCGTCGGTCACCGGTGGGTGCGTGCTGATCTCGGTCCACGACCCCGGCCGGTCGGCGACGCCGCCGCGGGTGCGAGACGAACCGGTGGCGCACGCCGGCGGCCTCGGCCTGCGACTCGTCGAGCAGATCGCCCGACGTTGGGGCTGGGACCGGCCTGACGGTCGCCTGGTCTGGGCAGAGCTCGCGCTGTAGCCGGCCCGGCGGGGGATCCGGCGCTTGGAGCGGGCAGGTCGGCGGAGCGAGTAGAGGCAGGCAGTCGGCCAGCCGACACTTCAGGCGATTGGACGGGGGCGATCGGGCGGGGCGTTGGCCCCTGGCCGGTACTGCTCCCAGACCCGGCCGGTACTGGACGGTCCAGTACCGGGCGGAGCGTCGTTCCGCCGTCGTCCGCCGCCCCACCTCCGGTCCGGCGTGGCCGCTTCGGCGCGTCAGGTCGGCTTTCGTGACGCGCGGGCCGTGACCGCGGCAACGACGCCCGGCCGAGCTTGCGCTGGAGCCTCAGAGCGGCCGCCGGAGGGCTCAGTGGCCGGAGGAGACCGACAGCAGGTACCGCTGCTGGGGCGCCGCCCGGCGGAGCGAGCCGGACGTGCGATGCTGCAGGTGGAATCCGGCGCTGCCCGTCGCGCTCGAGTAGGTGCCGCCGGTGACGCGCGTGCCCGAGAGGTTGTGCACCGAACCGGCGTCGCGGGTGAACCGGTCTGCGACCGGCTGGACCGACGCGACGCTGGCCGTCGGCTGGGTCCCGGTCGTGGTCGCGGGTGTCGATCCGGTGCTCGGCGTCCCCGAGACGAGCGTCGGGCTCGCCGGCGACGATGCTCCGCCGGCCGCCGTCACGCTGGTCGGCGGCGACGCGGCGCCGCCTGTCGTGGCCGTCGACTGTCCCGAGCCGGACGAGGGCGTCGCCTGGACTGATCCGCTCGACCCGGCGGGATCCGTCGACTCGGCGGTCGGATCGGCTCCGGGGACGGAGGAGGCCCCCGTGGGACTGACAGGCAGCGTGGTCGTCGTCGCGCCGGGAGTCGTGCTCGCGAGTGGTGAGCCGGTCGTCGCGGCCGAGAGTCCCGGCGTGGCTGCGGTCGGGTCGATCGACGTGGCCGTCGTCGGCGACAGGGCGAGCTGATCCGGGCCGGTCAGCGAGGTGGGCATCGTCCGGAGCGTCGGACTCGCGACATGGGGCATCACCGGAGGCGGGGCGATCACACCGCCGGCGGTATGTGCGACGACGGTGGGGCTCGGTGGCGGGACATAGGCCGTCGGGTGGCGCGTGGTGTGGGCCTTGGCGTGAGCGTGTGTGTGGTG
>DATAUX010000247.1:0-22113 GCA_036268015.1 Solirubrobacteraceae bacterium | reverse complement strand
CCTTCACGATCGCCGGCCTGCTCGTCGTCGGCTTCGTGCTCACCGCGATGTCCTTCCTTCTCGAGCGGCGTCCGGCCAACGCCTACCTCACCGTCTTCCTCGCCGCCTCGCTCGGCAGCCCGCTGCTGTTCGTCAGCCAGCGAGACGTCGGGCTGGCGATGGCCGTCGTCGCACTCGCCTGCGCGGTTCCCGCCTACCGGCTCGCCCTCTCAGACGACGGCGACGACGACGGCCGCGGCGGCACGCGACGGCCACCCGATCCGCCGGCCGGCTCCGGCCCGGACCTCTGGACCGAGTTCGAGCGCGAGTTCTGGTCGCACGTCGATCGGACCCGGGATCTCGTCCGCCTGATCGCCCGCCGGCTTGTCGACCGCGCCGGCGTCGGCAGCGGCGTCGGCGCCTTGGCACAGGCCGGACCCGCGCGGCGCAGCCCGCGCCTCGCGCTCCGGCCGGCCTAGCGCCCCCACCCGGCCGACGGCCCCGGCGAATCGCGAGGCCGCGAGGCGGCCCGACGGACGGCCCTGCCGTGCCGGCGCCGCGATCCCGTTAGTGTGTACACACGGTCGTGCAAGGCGCTCGGCTCACCGTGTCGTGTCGTGTCGTGGCGCGATTCGCCGACCGCGGGAACCCGGTCGACTCGCACAAAACGCCGGCCTGCGACTCGGTAGTCTGCCACACAACACGGCGGGTTTCCGCGCTCGGAAATCTCCCGAAGCCTCCGTAGAGTGGCCGTCACGAGCACTCCGCCGAGCCTCTGCTCGGAGGGGGTTGAAGGTGACGCCGTCTGCAGACGGACCCACTGACTGGAACTCGCAGCCGGCGTCCCTCACCCATACGGAGAAAACGTGAAACCGTTTCGATTTCGCAGTGCCCCTGCGTGCGCCGGGACCCAACCTCGCCGCCTGACGCTCGCCCGCCTCGCGGCCCCGGCGGTCGCGGCCGCCGTGCTCGCCTCACCACTCCTGCTCGCGCCGACGGCCGGCGCCGTCGCCACCAGCCCGCCACTCGGGTCGGCGTCGACCTTCGCCGTGCTCGGCGGCAGCGCCGTGACGAACACCGGCGCGACCGTCCTGACCGGCGACCTCGGCGTCAGCCCCGGCTCGTCGATCTCCGGATTCCCGCCCGGCCATGTCAACGGCGCGCTCCAGAGCACGCCCGTATCGACGGCGGCCCAGGCCGACATCGGCACCGCATACGGCGCGGCGTCGGCCGAGTCGTGCGACGCGAACCTGTCCGGCCAGAACCTCGGCGGGATGACCCTGACCCCGGGGGTCTACTGCTTCGACAGCTCGGCCCAGCTGACCGGCGTCCTCAAGCTGGACGCCCAGGGCAGCTCGACGGCCCAGTGGCTGTTCAAGATCACGAGCAGCCTGACGACGGCCAGCGACGCGGCGGTCGTCCTCGTCAACGGGGGATCGACCTGCAACACAACATCACGTGGCTGATCGGCAGCAGCGCGACCGTCGGGTCGGGCAGCGGCTTCCTCGGCAACATCATCGCCAACACGTCGATCACGATGGCCACCGGAGCCAACACGACCGGCAGCCTGTTCGCGCACACCGGGGCCGTGACGATGGACACGAACAAGGTCAGCACGTGTTCGGGCGCGACGATCCCGCCGCCGCCTCCGGTCGCGATCTCGACGACGCCGTCGCCGAGCGCCCCGTCCGGAGCGACGATCTCCGACTCGGCGACCGTCTCGGGTGGCCTGTCGCCGACCGGGATCGTCACGTTCAAGCTGTTCGGACCCGGCGACGTGACGTGTTCCGCGACCCCGGTCTCGACGACGACCGGCACGCTCGTCGCCCAGACCACGACGTCCGGCAACGTCACGGCCGGCCCAGCCGGGACCTACCGGTGGGTCGCCACGTACGGCGGCGATGCCAACAACGCGGCGGTCACGTCCCCGTGCGGTAGCGAGCTCGTCGTCGTGACGGCGCCCCACACGTTGACCGGTCGGGCGTACGGCCTGACCGCGACCGCGAGCCTGCTCGGAATCCCCCTGATCAACATCCCGCCGACGCCCGACACCGGGGCGATCTCGACGACGACGTCGTCGACCACGACGACGCCATGCCGGGCGGCGCTCAGCCTGATCGTCACGGCCGACGTCCTCTGCGCCAACGTGACGACGCTCGCCGGTCCCGGAGAATCGACGGCGAGCGCGTCTGTCGCCGACGCGTCGGTCCCGATCCTCGGAATCCCGACGATCGCGGTCGGCGCCGTCCAGTCGACATCGATGACGACGTGCACCGGGTCGGCCGGGACGACGACGATCGCGTCGCTGACGGTCGGCGGCATCGTCGTGATCGCGTCGCCGACGAAGATCCCGCCGAACACGAGGATCTCGGTCGCCGGGATCACGCTGATCCTCAACGAGCAGATCCCGGTCACCGGTCCGGACACCGGCCTGACGGTCAACGCCGTCCACGTCGCCATCAGCGGGCTCGGGCTCGTCACCGCGAACGTCGTGATCGCCTCGTCCGAGAGCGACATCGGCGGCTGCGTCTAGCCGGCCGCCGGGCAGACCGAGTCACCCGACGGCGGCAGCCGGCCGCCGTCGGGTACCACTCGTCGCAGATCGAGTTCAGGGGTCCGTCCCAGGTCGTGTGAACGCCCGGCGACCCGGGACTCAGGATCCGCTCAGGGTCCACTCAGGAGGCTCGCGCGGGGGTGGCCAAAGATGGACGGCATGACCACTCCATCGCCACCCCCTCCCCAGTCTCCGCCGGGCGCAGCACCACCGCCCGACGTCGAGATCGTCGTGCCGGTCCACAACGAGGCCGGCGTGCTCGAGTCGAGCGTCGCGACCCTCCACTCGTACATCGCCCGGAACTGCGACTTCACGTTCCGGATCACGATCGCCGACAACGCGAGCACCGACCGGACGCTCGAGATCGGCCGGACCCTGGCCGGCCAGCTCCCCGAGGTCGAGGTCGTCCACCTCGACCGGAAGGGCCGGGGCCTCGCGCTCCGGGCGGCCTGGAGCCGGAGCCAGGCGACCGTCGTCGCCTACACCGACGTCGACCTGTCGACCGACCTCGCCGCCCTCCCGGACCTCGTCGGCCCGCTGCTCGACGGCCGCGGCGACCTCGCGATCGGGTCTCGCCTGGCCGAGGGCGCGTGCGTGACCCGCGGGCTCAAGCGCGAGGTCATCTCCCGGACCTACAACATGCTGCTGCGCGTATTTCTCGATGTCGGCTTCTCGGATGCCCAGTGCGGGTTCAAGGCCGGCCGGCGGGACGTCGTCGCCGCGCTGCTCCCGTCGGTCGAGAACGACCGCTGGTTCTTCGACACCGAACTGCTCTACGTCGCCCAGCGCAACCGGTTCGCGATCCGCGAGATCCCCGTCGCCTGGGTCGACGATCCGGATTCCCGGGTCGCGATCCTGTCGACCGTCCGCGAGGACCTTCGCGGGATCGCCCGCCTCCGGCGCGCCGACGCCCACGCCCGGCCGGGCCGGCGCCGCAGCCACCGCCCCCGGCACGTCCTCCACGCCGGACGACAGTCCAGCTGACAAGCGGCCCGACCCGCTCGAAAGGAACCCCCCGAATGTCCACTCCGCCGATCACAGCACCCGGCCACGGGCGCTCGTACCCGTCGCTGCGCTCGCGCGCCGAGACCCGCGCCCGGCTCGCCGTCCGCGGCCGGCAGGCCGATCCGGCCTGGTCGCGGCCAGCCCTCTGGATCGTCGCCCTGCTCGCCGGCGTGCTCGGCTTCTGGGGCCTGACGCGCAACGGCTACGCGAACACCTACTACTCGGAGGCCGCCCAGGCGGCGAGCCGGAGCTGGACGGCGTGGATCACGAACGCGCTCGACGTCAGCGGGTCCGACAGCCTCGACAAGGGCCCGCTCTCGAACATGGTGATGGGCCTGTCCGGCCGGATCTTCGGCTTCTCGAGCTTCAGCATGCTCCTCCCCGAAGCGCTCGCCGGCGTCGGGTCGGTCGTCGTCGTCCACAACCTCGTCAAGCGGACGCTCGGCCACCGGACGGCGATCCTCGCGGCCGTGATGCTCGCGCTGACGCCGATCTTCGTGGCGATGACCCGCTTCAACAACCCCGACGCGATCCTCCTCCTGACCGAGGTCGCCGCCGCCTGGGCCCTCGTCCGGGCGCTCGAGTCCGGCCGGACCCGCCACCTCCTGCTCTGCGGCCTGATGGTCGGGCTGGCGTTCAACACGAAGATGCTCGAGGCCTACCTCGTCGTCCCCGGCCTCGTCCTGACCTACCTGATCGCCGGGCCGCCCAAGCTCGGCCGGCGCCTGGCCCAGCTGACGGCCGCCGGCGTCGCGATGTTCGGGGTCAGCTTCGTCTGGTACGGCGCGATGATGCTCCTCCCGGCAGCCGACCGGCCGTGGGTCGGCGACACGACCGACAACTCGTGGTTCTCGCTGATCTTCGGCGCCAACGGCTTCAGCCGGGTGTCCGGCAGCACCGGCGGCCCGGGAGGCGGCGCCGGCTTCGGCGGGTCGACCGGCCCGCTGCGCCTGTTCAACTCGATCGTCGGCGGCCAGATCGCCTGGCTGATCCCACTCGCGCTCGGCGGGCTCGCGCTCGGCGTGTGGAGCCGCCGGCGGAAGCCCCGGACCGACCTCGCCCGGTCGGCCTATGTCCTCTGGGGCGGGTGGGGACTCGTCTCGTGGGCCGTTTTCAGCTTCCAGGCCGGCATCTTCCACCCGTACTACACGACGCTGCTGGCCCCGGCCGTCGCCGTGCTGGCGGCCGGCGGGCTCGTCGTCGCCTGGGACCGCGCCCGCCGGTCGGCCGGGTGGGCAGCCGTGCTCGGGCTGGCGATGGCCGGGACGGCGATCCTCGGTGCGGTTCTTCTGGAGCGCGCGTCTGGGTTCGTGACCTGGCTCGGGCCGGTCGCGATCGCCCTGGCCGCGGCCGGCGGGGCGGCCCTCGTGGTCAGTCGTCTGCGGCCGGCCGCCCGGCGACCCGCCGTCGTCCGCAGGCTGGCCGGCTTCGCGATCGTCGCCGGCCTGGCCGGCGTCCTCGCCGGCCCGACGGCCTACTCGCTGGCGACGGTCGGCAAGTCGATCACCGGCAGCAACCCGCTCGCCGGA
The DNA here is from genome assembly GCA_036268015.1 of Solirubrobacteraceae bacterium. Classification (GTDB taxonomy): domain Bacteria; phylum Actinomycetota; class Thermoleophilia; order Solirubrobacterales; family Solirubrobacteraceae; genus Palsa-513. The sequence continues at coordinate 17,046 of DATAUX010000247.1, read as the reverse complement.
CCCGCGAGCGCCGAGTCCGGCCTCGGCGGTTTCGGCGGCGGCGGGGGCGGGCGGCCCGGCGGCGCCCGCGGGTTCACCAGGCCGGCGGGTGCGCCGGCCCTCCCGAGCGGCGCGACCCGGACGGCGGGCGGCGGCTTGCCGGGCGGGGCGGCCCGGCCGGCGGGGGCGCCCGGCGGCGGTACGTTCGGCCCGGGCGCGGCAGCCGGCGGTGGGCCGGGCGGCGGCGGGGCGGTCAGCACGGCGACGGTCAAGTATCTCGAGGCTCACCAGGCCGGCGCCGAGTACCTGGTCGCGGCGGTCGGTTCGCAGACGGCGGCCGACCTGTCCCTCCAGACCGGCCGGAACGTCGTCGACATGGGCGGGTTCACCGGAACCGACCCGACGCCGACGCTGGCCAAGCTCCAGGGCCTGATCGACACCGGCCAGCTCCACTACGTGCTGCTGAGCAGCGCGATGGGCGGCCCGGGCGGCGGCGGCCGGGCTGGGAGCGGCGGACTGGGCGGGGGATCGAACGCGGCGACGACGGCCCGGAACGCGTGGATCAAGGCGAACGGGAAGCTGGTCACGATCCCCGGGCAGAGCAGCACGACCGGAGCGTCGCTGTACTACTTCGCCGGATAGTTCGCGGAGTCCGTGTCCTCGCCGCCCGGCTCGCCTCGGCTGGGCTGGGCGGCGTGAGGGACCCGGTCGGCGGGAGTCGCTCGGCTCGAGGGCGGCTGCGGGTCGGACTCCGCTCTCTAGAGTGGGTCGGCGGGCGTCGGGTGGGCTGGGGGTCGCGTCCGGATCGGGGCGCGGCCCGGAGTGCGCGGGACCGATCGGCGTCCGCCCCCGCCGTCGCTAGGCAGCGGCGGCCGGCGGTTTGGGTCGCCGGCCGGCCGGCGTGACCGGGGCCAGCTGGCGCAGCTCGGCGAGCAGGCGGGCGGAGAGGTCGGAGGCGGACTCGCCGGGCTGGAGGCCGCCGGCGGCGGGGGCGAAGAAGTGGACGCGGATCCGTGGGCGGCGGGGGAAGCGGGCGATCTCGGTCGTGCCGGTGATCGCGCAGGCGACCAGGCGGGCGTCGGGGACGGCCTCGGCCAGGCGGCCGAAGCCGCTGCGGGGGCGCAGCTGCCGGCCGAGGCTGCGGGTGCCCTCGGGGAAGACGCCGATGCACGCGCCGGAGCGCAGCTCGGCGATCGCCCGGTCGAACGCCCGGGAGTCGCCGATCCCACGGGTGACCGGGATCTGGCCCATGCCGTCGAGGATCCAGTGGAGGCCCTTGACCTTCCACAGCGACGACTTCGCCAGGGCCCGGATCTGGCGCCGCGGCAGGGCGGCCATCCCGCCGGCGACGGGATCCCAGTAGCTGTCGTGATTGGCGGCCAGGAGGACCGGACCCGACTCGGGGAGGTGCTCGAGACCCGAGACGTCGAGCCGGCCCCACCGGCGGACGATCACCGAGAGGATCGCCATCACGACCCGGTAGGTCCTCGTGATCGGCTCGCCGGTCCTCACGACGGGGATTCTCCCAAGCCGGACGGCCGGGGTCGGCAGCCGGGGCTCAGGAGCAGTAGGCGTCAGCCCGGAGGTGCTGTGCGGCGTCGAGGACCTGGAGCTTCTTGATCGACGCCGTCTCGATCTGGCGGATCCGCTCGCGGGTCAGGTTGAACGTCCGGCCGATCTCCTCGAGCGTCCGCGGCGGCTGGCCGTCGAACCCGTAGCGCAGCTCGAGGACCCGCCGGTCGCGGTCCGAGAGGTTGCCGAGCACCTTGCGCAGGGCCTGGCGGGTCAACGTCTGGGCCGCCCGCTCGTACGGCGACTCGGCCTGCTCGTCGGCGATCGACTGGCCGAGCTCGCCGTCGTCGTCATCGCCGATCGGCCGCTCGAGCGAGACCGGCGGCTGGGCCGACCGGATGATCGACTCGACCTCGCGGGCGTCGATCCCCGTATCGACGGCCAGCTCGGCCGGCGTCGGCTCGCGACCGAGCTCGCCGGCCAGCCGGCGCTCGGCCCGGCCGATCACGTTGAGCTTCTCGACCATGTAGACGGGCAGGCGGATCATCCGGGACTTGTCGGCCAGCGCCCGGACGATCGCCTGCCGGATGAGCCAGACGGCGTAGGTCGAGAACCGCAGGCCACGCCGGTAGTCGAACTTCTCGGCCGCCCTGACCAGGCCGAGCGTGCCCTCCTGGATCAGGTCGAGGAACGGCAGGCCCTGGTTGCGGTAGTTCTTGGCGATCGAGACGGCCAGCCGGAGGTTCGACTCGACGAGCTTCTGCTTGGCCCGGAGGTCGCCCCGCTCGATTCGCCTGGCCAGCTGGAGCTCGTCCCGGCTGGTCAGCAGGGGCACCTTGCCGATCTCGCGGAGGAAGACCCGCAGCGAGTCGATCGTGATGTCGGCGTCGAGGTCGAGCGGCCCGTTGGGCTCGGTCGGGTTGCCGGCGACCCGCCGGTCGGGGTCGGCCGACAACGGCCTGAGCTCGTCATCGAGCGGGTCGGCCGACGGCGGTCTGAGCCCGTTGACGTCGCCCCGGTCGAGGACGCTGCGGATCTGGGCGAGATCGGCCTCGTCGAGATCGAGCTCGGCGATCGCGCCGACCAGCTCGCCGGGGCTGAGGGCGCCAAGCAGCCGGCCTCTGGCGGCCACGCCCAAGATCTCTTCAAGCCCGTCCAGCTCGACTGCAGACATCCGACTCCAATTCGGAACCGCCGCGTGTCTCCCGGCACGCGACCGCCAAGGCAGGGCAGCATAATCAGCTGCGCGCCGTGCCCTTCGGATACGCAGGCCGGCGTCCCGTGGATCACCGGCCCGGCAGGGTCCTACATGGCGGCCAGCAGGCCGAGCAGGCCGTCCGCGTACTTCTCGACGAAGGCCGGGCCGACCCCGCGGATCGCGATCAGCTCGTCGGCCGACCCCGGCCGGCGGCGGAGCAGCTCCTCGAGGACGGCGTTGCTCGCGACCGTGTACGCCGGTTTGCCCTCCGCCCGGTCGAGTCGCCACCGCTTCAGCGCGGCGAGCTCGGTCTCGTCGACCGGCGGGCCGGCCGGCTCGGCCGGCGGCGCGGACGACCCTGCGCGCCTGGGCGAGCTCGACCGGCGGACGGGCACCGTGACCGCGGCGATGTCGATCCAGTCGATCGGCGAGCAGACGTCGCAGCACCGGCCGTCCGGCGCGGTCGGCGTGTCGTCGCCGAAGTGGTCGAGCAGCTGACGCCGGCGGCAGTGGTCGCCGCCGTCGGCGAACCGCTTGAGCGCCTGGTAGGCGTTCCACCGGCGGTTGGCCGCCTCCCGGCAGAGCCGGCGGGCCTCGTACTCGTCGAGCCGGCCGCTGAAGCTGGCCGCCAGGTTGCCGCCGGGGGCCGGCGCGAGCGTCACGTGGCCGGCCCGCTCGGCCACGGCCAGGGCGACCCGGTCGCGGTCGTCCTGGCCGCGGGAGTCGATCACCGCGACCCCGTCGACCGCCCGCCGGCGGAGCCGGTCGATCACGCCTCGGACGTCGTCGACGGTCATCTCCGAGTTCTTGATGAACTGGATCAGCCGGCCGAGGTCGCCGCGCATCGCCAGCAGGACGGCCTTCGCCGGCCGGCCGTCCCGGCCGGCCCGGCCGGCCTCCTGGTAGTAGCCCTCGACGCTCGACGGGAGGGCCCAGTGCCAGACCGAACGGATGTCCTCCTTGTCGATCCCCTGACCGAACGCGTTGGTCGCGACGACGACGTCGACGGCCCCGTCCATGAACCGCCGCTGGCTCTCGTCCCGCGCGTGGGCGTCCATTCCGGCGTGGTAGCAGGCAGCCGGGATGCCGGCTCCGCGGAGCAGGTCGCCGACCTGTTCTGTGTCCTTGCGGGTCCCGCAGTAGACGATCGCCGGCCGGTTGGCCTCGTCGGCGAGGCCGGCCAGGAGGATCTGCCGCTTGCGGGTGACCGCCCCGTCACCCGCGAGGCCGATCACGTCGAAGCTGATGTTCGGCCGGTCGAAGCCCCGCCGGACGATCAGCGGGTCCCGGAGGTCGAGCCGGTCGGCGATCTCCTGCGCCACCCGCGGCGTCGCCGTCGCCGTGCATGCCATCACCGGCGGCCGGCCGAGCAGGTCGATGACCGGTCGCAGACGCAGATAGTCCGGGCGGAAGTCGTGCCCCCACTCGCTCAGGCAGTGGGCCTCGTCGACGACGAACAGGGCGATCTCGCGGGTCAGGAGAGCCGCCCGCAGCGCCCGGCTGACGAACCGCTCGGGAGCGCAGAAGAGGATCTGGGCCCGGCCGGACCGGATCTCGGCGAGCGTCTCCCGGTTGCGCTCGGGTCCGAGGTTCGACGCGAGCATGGCCGAACGCTGGCCGGCCCCGACGAGACGCTGGTGTTGATCGGCGATCAGCGCAATCAGGGGACTGACGACTACCGTCAACGCGTCGCTCGCCAGCGCCGGCAGCTGATAGCAGAGGCTCTTGCCCCCGCCGGTCGGCATCACGACGAGGCTGTCGCGGCCGTCGAGCGCCGCCTGGACGGCCTCTCGCTGGCTCGGCCGGAACCCGCCGAGGCCCATCAGGGCGAGCAGCTCCTCGGGCGTCCGCGTCGTCCGGATGCCCGCCGGTCGCGGCTCGTCGGACCGCGCCCGGCCGGCCGCCTCGAGCGCGACGAGCTCGGCGAAGTCGAAGCCGTCGTCCTCGGCGTCCTCGCCCGGCCCGAGACCCTCCTGCGCCGCCAGCCAGGCCGCCGTCTCGGCGTCCGGCTGGGCTGCCAGATGCCGCTCGAGCCGGGCGATCAGCTCACGCTCGGGCGCCGCCAGGTCGTCGAGGCGCCTGCGGACCCGGGCGAGGTCGCCGCCGGCCAGCGCGTCGAGCGCGTCGGGCAGGGCGACCGACCGGTCGGCGGTGCCCGCCAGCAGGCGTCCCAGCCCGGCCAGCAGGGGCCGCTCGGCCTGATCGAGGCCGGCCCACGACGCCCGCGCGTCGTCCAGGCCGGCGACGTCGCCGGCGGCAGCTCTGGCGAATGCTTCGAGCACCGGTTGCACTGCCTGAAGGTAGCGCCTGGCCCGGCTGTTACCCGCACGCTATGGTCAGGCCGCCCGTGAGCCCGGCCGACCCACCGATCAAGCGACCCCTGCCGATCGGCGTGCTCGCCTCCGGCGAGGGCACGAACCTCCAGGCCCTGATCGACTCGGTCCACGGCGTCGAGGCCGAGATCGTCGGCGTCGCCTCCAACCGGCCGGCGGCCCCCGCCCTCGGCCGGGCCGAGGCGGCCGGGATCCCGCATGCGGCGTTCCCCGTCGCCGACGGCGAGGATCGGGCGGCCCGTGACCGGCGGATCGCCGAGTGGATCTCCGGCCAGGGCGCCCAGCTGATCGTCCTGGCCGGGTACATGCAGCTGCTCGGCCACAGCTTCCTCAGCTGGTTTCCCGACGCCGTGATCAACGTCCATCCCTCCCTGCTGCCCGCGTTCCCCGGCCTCGGCGCCGTCGACCAGGCGATCGCCTACGGCGTCCGCGTGTTCGGCGTCAGCGTCCACCTCGTCGACGACGGCGTCGACACCGGCCCGCTGATCCTCCAGCGGGCGGTCGAGCTGCCCCGGGTCCACCGGCCCGAGCAGGTGCTCGAAGCCCTGCGTCCCCTCGAGCACGCCCTCCTCCCCGAGGCCGTCCGCCTGTTCGCCCGTGGCGCGCTCAGCCGCGACCCGGCCAATCCCCGGCGGGTGCTGATCGCCGACCCGACGTAGGGGTCCGCCGGCCGGTCTGCCGATATGCTCGACCCGTGGCCAAGGCCGCCAACACCCCGACGGCCGCCGACGACCCGGTCGAGGTCGAGGTCGTGGCTCCCGGCGACGTCCGCGTCCGCCGGGCCCTGCTGTCGGTCTCCGACAAGCGCGGCCTGGTCGATTTCGCCCGCGGCCTGCGCGAGCTCGGCATCGAGATCGTCTCGACCGGCGGCACCGCCCGCGAGCTGACCGGCGCCGGGATCGACGTCCGCACGATCGACGACTTCACCGGGTTCCCGGAGATGATGGACGGCCGGGTCAAGACGCTCCACCCGAAGCTCTACGCCGGCCTGCTCGCCGTCCGCGAGAACGCCGTACACATGCGGGAGGCCGCCGAGCAGGGGATCGAGTTCGTCGAGCTCGTCTGCGTCAACCTCTACCCCTTCGAGCGGACCGTCGCCCGCCGGGGAGCGCTCGACGCCGAGGTGATCGAGAACATCGACATCGGTGGGCCGACGATGATCCGCGCGGCCGCCAAGAACCACGCGTACGCGGCGGTCGTCGTCCGGCCGGAGAGCTACGACGCCGTGCTCGACGAGCTCCGCGAGACCGACGGGCATGTGTCGATGCCGACCCGCGAGAGCCTCGCGGCCGAGGCGTTCGCCTACACCGCCCGCTACGAGACGGCGATCGCCCGGTGGTTCGCCGAGAAGGGCGAGGACTTCCCGTCGCTGCACATGCGCGCGTACGAGAAGGTCGTCGACCTGTCCTACGGCGAGAACCCCCACCAGCGGGCCGCCTACTACCAGCACGTCGGCTCCCGCGCCCATCTTCTGTCGATGGTCCGCCAGCACCAGGGCAAGCAGCTGTCGTTCAACAACCTGCTCGACCTCGACGCCGCCCGCAGCCTGGTCGGCGAGTTCGAGACGCCGGCCTGCGTGATCATGAAGCACAACAACCCGTGCGGCGTCGCGCTCGGCGCCGACGGGCTCGAGGCCTACAGACGGGCCTTCGCGTGCGACCCGCAGAGCGCGTTCGGCGGCGTGATCGCCTTCAACACGGCGGTCGACGGCGAGCTCGCCGAAGCCGTCGCCGGCCAGTTCCTCGAGCTGATCATCGCCCCCGGGTTCGACGAGGCCGCGCTCGCCGCCCTGTCGGCCAAGCCGAACGTCCGGGTCCTCGAGAACGGCGAGCGCCGGCGCAACGCGGCCGATCCGGAGGAGCGCCAGGTGATGGGTGGGATGCTCCTCCAGGACCGGGACATCGTGCTCGAGGAGCGCGCCCAGATGAGCGTGATGTCCGAGCGCCAGCCGACCGAAGACGAATGGCGGGACCTGCTGTTCGCCTGGCGGGTCTGCAAGCACGTCCGGTCGAACGCGATCGTGATCGCCAAGGACGGCGCGACCGCCGGAATCGGCGCCGGCCAGATGAGCCGGGTCGATTCGGTCCGCCTGGCGATCGAGAAGTCCGAGCTCGATTCCCTCGACGGCGCGGCGCTCGCCTCGGACGCGTACTTCCCCTTCCCCGACGGACCCGAGCTCGCGATCGAGGCCGGCGTCCGGGCGATGATCCAGCCGGGTGGGTCGGTCCGCGACGGCCTCGTCGTCGAGGCGATCAACCGCGGCGGTGTCGCGATGGTCGCGACCGCCCGCCGGCACTTCCGCCACTAGCACCGGCTCGATCGACGGTCGGGCCGGGGACCGGGCCGATCGGCTCGGATCGGCAGGCCAGGGCGCGCCGCCGCGGCGCCTGGGGTCAATGGGCGTCGAGCATCTCGGCGATCGTCCGCATCGCCCTGGCCGCCGCGAGCAGGTCGGGCGGGCTGGTCGCGGCGAAGCGGTCCTGCCAGATCTTCTGCGACGAGGCCAGCTTCTCCTCGACGCGCCGGTGACCCTCGTCGGTCAGGCTGACCAGGCAGACGCGGCGGTCCCTGGTGTCCCGCCGTCGCTCGATCACGCCGGCCTCTTCGAGGTGATCGAGCATCGCGGTCGTGCTCGCCGGGTTGCAGTTGGCCGCCTCGGCCAGGGCTCCGGCCGTCCGCTCGCCGTCGCGCAGGGCGATCAGCGCCCGGAGTTGGGCGTACGTCAGCCCACCCTGGCGGTGGTGCTGGTCGCGGCCGCGCAGGCGCCGCTCGGCGCCGAGCAGCCCCGACAGGGCGGCGCGGACCTCGTCGATCAGCCGATCGCGCTCGACCTTGGCCCCGTCGACCGCGACCTCGGCCGGGCCGTCGGCCGCCACGGAGCTCACAGTGCCCCCTCGAGGACCGCGTCGGGCGCCCGGTCGGCCCCCGCCGGGAGGGCCGCGGCCGGGGCGCTTCGTGCCCGCCGCTCGATCACCGTGAGGGCGGCCGCCGGCGCCAGCGCGACGAGCGTCAGTCCCATCACCCACCAGTACGTGTCGCCGAACGCGCTCGCCAGGGCCGACGGCGTCGCGTGGACACCGGCGTGGGTCGTCTTCGCCTGGAGGACGACCGCGATGATCGCCGTCCCGAGCGAACCGCCGACCCGCTGGAGAACCGTCAGCTGAGGCGACGCGTCGTTGACCTGCTCGCGGGTCAGGACCGAGAAGGCGGCCGTCATCGCCGGCATGATCGCCAGCCCGACGCCGATCCCCCGGAGGGCCATCGCCCCGCCGATCAACACGTACGACGTGTTCGCCTCGACGAGGACGAACGGGATCGTCGCCGCGGTCAGGACCAGGCCCCCGATCAGCGAGGTCACGCCGGCCCCCAGCCGCTCGGTCGCCCGGCCCGAGAGGAACATGCCGATGCCGGCTCCGAGACCCTGCGGGATCAGCAGCAGCCCGGTGTTGATCGCGTCCTCGCCGCGGACCGTCTGGAAGTAGAGCGGCATCAGGATCATCGCGCCGAACAGAGCCCCGCCGAGGCAGAAGGTCACGACCGACGCGGCCGAGAACGCCCGGTTGCGAAACAGCGAGATGTCCAGCAGCGGCCGCTCGACCCGCCGCGACCGGATCACGAACGCCGTGACGAGCGCCACGCCGATCAGGACCGGTCCGAGCACCGTTGCGGAGGTCAGGCTGCCGGCCGCGTCGCTCTCCGACAGGCCGTAGGTGATCCCGACCGTTCCGGCCGCCGCGAGGATCAGGCCGACGAAGTCGAGCGGCCCCGCGTCCTGAGCGCCGGCGTGGTCGCGCGGCAGCAGCCGGAGGGCCAGCGCGAACGCGACGATCCCGACCGGGAGGTTGATCATGAAGATCCACTGCCACCCGGCGTCCTGGAGCAGCAGGCCGCCGAGCGTCGGCCCGAAGACCGGCGCCAGGACGATCGGGATGCCGATCGCGCTCATCACCTTCGGCAGGTTCCGCGGTCCGGCCGCCTTGACGAGGATCATCTGGCCGATCGGCGTCAGCATCCCCCCACCGACGCCCTGGAGCACGCGAAAGGCGATCAGCGACTGGCTCGACCAGGCCAGCCCGCAAAGGGCCGACCCGCCGGTGAAGACGACCAGCGCGATCAGATACAGCCGGCGCGCCCCGTACCGGCGGACGGCCCACCCGGTGATCGGGATCACGGCGGCCAGGGACAGCAGGTAGCCGGTGATCACCCACTGGATCGAATCCAGCGACGCGTCGAGGGCGCTCGACAGGTCATGGAGCGCGACGTTGACGATCGTCGTGTCCAGCACGCTCATGATGATTCCCATGATCACGACGATCGCGATCCGCCAGACGTGCGCCTCGATGCGGGGTGGAGCGGAGTTCTCTGAAGCCATCGGACGCCTTCCTGAAGTTGTGGTCCCGAAAGTTTAGCGCCGAAAGGTTGTGGACGCAAATAATATGCTCTGGGCTGCGGTCGGGCTGACCGGGTGATCGTCCTCACGTGGAACCTGGCCGGCCGGGTCCGCCGGCTGCCCGAGCAGGCCGACCGGGTGCTGGGCGTCGACGCCGACCTGGTCTGTCTGCAGGAGCTCACGCCGAACACGCTCCCCCGCTGGCGGCGGGCGCTGGACGAGGCGGGCTATGCCGGCGTCGCGGACGCCCCGTTCGATCCGACGAGCGGACGCACCCACCAGCTGACGGTGCTCACGGCCTGCCGCCGGCCGCTGGTCGGCGTCGACGTGGCGGGTGTCCCGTGGTCGGAGCGGGTGCTGGCCGTCAGGTCCGCCGACGGAACCGAGATCGTCAACGTCCACTCCCCGATCAGCCCGAAGCCCGATCTTGCGAAGGTCCGCACGCACGAGGCCGTCCACCGCCATCTCGCCGGCCGCGCCGGAGCCCCGAGACTCCTGTGCGGCGACCTCAACACCCCCCGCAGGGAGCATCCGACCGGCGAGGTCTGGACCTTTGCCCGCGACCGGTGGGGCCGCCTGCGGCCGGATCGCGGCGATCGCTGGGACCGGGCCGAGCTGTCGCTGATACGCGGACTCGAGCCGTACGGGATGCGCGACGCCTTCCGTCTGCGGCACGGTCACGCCCGCAGCGAGGTCAGCTGGGAGTGGCCGCGCTGGAAGGGCGGCTACCGGCTCGACCACCTCGTCGTGTCGTCGGACTTCGCCGTCGACGAGGTCGACTACCTCCACGCGTGGCGGACCGACGGCCTCTCAGACCACTCGCCGCTCGTCGCCCGGATCCGGCCGGCTTCGCCGGCCGTGCCCGACCGATGACTACGCGTCGGCGGCGACCTCGGAAGCCGCGGCTGCCTGGCCACCGGCAGCCGGCGCGGACGAGTCCGGCATCCGGAAGGCGGTCGATCCCGGTTGGAGCGGCTTCGGAGCCTCGGTCGGCCGGCGGGCGTTGAACGTCCGCGGGGCTCCGGTCGCCGCGATCACCGGCGCCGTCCAGAGCCGGGCGGCGTCGGCTCCACATTCGGGGCAGGCGGCCGGGCCGCCGGCCTCGGTGTGATGGCGCTGGGCCTCGAAGGCGCCACAGCGCTCGCAGTTGTAGTCGTAGAGCGGCATCCGGCGGCTCCTCTGATCTCGAGGGGAGCAGGACTGCTCCCAGGAGTCAGCCAGACTAGCCGAACACCCGCACCGGCCCGCGAATCACCGGCGATCGGAGAGGGCAAGGGTGTAGTGTCGCCGTGTCAATCTCGAGTCTGGGGAACCATGAGCCACCGCCCGCGCCAACCGACCCTCCGGCGTTCGATCGCGCCCTGCGTGCTGGCCTCGCTGGCCGCCGTCTGGGCCGCGGGCGCCCCGACTGCGTCGGCCTTCTCCCAGCCGGTCGCCGCGCCCGCGTCGTCGATCGGGTCGCCTCCGGCCACGCCGGCGGCCGCGCCGCCCGTCCCGTCGACGCTCTCGATCACCGGGAACGGCGCCGTCGAGATCCCACCCAGTGTCGCGACGATCTCGATCGAGGTTCGCAGCACGTCGGCGACCGCGACCAGCGCCCGGTCGAAGGCCAACGCCCGGACCGACGCCGTGCTGGCGGCGATCACGAAGCTCGGCATCGACCGCGGCGGGGTCCAGACGTCGGGGATCTCGCTCTCGCGCAGCCAGGTCCCGGCCACGCGACGCCACCCGGCGCACAAGCTCTACAGCGCGTCGAACGACCTGACCGTCAGCACGACCAAGATCTCGCTGGTCGGGCCGATCGTCGACGCGGCGACCCAGGCCGGCGCCGACAGCATCGACGGGCCCGACTTCTCGTTCGGCGACCCGTCCGCCGGACTGGCCGCGGCGACCCGGGCCGCCCTCGCGGATGCCCGCTCCCGCGCGGACGACGCGGCCGCGGCGATCGGCTACGCGGTGGTCGGCGTCCAGTCGGTCGCGATCGATCCGGACGAGTCGCAGACGCCGGAGCCGGTCGCCGCCGACGCCGCACCCGAGGCCAAGTCGCCGACGCCGACGCCGGTCGATCCCGGCCGGCAGGAGGTCGACGCGACGGTCGACGTGGTCTTCCTGATCGCTCCGTCGGCGTCGCGGCGGCCCGCCCGGGCGGCCCGCGCGGGCGGGCCCGGGGGCGGCCGGCCGGAGGCGCTCTTGACAGGCGCGGTCGGCGGCCGTAGTTTGCGGGCCGCGGGCTGCGGCCAGGATGCCGTGAGAGCCCGCGGATACGTGGGCGATCCGGACAAGGGGCAGCAGGGATGTGGGATGTGGTCCGCAGGGTCACTCAGATAGCCTGGCGCGGGTGAGATCCCAGCCGGCGACCGGAGGCGATGCCCGGCCGCCCGGACGGGGTCTGTACCCGGTGGCGGCGCTGGCCGCCGCGCTCGTCTTCGTCGGTGCGGCTCAGGCCGCCCCGGGGCGGCGGGCCGTCGCTCCCGGCCGCGTGGTCTTCCCGGTCGACGGCGGCGTCACGACGGCGAACGTCGACGGCGGCCGGGCGACCCAGGCCGTCGGCCTGCCGAACGGCGGCGCCGTGCTGGTCGGCGGCAGCGGCCACGCCCAGAAGACGTTCTACGCGGCGGCGCTGACGTCGACCGGATCGCTCGATCGGGGCTTCGGCACCGGCGGCGTCGCCCGCGTCACCGTCGGCTCGCAGGTCGTCCCGCTCCAGCTGCTCCGCCAACCCGACGGCAAGCTGATCGTCGTGGCGTCGAACGGCTTCGAGCACCAGCCGCTCGTCGTCGTGCGGCTGAACGCGAACGGCGGCCTGGACCAGACGTTCGGGTCCGGCGGTCTCGCGACGACGCCGATCACGCCGGCCTGCGACGGTTGCACGACGGCCGCGCTCGCGCCCGACGGCGGCATCGTCCTGACCGGCGAGACGTCCGGCTCGGGAGCCAACTCCTGGGCCCTGACCCGCCTGACGGCGTCCGGCGCGGTCGATCAGACGTTCGGACACGAAGGCGTCGAGACGGTCCCGGCGGACGACGCCGGCGGCTACGACGTCGCCGTGCTCGGTGACGGCGACATCGTCACGATGGGCGTCGCCAGCCTCGCCGCCGGCCACACGTCGATCGCGATGGTCACCCGGCTCACGCCGCTCGGCCTGTCCGAGCCTGACTTCAACGGCGGCACGCCGGCCGAGCTCCCGCCCGGCTCAGGGGCGTTCGCGATGCTCGTCTACCCCGACGGGTCCGTCCTGATCGGCGGGAGCGCCGCGCTCTACCGGTACACGTCGGTCGGCGCGCTCGACCCGACCTTCGGCACGGCCGGCGTGGCCCGCGTCGGCACGCTTCCGTTTCCGCTCCAGCTCCTCCCGGCGGCCGGCGGGGCCGTCGTCGCGCTCGGCCCACCCGCCGGGTCAACGAGCTCGCTGAGCGCGATCCGCGTCGCGGCCGACGGGTCCGTCGATCCGTCGTTGGGCGGTCCGACCGGCGCCCTCTACCAACCGCCGTTCGGCGGCGGCCGGTCGAGCCTCGTCTCCAGCCTCCGACCCCGGCCGCTTGCGCCGCTCGCCCAGAACAGCTTCGTCGACGGCTCGGTCGCGATCCGCGCCGACGGCTCGTACCTCGCGGTCGGCGGCGTCGGCATCGCCCAGCCGACCGGCGAGGGCGAGGGCCGGTCGATCTTCGACTTCGCCGCGCTCGCCCTGACGCCCGGCCTGACCCCGGACACGAGGTTCGGCGGACCCGCGAAGCGGCTGACGATGAAGCTCGGCGTCGTCGCACAGACCGCCCGTACGGCCGCCTCCAGGCACGGCATCCGCGTCCGGGTCGACCTCTCGGCACCCGGGTTGGCCCGCGTGACGGTCAGAGCCCACGGGCGGGTCGTCGGCCAGAGCCTGCTGCCGATCTTCGGCTCCGGGCCGCGGACCCTGCCAGTCGAGCTGACGAGCTTCGGGGCCAGCCTGCTCCGCGGCCACGATGACGTCCACGTCAGGGCGACCGCCACCGGACGCGACCTCGTGGCGGCGACGGCTCACGCAACGGCGGCCGGGACACTCCGCTGAGGACGGCGATCCTGGCGGCCGTGACGGTCGCCGGCCTGTCCTTCGCCGGCCTGTCGTTCGCCGGCCTGTCGTTCGCCGGCCCGGCCGCGGCGGCCACCGACCAGTCGTCGTCGGCACCCGGTCGCGTCGCCTTCTCGGTCGACGGTGGCGCCACGGCGGCGCGGGCGGGCGGTGGCGGCGCGACCAGGGTCGTCGGCCTGCCGACCGGCGGCGCCGTGCTGGTCGGCCGCGGCGCGTCCGAGCGTGGCTTCTACGCGGCCGAGCTGACCGCTTCCGGGACGCTCGACCCGAGCTTCGGCAGGCGGGGGATCGCCCACATCACGGTCGACTCGCCGCCCGCCCTCCCGTTGCAGGTCCTCCGCCAGGCCGACGGCAAGCTGATCGTCGTCGTGTCCGGCCGGCCGACGACCGCGTTCTCGTTCGGCCAGCTGCTGGTCGTCCGGCTCGACGCCGACGGCCGGCTCGACCCGACCTTCGGTACGCGGGGCATCGCCACGGCACCGGTCGCACCGACCTGCGGCGCGTGCACGACGGCCGCCCTCGCACCAGACGGTGACATCGTCCTGACCGGCGAGGCCGGCCTCCTGTCGGCGGCGCTCGGCGGCGACCCGAGCGCGCCGAACCAGTGGGAGGTCGCCAGCCTGACGGCGTCCGGCGGCCTCGACCAGACCTTCGCGAACGGTGGCCTGGAGACGATCCCGGCGACGGATGCCGGCGGCTACGACATCGCCGTGCTGGCCAGCGGCGAGGTGATGGCGCTCGGCGTGGCCGACCTCTCGTCGACGACCGGGTCGACGCCGATCCTGACCCTGCTCGGGCCCGACGGAGGCGCCGACCGCAGCTTCGACGGGGGAGCGCCGGCCGCCCTGCCGGCAGGGTCCGGCGCGACCGCGATGCTCGTCGAACCGGACGGGTCGGTGATCGCCGGCGGCGGCACGACCCTGTTGCGCTACACGCCGACCGGTGTGCCGGATCCGGACTTCGGCGACGACGGGGTCGCCGGCGTCGGCCCGTTGCCGAAGCCGGTCCAGCTCCTGCCGGCGGCCGGCGGCGACGTGCTCGCGGTCGGCCGGCTGACCGGCGCGCCGGACACGTTGAGCGCGATTCGGATCACACCCGGCGGAACCGTCGACCAGACGCTCGGCGGTCTTACCGGGATCCGCGTGCGGCCTCGCTTCGGCGGCGGCGACGCCAGCTCCCTCGGGACGGTCGACCCCGGCCGGGTCCCGCCGCTCGCACAGGACGACTTCGCCGTCCACGCGGTCGCCGTCCGTCCGGACGGATCCTACGTGGCCGTCGGCGGCGTCGGTGTGCTCGCGCCGACCGGCAACGGCACCGGCCGGTCGATCTTCGACTTCGCGGCGGCCGCCCTGACGCCAGACCTCGCCCCGGTCAGCGAATTCGGCGCTCACGCGTCGAAGCTCCGACTGAAGCTGAGCCTGCCACCCCAGACCGCGGCGGCGACCGCGTCCCAGCACGCGATCGACGTCCTCCTGGACGTCTCGGCCGCCGGCCTGGCCCGAGTCCGGATCAGGGCGTCCGGCCACGTGATCGCCGACAGCCTGGTGCCGATCTTCGGCTCCGGGCGACACACCCTGCCGGTCGAGCTGACCGCCTCCGGCGCGAGCCTGCTGCGGACCGGCGGCCGGCAGCACATCACGGCTAGCGCGACGGCGCGCAATCTCGTGATCCAGGGGTCGCGGGCGTCCGCCTCCGGCACGCTCGGCTAGACCCGGCTAGACCGCTGACGCCGAGCCCCGGCCGCGCCGGACCCTAGTGACAGTCGTGGTGGGCGTAGAGGATCACGGTCGCGCCCCTCAACACCGTGTTCCCCGGCCCCGGGTGCTGGCCGCAGACGTGGGAGTCCAGCGTGTACGGGCGGTAGCTCCTCGCGTGGAGACCGACGCTCCCCAGCTTTGCCTCGGCCTGCCTGACGGTGAGCCCGTGGAGCTCGGGCACCGCACGGTCGAGCAGGATCGCCAGAGCGACGAGGACGACGATGACCAATCCGATGCTGCCGACGACGATCCTCCGTCTGATGGTCCAGCGAGTCACCGGCAGGAGAGTATCGGCGCGATAATGGGCCGGTGACCGCCCGCAACGTCCTCGGTGGGCCGCTCGACCCGTGCGGGACCGAGCCGATGACCGGCTTCTACCGGGACGGGTGCTGCAACAGCGGTGTCGAGGATCACGGAAGCCACACGATCTGCGCGGTCGTGACCGGCGAGTTCCTCGAGCACCAGCGGATGATCGGCAACGACCTCAGCACGCCGATGCCCGGCTACGGATTCCCCGGTCTCGTCCCCGGCGACCGGTGGTGCGTCACCGCCGTCAACTGGCTGCGCGCCTACGAGGACGGCGCCGCGTCGTTCGTCGTCCTCGCGTCGACCCACGAACGGGCCCTCGAGATCGTCCCGATCGCCGCGCTCGAGGAGCACGCCGTCGACGTCCCCGCCGATCCCGGCACGCTCGGACTCTGACTCGCCGCCCGGCCGGTCGGTCGGCCGGTCCGTCGGTCGGCCGGTCCGTCGGCTGGACGCCCGACCCCGGCCCAACGGGCCTGCGAGCGCGGGAGCAGCTGTCGTCTGAACGGAAAACGTACGAAGTTCGACAGTTTGTCGTAGTTCGTACCGTTTCTGCAAAACAACGGACACAACGCCGGCAACCGAGTCGACCCACGCTCCCGGCCCCAGCCCGACCCACGCTCCCGGCCCCAGCCCGACCCGCGCTCCCGGCCCCAGCCCGACCCGCGCTCCCGGCCCCCAGCCCGACCCAGACTCCCGGCCCCCGGCCCCCGGCTCACGCTCCCGGCCGCAGGCCGACCAGGCCCCGTCCCCCGGCCCACGGTCCCGGCCCCAGCCCCGGCCCGTCAGGCGACGCCCGGCTCGGCCGTGGCGAACGCCTCCCACATCGACGCGTACCGCCCACCCCGCGCGACCAGCTCGTCGTGGGACCCGACCTCGGCGACCCGGCCGCCGGCCAGCACGACGATCCGGTCGGCCGTCTTCGCCGTCTGCAGCCGGTGGGCGATCACGATCGTCGTCCGGCCGTCTGAGACCCGCTGCATCGCCGTCGCGACCCGCGCCTCGGTCGCCAGGTCGAGGTTCGACGTCGCCTCGTCGAGCAGCAGGACCGCCGGGTCGACGAGCTCGGCTCGGGCGAGCGCGATCAGCTGGCGCTGGCCGGCCGAGAGCGACCGTCCCCGCTCGGGCAGCTCGTGGTGGTAGCCGCCGGCCAGCCGGGCGATGAACTCGTGCGCCTCGACCGCACGGGCCGCCCGCTCGACGTCCGCGTCGGTCGCCTGCGGCCGGCCGTAGGCGATGTTCGCGCGGATCGACCCGCTGAACAGGAACGCCTCCTGCGGGACGTAGCCGAGCTGCCGGCGAAAGGCCGCCAGGTCGAGCAGGCGCAGATCGATCCCGTCGATCTCGACCGTCCCCGAGTCGGGGTCGTAGAAGCGGGCGAGCAGCTTGACCAGCGTCGACTTGCCGGCCCCGGTCTCCCCGACGAGGGCGACCGTCTCGCCGGCCGCGACCCGCAGGTCGACGCCCCGGAGGGCCTCCGGCGGCTTGCGCCCCCGGGCGGCCGG
>DATAUX010000246.1:0-5654 GCA_036268015.1 Solirubrobacteraceae bacterium | reverse complement strand
CACAAACGGTTGATGCTGGCCACCGTCGCCGCCATCATCGTCGCCGTCGCCGCCGTCGTCGTCTACGGCACTCGCCAGACCAACTCCTACGGAAGCTCGGCCAACGGCTGCGTGACGGTCAACTTCGCCAGCGAGATGGGGTCTGCCGCCCTCCACCGCTGCGGCCAGGCCGCAAAGGAGTGGTGCGCGTTCGAGGACTCCCGCAACGACCTCGAAGCCCGCCTCGTCGGCGCCCAGTGTCGCCAGGCCGGCTATCCCCGCGACCCGACCGCCGCCTCGCCCGACCCGGCACCCAGCCCCGGCTGAACCGACCAGCCGGCCCAGGCCCTCGCGACCTCCGACACCGGCAGACGCCGGTCGAGACCCCCAACCGACCGACCCCGCCGACCCGGTCGGGAACCCCTCCCGCGTGTCCCGCGCACCCCGCTGCGCCGGCCCCCGGTCAGCCGGCCGCAGACGCGGACGCGGCCCTGCGCAGACCCCGCCGACGCCGGCCGGATGACCGGTTCGAGCACCCCTCCGGCCGACTGTCCCATCGGACAAGCCGATCCGCGGATTGTTGGCCACAGGGCCATTTTGGAAAGCATCCCGCGGCGTTTTGATTGCGGCGCGAGCAATTTGCCGCATCGTCACGCGCTGTGGCCTGGGCAGGGAGGCGCGATCGAGATCTACCGCCATAAGGAGGCGCATGTATTCCCCCTATCCATCCTGGTTGAGCCCAGGCGACAATGCGTGGCAGCTGACCGCTGCGACCCTTGTCGGCCTGATGAGCGTGCCGGGCCTCGTCGTGCTCTACGGCGGGGTGATGCAGAAGCGCTGGTCGGTCAACAGCATGATGATGGCGTTCACCGCGTTCGCCCTCGTCCTGGTCGCCTGGGTCCTGTACGAGTTCAAGATGGGGTTCGGAGAACCGTTCCACCTCGGCGGCAGCTCGCACGGGTTCTTCAACAACTTCCTCGGTCACCCAGGATCCGAGCTCGGCCACAGGGCTGAGGAGGAGCAGGCGAACATCCCGCTGGTGGACAACTTGCCGGGCCCGGCCTTCAGGTTCCCGCAATCCTCGCTCGTCTACTTCCAGCTCGTGTTCGCCGCGATCACGCCGCTCCTCCTGCTCGGCAGCGTGCTCGGTCGGTTCAACTTCAAGGCCTGGATCCCGTTCGTCCTGCTCTGGTCGGGATGCGTCTACTCGGTCAACGCCTTCTGCATCTGGGGCGGCGGATTCTTCGCCCAGCATGGCGCGCTCGACTACTCCGGTGGATACGTGATCCATCTCGCAGCCGGAGTCTCGGGCTTCGTCGCGGCCGCGGTGATCGGTCCACGACTACAGAGAGATCGAGAAGTCGACGCCCCGAACAACCTCGCGATGGTCTCGCTCGGGGCCGGTCTCCTCTGGATGGGCTGGAACGGGTTCAACGGCGGGGACCCGTACTTCGCCGGCGCGAACTCGTCGGCCGCCGTCCTGAACACCAACCTCTGCACGGCGATCGCCTTCCTGACCTGGGTCGGCTGGGACTTCATCTTCAAGGAGAAGCCGTCGCTGATCGGCTCGGTCAACGGCATCATCACCGGGCTCGTCGGAATCACGCCGGCAGCCGGCTTCGTGAACGGCTACGGCGCGATCGGGATCGGCCTGATCGCGTCGACGATCGTATGGATGGCGATCCGCTTCCTCAGCCGGGCGCCCGTCTTCCGCAAGGTCGACGACACCCTGGGGGTGGTCTACACCCACGGGATAGCCGGCATCACGGGCGGCCTCCTGGTTGGCGTGTTCGCCGACCCGAACATGGTCGAATATGTCGGCCTGGGCAAGACGCCAGGCGTCGCGCCGGTTCCCGGCGTCCTGCACGGCGACTTCACCCTGATCAAGTGGCAGGCCCTCGCCGGCCTCTTCATCATCTGTTTCGACGGCATCATGACGTTCATCATTCTCAAGATCATCAGCATCTTCATCCCCTTGCGCCTCAGCGACGAGGAGCTGGAGATCGGGGATCACGCGATCCACGGGAACGAGGTCTACCCGGCCGACGTGCCGACGCTCGGCGCGACCGGAGGGTCCGGGCTGCCGCTGGCCGCGCCGGCCTAGCCACGGCCTCGAGAAGACGGTGGCGGCCGCGGCCGGGGACCCTGGGTCCCCGGCCGCACCGCGTTCAGAGGTCGGCCACGCGGTCGGCCATCACCGGCCCGGACGCCAGCGGACGCCGCTGGCCGGCGTAACGCGCGGCGGCCTCCTCGAGGATCCCGAGCATCGCCCCGGCCGCCGGCGTCCTGGCGTCCGTCGGCGTCGCGACCGTCACCCGGCGAACCGGGCTGCGCGGCGCGATCTCCCTGATCGAGATGTCGCCCCGCACGTGCGCGAGCGCCAGCTCGGGGATCAGGGCGACACCGACCCCGGCGCCGACGAGCCCCTGAACGGTCTGGTAGTCGTCGCTCTCGAACGCCACGTTCGGCTCGAAACCGGCGGCCTGACAGCTGCGAACGACGTGCCGGGCGCACGGGCTCGCCGCGGACGTCTGGACCCAGGCCTCGTCCCGCAGGTCGGCCAGCCGCAGCGACGCGGCGTGGGCCAGCGGATGGGCTTCGGGCATCGCTAGGTACATCGGATCCTCGAGCAGCTCGACCCGCCGCACGTCGGGTCCCAGCGTCCGACCGGGCCGCCTGAACTCGAACAGCAGCGCGAGATCGAACTCACGAGCCTCCAGGCGTGGCGCGATCTCCTGCGGCTCACCCTCGGCCAGGGTCAGCTCGACCTCGGGGAATCGCCGGCGAAAGGTCGCGATCGCCACCGGCATCAAGGTCGCCCCGGCCGTCGGAAACGACGCGATCCGAAGCCGGCCGCCCCGGACGCCGGCGATCGCCGCCAGGTCGGCCTCGGCTGCCTCCAGGCGGGCGATGATGCCCTCGGTGTGCTCGACCAGCACCTCGCCGGCCGCAGTCAGTCGCAGGCCGCGCGCCCGCCGCTCGATCAAGCGGGTCTGGGTCTCCGCCTCCAGCGTCGCGATCTGCTGCGAGACGGCCGACTGCGTGTACGACAGGGCCTCGGCCGCGGCCGAGAACGACCGGCGGTTGGCGACCTCCCGCAGGACCCTCAGACGGTTCACGTTCAGCATTAGTAGAACTTATAGCATTCACTGAAGTCTTCATTGGCCCTGATGCGTCGCGGGTGAGATGCTTGGTCCCCAAGCTTTCTGCTTCAACAAACGGATACCCCCACGGGCAAGGAAGGAGAGCCGCCATGACAACCAAGGTCATCGTCTCTTACGACGGAACCGACAACGACCGCGACGCGCTGGCTTTGGGCCGCGTCCTCGCCGACGCCGGCGCGTCGGTCTCGCTGGCCTACGTGCGGCACGCCCAAGCCGCCGAGCCCGGCCGCGAAGAGCTCGAGCAGCACGAGGCCCGGCACCGCCTCGAGCGCGGCGCGGCCTCGCTCGACCGGCCGGACACAGAGCTCCACGTCGTGATGAGCGCATCGACGAGCAACGGCCTCCGCGCGCTCGCCGAGCGCGAGCAGGCCGACATCGTCGTCTTCGGGTCGGAGTACCGCACCGCCCGCGGGCATGTCGCCCCCGGCGCGTCCGCCCAGCGCATGCTCGAAAGCGGCTCGGTCGCGATCGCCGTCGCCCCGGTCGGCCTCCGCGACCGGATCGACGCCCGCATCACCACGGTCGCGGTCAGCCAGGTCAGCGCCGACGACAGCGCCCTCGAGACGGCCCGCTCGATCGCCGCGGCGACCGGCGCGACCCTCGTGGCTCCGACCACCCGCGACCTCGGCCTCCTGGTCGTCGGCTCGCGCCCCGAGGCGGCCGTCGGTCGTGTCCTGGTCAGCGCGGCAGCCGAGCGCGTGATCGAGAACGCGACCAGCCCGGTGCTCGTCGTCCCCCGCAGCAAGATGCTCCACTTCGGCACGCCGGTCACGCTCGACGCGCCGATCGTCACCGTCTAGATCCGTCTGGACCCCAGTCCCGGCCGGCGGACGGCCGGGTCACACGAAGCTCGAGTCGCGGCGTCCTGGGGGGCGCCGCGAACTCGTTTGACGACGACCAGCCGGCCCACGGTCACGCGTCAACTCGGCGGGACGCCCGCCGGCCAGACTGCCTCAGGACGTCCGGGACCGAGGACGTCCGGGACTGAGGACGTCCGAGACGGAGGACGTCCGGGACGGAGTGACCTCAGGCGGCGTCCGACTCGGCCGGCGCAGCCGCCGGCTCGCCGGGCCAGACACCGAAGAAATATTTGAAGCCGCGAGCCCCGAGGCGGTCGACGCCGGCCCGCGTGACGCTGAACGCGAGACCCTCGATCGCGGCGGCCCCGAGCACCTTCGACCAGGACGCGAGCTCGGTCGTCGGCGTCGGCGGCGCCTGGTCGTCGACCAGCCGCCAGAGGGCCCGGGCGATCCGGCGCGAGCAGGCGCCGGCGATCAGACCACAGACCATCGCGAACGGCTTGTAGAGCAACTTCATGCAACGCACAGGCTAATGGTCTGGCGAGCGGCTCGCGACTGACCGGGCGGGATCCGTCGTCGAGCGGTGCTCGCGTTCGCACCGGCACCGGCAGGTTTCCCGCGACCCCGCCGCGACGGTGGACCGCCGGTCCAAACCTTCTCAAGGTTGTGTCAAGGTTGGGCCGGCCGCTGCTAGCATGACCGTCGTGCGTGACTTCTCTGCTGCGATCGCGTCCCGGGTAGTCGTCTATGGAAGCGGCATCGGTGCCGCGCTAGAGCAGATGCCGCTCGGGCCGGAGGACTACGGCGGGCTGAAGGGCAAGTGCCACGAGGCGCTCGTCCTCCACCGTCCGGACGTGATCGAGGGAATCCACGCCGGCCTGATCGAAGCCGGGGCCGACGTCGTCGAGACCGACACGTTCCAGGCGTCGCGGATCAAGCTCGAGGAGTGGGGGCTGGCCGAGCACACCCACGAGATCAACCTCAAGGCCGTCCAGATCGCCCGGCGCGCGGCCGGCGACGACCATTTCGTCGCGGCGTCGATCGGCCCGACCGGGCACCTCCCGGCATCAGACGATCCGACGCTCGGCGCGATCAGCTTCGGCGAGCTCGTCGAGGTCTTCACCGAGCAGGCCCGCGGCCTCCTCGAAGGCGGCCCGGACCTCGTGATCATCGAGACGGCCCAGGACATCCTCGAGGTCAAGGCGGCGATCTTCGGCGTCCGCGAGGCGTCCAGGCTGACCGGTGTCAAGGTCCCGATCCACGCTTCGGTCTCGCTCCTGCCCAACGGCGGCAAGATGCTCCTCGGGACCGACATCTCGGCCGTCCTCAGCACGCTCGAGGCCCTCCGCGTCGACATCATCGGCCTGAACTGCTCGACCGGACCCGAGGACATGCGCGACGCCGTCCGCTTCCTCGGCGAGCACTGCCCGGTCACGGTCGCCTGCATCCCGAACGCCGGCCTCC
The DNA here is from genome assembly GCA_036268015.1 of Solirubrobacteraceae bacterium. Classification (GTDB taxonomy): domain Bacteria; phylum Actinomycetota; class Thermoleophilia; order Solirubrobacterales; family Solirubrobacteraceae; genus Palsa-513. The sequence continues at coordinate 247 of DATAUX010000246.1, read as the reverse complement.
CCCTCCAGGGGCCCGACGGCGAAACGATCTTCCCCGAGCAGCCCGGCCCGCTCGCCGCAAGCCTCGGCGAGTTCGTCGACCGCTTCGGCGTCGGCATCGTCGGCGGCTGCTGCGGCTGCACGACCGAGCACACGCGCGCCCTCGTCGACCGGGTCAAGGGCTCCGGCGCCAGCCGGAGGCCGGCCCGCCGGCCGCCGCACCTGTCGTCGATGATCGGCGCGACGATGCTCGCCCAGCAGCCGTCGCC
>DATAUX010000245.1:0-2068 GCA_036268015.1 Solirubrobacteraceae bacterium | reverse complement strand
CGGCCGACCTCGCGGACCTGTCCGCCGCGGCGTTCCCGGTCTGCGTTCGTGGTTATCGCATGGACGCGGTCGACGCGGTGATCGACCGGTTGTCCGCCGAGATCGCGTCCCGCGACGCCCGGATAGCCGAACTCACCGACCGTCTCGAGGACCGGAGCCGGTACTGAGCGGCCTGATCGCCGGTCCCGACGGGCGCCTGCGCTGCCCGTGGGGCCTGTCGACCCCGGACTACGTCGAGTACCACGATCTCGAATGGGGTCGCCCGGTCCACGGCGATGACCGCTTGTTCGAACGGCTGACACTCGAGGCCTTCCAGTCCGGTCTGTCCTGGCTGACGATCCTGCGCAAGCGTGAGTCGTTCCGGACCGCGTTCGCCGGGTTCTCGATCGGCCAGGTCGCCGAGTTCGGCGACGACGACGCGACGCGACTGCTCGCGGACCCCGGAATCGTACGCAACCGCGCCAAGATCGCGGCGGCGATGCGCAACGCCCGGGCCGCCGCCGAGCTCGGGGTCGGCGGGCTGGAGAGGTTGCTCTGGTCGTTCGCTCCGGACCCGGCCGCCCACGTCCGTCCCAGGACGCTCGCCGATGTCCCGGCGACCTCTCCCGCCTCGACCGCGATGGCCAAGGAGCTCAAGAAGCGCGGGTTCGCATTCGTCGGACCGACGACGGCCTACGCGCTGATGCAGGCGACCGGGATGGTGGACGACCATCTGGTCGGATGCCTCGCGAGCGACTCGAGCAAGCGAGGAACGAGCGCGCGAGACAAGCGAGCAACAGGCATCGCGAGCGACTCGGGCAAGCGACGAACGAGCCCGCGAGACAAGCGAGCCAAAGGCACCGCCGAGGTCTGAGTCCCGGTCAGTTGGCGGGGGTCTAGTTGGCCTGCTCGTGCTCGTAGAGGTCGCGGGCGTCGGAGACGCGGCCCGTGGTCGCCGTGGTCGCGGTGCCGTCGGCCGCCGGGAGCATCGCGGTGCTCCTGTCCGAGGAGATCCGCCGGGGCGTCGTGCGCAGAGTGCTCGACGAGGTGTGCATCGACATGGTGTCGGTCGTCGTCGAACTGTCCGCGGCCGGGGCCATGATCGGCGCTGGGGTCGACATCGCGCTCGAGTCCGTCGTGGTGGAGGAATCCGACGACCCCGCCGGGGCGGTCATGTCGGTCGGGGCCACGGTGGGCTGGCCCCCCGGCAGCGGGGTGAGTTGCGTGTCGGGCATGGTCAGCTGGCTGTTGTAGAGGTCGAACGCGTCCGACACACGGTCGGTCGGCAGCCACAGCTCGACGCCGGGCGAGGCGCCGGGTGCCGGTGTGGCCGACGGCGTCAGGATCGACGTCGGGGGGGCCGGCGCCGCGGGCGGCCCGGCAGGGGGAGCGGCCGGGTCCTCCGGAGCGGCAGGTTTCAGCGTGTCGGTCGAGTTGCCCGAGACACTCGCCGGCGCCGGGCCCGGCAGCGGGGCCGGGATCAGGGCCGGGGCTTCGGCCGGGGGGGCCGGAGCAGCGCTGGGCGCGGTGGTGGCGGCCGGTCCGGCCGCCGGGTTCGTGGACGGCGTGATGCCGCCGGTGGTCAACCCGTTGGCCAGGCCGCCCACGAGCGGGAGGTTGCCCAAGCCGGGCAGCAGCGGGGTCGACGGGGTACCCGGCACCGGGTTCCCCGGCAGCAGCGGGACGGTCGGCAGCGACGGCAGCGACGGAAGCGATGGCAGCGGGTTGGTCGGGGCGATGCCCAGGGCCTTCTCGGCGTCGAACGCGATCGGGTCGACCGCGCTGAGCAGCGAGTCCAACGAGCCGCTGTGCAGGTGGGTGATCCGGTTGACCGGGTGGTCGCGGTTGAACCGGGGCGAGCCGCTCTCGAACACCGTCCAGACCTTGCCGTCGTGGACGGTCAGGTCCTCGGGCATGGCCGGCATCCACACGCAGGCCACTGGCGACTTGATCGTCGACGGGCCGGTCCGGCGGACCACGACGAGCTCGCCGCGGCCGGTGTTGTTGTCGGTCGAGAACACGAAGTCGTCCGGGGTGATGATCAGGCCCTGGGCCCGGTCCGGCACGACCCACGGACCCTCGACCTTCT
>DATAUX010000244.1:0-3671 GCA_036268015.1 Solirubrobacteraceae bacterium | reverse complement strand
GCCACCGGGGAGCCAACCACCCGGTCAAGGACCTCGAGACCGGCCGGATCGAGATCACCAGCCAGAACCACGGGTTCGCCGTGCTCGGACCCGACGGCGCCCGGACGATCCCCGGGGACGAGCCGGTCGCCTGGGACACGGACTTCGGCCGGGCCGAGCTGACCCATCTGAACCTGTACGACCGGACCGTCGAAGGCCTGGCCCTCCGCGACGTCGACGGCTCGACCGTCCAGTACCACCCCGAGGCCGGACCCGGTCCGCACGACGCCCTCCACCTCTTCGACCGCTTCATCGCGGCGATCTGATGCCCAGCTTGTGCGACAGGCGCGGGCCGACCCGTCGACCGACCGGCCGGACGGCGCTCTGATGCCGCGACGCGACGACATCCAGCGGATCATGATCCTCGGGTCCGGGCCGATCGTGATCGGCCAGGCCGCGGAGTTCGACTACTCGGGCGCCCAGGCGTGCAAGGTCCTCCTGGAGGAGGGCTACGAGGTGATCCTCGTCAACTCGAACCCGGCGACGATCATGACCGACCCGGAGTACGCGACCCAGACCTTCATCGAGCCGCTGCTGCCCGGGCCGGTGACCCAGATCATCGAGCGGACGCGGCCGGACGCCCTGCTGCCGACGCTCGGCGGCCAGACGGCGCTCAACCTGGCGAAGGAGCTGACCGAGGACGGGACGCTCGACCGGCTGGGGGTCGAGCTGATCGGCGCGAACTACGACGCGATCAACCGGGCCGAGGACCGCAACCTGTTTCGCCAGACGATGGACGCGGCCGGCCTGCGGGTCCCGGAGTCGGCGATCGCGACGACGCTCGACGAGGCCCGGGCCGCCCTGCCCCGGCTCGGCCTGCCGGCGATCGTCCGGCCGGCGTTCACGCTCGGCGGCCAGGGCGGCGGGATCGCGCGGACGGAGGCCGAGTTCGACGAGCTCGCCGGCCGGGGGATCGCCGCGTCGCCGATCGGCCAGGTCCTCGTCGAGGAGTCGGTGCTCGGGTGGGGGGAGTTCGAGCTGGAGGTGATGCGCGACCACAACGACAACGTCGTGATCGTCTGCTCGATCGAGAACATCGACCCGATGGGCGTCCACACCGGCGACTCGGTCACGGTCGCACCCCAGCAGACGCTGACCGACAGGCAGTACCAGCTGCTCCGCGACCAGGCGATCACGGTGATCCGGGCGGTCGGCGTCGAGACCGGCGGGTCGAACGTCCAGTTCGCGGTCAACCCGGAGACCGACGAGATCGTCGTGATCGAGATGAACCCCCGCGTCTCCCGTTCGTCGGCGCTCGCGTCGAAGGCGACCGGCTTCCCGATCGCGAAGATCGCCGCCCGCCTGGCGGTCGGCTACGCGCTCGAGGAGATCCTCAACGACATCACCCGGGCGACGCCGGCCAGCTTCGAGCCGACGATCGACTACGTCGTCGTCAAGTGGCCGCGGTTCGCGTTCGAGAAGTTCCAGGGGTCCGACTCGTCGCTGACCACGCAGATGAAGTCGGTCGGCGAGGCGATGGCGATCGGCCGGACGTTCGGACAGGCGTTCGCCAAGGCGATGCGCTCGCGCGAGCTCGACTCGGTCCCGGACCTCGACCTCCCGGTCGACGAGCTGCTCCGCCGGATCTCCAGGCCGGGGCCGGCCCGCTACGACGAGCTGCTCGAGGCCCTCAGGAGGGGGGCGACCGTCGCGGCGGTCCACGCGGCCACGCAGATCGACCTGTGGTTCCTGCGCGAGCTCGCCGTGATCGCGGCCGACCCGCAGGCACCCTTCGAGGGCGTGCGGACGTTCAAGTCGGTCGACACGTGCGCGGCCGAGTTCGCCGCCCGGACGCCGTACTACTACTCGGCCTGGGAGCGGCCCGGCCGGGACGGCAGGCCGACCCACGAGGTCGAGCGGGGGGATCGCCCGAGCGTCGTGATCCTCGGGTCCGGACCGAACCGGATCGGCCAGGGGATCGAGTTCGACTACTGCTGCGTCCACGCGGCGCTCACCGTCCGCGAGTCGGGCCGGGACGCGGTGATGATCAACTGCAACCCGGAGACCGTGTCGACCGACTACGACACGTCCGACCGGCTGTACTTCGAGCCGCTGACGCTGGACGACGTGCTCGGCGTGATCGAGATCGAGCAGCCGGAGGGCGTGATCGTCCAGTTCGGCGGCCAGACGCCGCTCCGCCTGGCGGCCGGACTGCGGGACGCGGGCGTCCGCCTGCTGGGGACGAGCGTCGACTCGATCGACGCGGCCGAGGACCGCGGACGGTTCGGCGGGCTGCTGGCCCGCCTCGGCTACGAGGCGCCGCCGTACGCGACGGCCCAGACGACCGACGAGGCGGTCGAGGTCGCCGGTCGGGTCGGCTTCCCGCTGCTCGTCCGCCCGTCGTACGTGCTCGGCGGCCGGGCGATGGAGATCGTCTACTCGACCGACGACCTCGCCGACTACCTCGTCCGGACCGCACCGCCCGGGTCCGACGGCCGGCGGGAGATCTTCCTCGACCGGTTCCTCGAGCACGCGATCGAGGTCGACGTGGACGCCCTCTGCGACGGGGACGACGTCTGGATCGGGGGGATCATGCAGCACGTCGAGGAGGCCGGGATCCACTCGGGCGACTCGGCCTGCGTCCTGCCGCCGCACTCGCTCGGCCCGGCCCTGGTCGACCAGATCCGCGAGTGGACGCGGGGGATCGCGCTCGAGCTGCGGGTCGTCGGCCTGCTCAACATCCAGTTCGCGGCGACCTTCTCCGGCCCGGTCCACGCCGACGGGACGCCGCGGGCGCACCGTCTCTACGTGATCGAGGCGAACCCGCGGGCGTCGCGGACGGTCCCGTTCGTCTCCAAGGCGACGGGTGTCCCGCTCGCGAAGATGGCAGCCCGCCTGATGCTCGGCGAGTCGATCGCCGACCTCGACCTCCCGGCGGACCCGATGGCCGGGGCCCACGTCTCGGTCAAGGAGGCCGTCCTCCCGTTCGGCCGGTTCCAGGGTTCGGACTCGCTGCTCGGGCCGGAGATGCGCTCGACCGGCGAGGTGATGGGCGTGGCCGACGACTTCCAGACGGCGTTCGCCAAGGCCCAGGCCGCGGCCGGGTCGTCGCTGCCGGCGTCGGGGACGGTCTTCATCACGGTGACCGACTTCGACAAGCCGGCGGGTGCGGCCCTCGCCCGGGACCTCCACGAGCTCGGCTTCGCGATCGTCGCGACCAGCGGGACGGCGAAGGCGATCGCGGACATCGGGGTGCCGGTGACGACGCTCAACAAGGTCGGCGACTCGTCACCGCACGTCGTCGACTGGCTCGAGCGGGGGGACATCGACCTCGTGATCAACACGCCGACCGGGTCGGGCGCGCGCACCGACGGGTGGGAGATCCGCCGGGCGGCGGTCACCCGGGCGATCCCGTGCATCACGACGCTGGCCGGCGGACAGGCGGCCGCCCTCGCGATCCGGGCCGCCCGCCAGGGCGTGGCCGCGGTGTTCTCGCTGCAGGAGATTCATGAGCGGGGGCTGGCGTGAGCTGGGTCGACGGGGACCGCGACCGGCCGCTGGCGCCGTTCGGCCGGCGCCGGGGAGTCGTGCTCGCCCGGGCGAGCGTCGGCGCGTATGTCGTGCTCGCGGTCGACGACCCGGCCGGCCAGTCGCACCCGCCGGACCCCGGCCAGTTCTACATGCTCGCGGCG
>DATAUX010000243.1:0-33964 GCA_036268015.1 Solirubrobacteraceae bacterium | reverse complement strand
CCGCGCTCGGCTTCGAGATCCCGAAACCCCGGCCGGACCCCGTCGGTTGCGAGCGGTGCCCGTCGCCTGGTCGAGCCGACCTCGTAGGCCCACTCCCATCCGACATCGACCGCGTGGCCGGCCCCGTAGCTCGACCGCAGCACCAGCTTCGGCGCGGAGATCTCCGGCGGGGTGAACGACCCGTCCGACGACACGATCCTGGCGACGTGTCGCAGAGCCGGGCAGAACTCGTCCGCGAAGCGGTCCAGGTCGCCGGCGGGGACCTCCAGTCGCTCGCCGTCGAGCACCATCCGCCGCAGCTGGGCATGCGCCGGCTTGGCCAGGCGCGCCAGCCGCAGCCGCCAGTTCTCCGGACTTTCGCCGCTTGCGACGGCCGCCCGCTCGGCGCAGACGATCCCGTGCCCGTTGGAACCGACGAAAACCACCGGCTCGAGCTCGGCCGCGTCTTCGCCGTCGATCCGCAGCCCCGCCGTCACAACCGACCCCGAGTCCGGGCGACGCGTGACGTCGATCAGGATCTCCGCGCGAGCGGGGGGCGGGATCGCTTGGAGGCCGGCGTGCCGGTGGACGAGCGCCAGCCCGAGCCGGGCCGCCTCGTCGAGCACCGACCACAGCTGCGGCCTTTCGCAGCCGCCGAGATCGACCGTCCGGTCCCCGCCATAGCTGTGGTGGTAGGACGTCGCGCCGGCGCGTGGGCGGTGGATCGCGTACAGCTCGCGGACGAGCGCCAGGTGATCGGGGCGATATCCGCCGTTCGTGACCTGCCACGAATCCAGACCGCCCCACGTCAGCGAGCCGTTGACCCAGCCGCCGCGTGCGGCCGGTCGCATCAGCCGGGCGGTCAGCCGCAACCCGCCGCCGCCCGACCGCTGCAGGACCAGCTCGATCGCCAGCGGGATGCCAGCTGTCGCCGCCGCCGGCGCGTCGACCAGCGCGCGTAGCGGACCCTCCCACGAGCTCGGCTTCGCCTTTGTCGCAACCGGGCCCGCCGCCCGCAGGACCGGCTTCGCCCGTTTCGCAGCCGGACCCACCGCCCGCCGAGCCGGCGCCGACCGAGTCCTGCCCCGGGCGTCGGTCGCGGCGATCACGATTGCCGCGACGTGCTTGCAGTTGTATCCGACCGGGCAGCTGCATTCGCCCTCGTCGAACGCCAGGCCGCCGTCGCCGTCGGCCCCGAAGTAGGCGAACGTCGTGTACCGACCGCCCTGGCCGACGACCGACCCCGTCAACGTCTCGACGTCCGGGTCCCACTCGATCGACGCCACCCTGTTGCCGCGCGCATAGCCGCGTCCACGGCTGAACGACCGCGCTCCGATCGCGTCCTCGACCTCGGTCAACTCGAGATCTTCCAGCTCACTGATCGCGCCGACCACGAATGCAACATACCCGTCGCCCCGGACCCTCGATTTCGGCGTCTGCGACGGTCCCCGGCTGGAACGGCCGCATCGCTCGAGCGATCGCGGCATCCCGGTTGCCCGGCTCGAATCGGCCTCAACGGAGATCCGCGGACGGACGGCAAGCTCGCGCGTCCCTCGAGATCGTCACACCGACGACCGGTTGACGCAGGTCCCCCGTCGGGAAGGGTTCGTCGTCCTCGGCGACTGACAGCCGGCCGGTGGCGTTCAGCCGCGCCGGTTGCGCTTGCGGGCCGCTCGCTGGGACTTCCGCCGCGCCGGCTTCTTCGACCGCTTGCGGCCGGCCGGTCCAGCCCCGAGCATACGGTCGGCCGGGCCCCCGATGATCGCGTCCCGCTCGCTCCGCGGCCGCTCGTTGAAGCCGGTCATCCACTGCTCGAACGCCTCCGGGTCCTCCGGGTCGACGCCCTCCTCGAGCATCTGCATCATCAGCGACTTCGCCAGGCCCCACGCCTGCGGGTCCACCGTGCCTTCGACGAACTCGTCACGCAGCCCGTCGCACGCCTCCTCGAGCACCTCGAGCCGCTCGCCCGACAGGCTGTCGCGGTCTTCGAGAAACCGCAGGAACCCGATCACGCAGTCGATCACGTCGCCCAGCATCTCCTCCGCGACGGTGACCTTCCGCGGGAACCAGTCGAGCAGGAACTCCGCCAGATCGCTCCGCGTCCACCGGCCGAGATATCCATCCCCGTAACCGCCCTTCCAGTCGAGCATCGTCGACCCGACGAAGTCCCCGCTCCGCCACATGGGCCCGTCCGGCGGGCAGTTCTCCTTCGCCCACTCCGCCAACTCCTCGAGCAGCCGCTCGGTGATCTCGTGGTAGCCCGCTTCGTCCTCTGCCGCGTCGACGACCAGCTCCGGATCGTCCTCCTTCCCCGGCCCCCCGGCCGCCGGTCGCGCGAGCCCGGCCGGGTCGCCCGTCAGCGCCCGCGCGACGATCGGCATCACGATCGCCGCGTCGTGTCCGAGCGTCAGATCCAGGTCCACGGCCCGCTGAGCCGCCGCCGCCACGCGTGTCACGAACTCGTCGACCACGATCGACTCCGCCTGACCGCCCGCCTCGCTCGCCTGCTCGAGCAGCTCCCGCGCCTCGGCCGCCGGCATCGGCGGTGAGAGCATGCACTCGACGAGCGCCCCGCCCGTGTCCGCGCGCTCGACGCCGACCACCACGACCTGCATCCGCCGAGCCTTCGGCCGGCCGAGCAACCCGATCAACAGCTCGGCCCCGTCGTCGGCCAGGCGGCCGGCCTCTCGCAACGTCGCCGCGCCCACCTTCCCCGTCGCCGGCGACCGGACCCCGCCGGCCGCCAGGCGCTCGACTCCCCCGAGCGCCCACATCGCCGCGTCCCCGCGCGCGAGCACCGCGAACGCCGCGAGGATCCCCGCAGCGTTCTGATCCCCGCCACTCTCGATCGCCCCGAAGAACGCCTCGGTCACGGCCGCCGGCACGGCCGGGCTCTCGAGCACGACCAGCAGCGTCCCCGCCAGCAGCTCGAGCTCGGCTGCGTCGGTCGGGAAGTCCGCATCCCCGAGGATCGCGCCGAACGCCGGCACCAGCTGTTCCTCGAGAATCACCCGGTCGTCGTCGGACAGGTCCAGCGGCATGCCCCAAACCGTAGCCACCCACCCGGCGGAACGCACGCCACTCGCCCGCTGCTCGACGGCCGGCTCCTACCATGACCTGATGTCGACTGGCGATCCGAGCTCCCGCGGCCGTCCCGCACCGATCGACTCCCGACCCGCCCTGCCCGCCCTGCTCTGCGTCGCCGGCCTCGTCGCCCTCGTCCTGATCGTCTTCGCCGGCGGCTACGGCTATCACCGCGACGAGCTCTATTTCCTCGTCGCCGCCCGACACCTCGCCTGGAGCTATCCCGACCAGGGACCGCTCACTCCACTCGTGGCCCACATGATGACCTCGATCGCCCCCGACTCGCTCACGGTCCTGCGGATTCCGTCCGCCCTGATGACCGGCTGCGCCGTCCTCCTCACCGGGCTGATCTCCTCCGAGCTCGGCGGTTCCGCCCGGGCCCAGCTGATCGCCGCCGCCTGCGCCGCCGTCGCCTCGTTCTTCCTCGCCGTCGGCCACCTCCTCAGCACGACGACCTTCGACCTGCTCGCCTGGGCCCTCGTGACCTGGCTCGTCGTCCGGACGATTCGCACCGGCGACGATCGACTCTGGCTCGTGACCGGCCTCGTCACCGGCCTCGCCCTGCTCAACAAGCCCCTGATCCCGTTCCTCCTCGTCGGTCTCGCCGCCGGCCTCCTCACCGCCGGCCCACGCCGCCTCCTGCGCAGCCCCTGGCTCTGGGCCGGCCTGCTGATCGCGATCGTGATGTGGTCCCCCTGGCTGCTCTGGCAGAACGCCCACGACTGGCCCCAGCTGAAGGTCTCCTCGTCGATCGCCCACGGCGGATCCGGCAGCTCCCAGCCGCGCTGGGCCCTGCTCCCCTTCCAGATCCTCCTCGTCAGCCCGGTCCTCGCGCCCGTCTGGATCGCCGGCCTGCTCGCCCTCGCCCGGACCGACCGCCTCCGCCAGTTCAGGTGCTTCGCCGTCGCCTGGGTCGTCCTCGTCGCGATCTTCCTGATCACCGGCGGCAAGCCCTACTACCTCGGCGGCATGTTCCCCGTCCTGCTCGCCGCCGGTGCGATCCGAGTCGACGGCTGGCTCGACCGCGGGTCCCCCCGCCTGCGACGCGCCCTGCTCGCCGCGGCGATCCTCTCCAGCGGCGTCGTCTCCGCCCTGATCGCACTTCCCCTGCTGCCGGCTGCCCAGACCGGCCCCGTGATCGCCGCCGACGGCGACGTCGGCGAGACGATCGGCTGGCCGGACTTCGTCCGCACGGTCGACCACGTCTACCGGTCCGCCGGCCGGCCGGCCGTGATCTTCACGTCGAACTACGGTGAGGCCGGCGCCGTCGACCGCTACGGACCCGGCCTCGGCCTTCCCCCGGCCTACAGCGGCCACAACGGCTTCGGCGAATGGGGACCCCCGCCGAACGCCGCCGGCCCGGTCGTCGTGATCGGGTATGCCGGCGCCGACCTGACCGATCATTTCGACGGCTGCCGCCTCGCCGCCCGGGTCACGAACGCCGCCGGCGTCAACAACGACGAGAACGGCGAGCCGATCGACCTGTGCGCCGCGACCCGCCGTCCCTGGTCGCGGATCTGGGGCAGCCTCCGGCATCTCGGCTGACGTCCGACACGCGTTGCGTTCGTCCCCGCACGCGGTTATCGTCGGCCGACCGCGGTCCTTCGCAAACGCTTACATACCGCGGGTCACAACCACGGCCGGGGGGCTCCTCGGCGAAATCGTCGGGAAATGGGGGACGCGATGAGCCGCTTCACACGCAGGACCACGCCGCTCGCGGCGATCGCCTTCGGGGCGTTGGGTCTAGCCCTCGGCGCCACGCCGGCCAGCGCCAGGACGACGACGTTGCACTTCTTCCAGAAGGAGACCACCGACACGTTCTCCGGACCCGACGGCAAGCCGATCCCGCCGCCCACCTCGACGACACCGCCCGCTGCCGGCGACCGATTCGTCACGACCGACGACGACTACGCCGGCAATCACAAGCACCACGCCGCGAAGGCGACCGCGACCGATCACCTCGTCTGCACCTTCACCAATGACCTGGGACAGGCGACATGCGACGGACAGATCGCGATCGGCGGCTCGATGCTCCTTGCCGAGAACGTCTCGGTCGATTTCGCCAAGACCTCCGGCGTTCCGCTCAACGGCGGCACCGGCGTCTACAAGCACGCCCACGGGGCCACCACCAGCGTCGGCATCGCCAATACCAGCAACTCGGACTTCACGATCAGGTTCACGACCTGAGGACCCCCGGGCGGGGCGGGGCTGGGGCGGGGGTCGTGTCGTCGGCGACGCGGAAGCGAGCTCACGGGATTCGACTGCCGGCGTGTTGTGTTGTGTTTTTGGGTTTTGGTACGAATCGCTACAAAGTGTCGTGTTTCGTGCGAAGTCGCGAGGAAAGACAACACCTCGTCCTTTAGCTTGGCGGCCCCGGCCCCGGCCCCGGCCCCGGTCGCCCCGTCCCGTCCCGCCCCGCCCCGCCTCCTCCCGCGCCCCGGGGAGCCGAGACCGCGACCGGCGCCGCTAAGCCCGCCGGTCGGCCCCGAGGACGAGCGCGAGCGTCGGGCACACAGCGGCCGCCCGCCGGGCCAGGGACTCCAGCTCTCGGGGAACCGGCCGGCCGTCGATGATCGGGTAGCCCCATTCGTCGAGCGAGATCCGCTCGGGCAGCATCTCGGCGCAGAGGCCATGAGCCTTGCAGCTGATCGGATTCACCCGGATCTCCATGGCGTCAGGCGGCCCGGGCGAGGCGGCGGGCCGGGACCGGAAGGATCGGGGTCGACGAGCACGCCGGACACCGGCCGTAGGCGGCGTGGTCTGCGAACTCGGTCGCGAAGACGCGAACGGCGCTCGTCACGAAACGGGCGGCCCCGTCCGGGTGGGCGCAGGCGCCCCGGCCGGTCACGAGTCCGGCCAGTTCAACCAGGCGGGCTCCGGCGTCCGTCGCAGCCCTTCCGTCGGCGAGCTCGCCAAGCGTGCCGACGATCGACGCCAGCCCGCTGACGCAGGGCCCGCACTGGCCGGCCGCCTGGCTCTCGAGCCAGGCGGCCACGCGGGCCGTCTCGGCCACGGGACACGCGGTCTGCGGGAGCGCGACGATCACGCCTGGTCCGAGCGTCGCCCCGACCTCGCGGAGCGATCGATCCGAGATCTCGAGCTCCAACGCCTGCGACCCGTCGACCCACGCTCCCCCGTACCCGCCGAAGAGGACGGCCCGGACCGGCTCGATCGCACCGCCGGCCGCGTCGATCAGCGAGCCGAGCACGGCGCCGTACTCGATCTCGAAGACACCCGGGTCGAACACGCCGCCGCCGACGGTGACCAGCGCCGAGCCCGGCTGGCCGTCGGTCCCGAGCCCGCGGAACCAGCCGGCCCCGTGCCGGACGATCAGTCCGATCTGGCCGACGGTCTCGGCGTTGCCGACGAACGTCGGCCGGCGGGCGATTCCCCGCTCGAAGACCATCGGCGGGACGACAGTCGGCACCGCCTGGCCGCGGTTGACGAAGTTGGCGATCGCGGTCTCCTGGCCGCTCAGGTAGCCCGTCGGCATCTCGACGATCTCCGTGACGAGTCCCCGACGTCCGGCGTCCGGTCGCTCGCCGATCGCCGCCTGGAGCGCCCACCGGGTGGCCGGGGCGTCGGAGTCGATCGCGAACACGATCCGGTCGGCCTCGAGCTCGCGGGCGCAGGCGACCGCCCCATCGATCACCAGGTGGGGCGCACGCTCGACCAGGAGACGGTCCTTGCCGCTGGCCGGCTCGCCCTCGCAGCCGTTGACGACGACGACCGGTCGGCCACGCGCGGCGAGCACCGACGCGAGCTTCCGCGCCGTCGGGAACCCACCCCCGCCCCGGCCCTTCAGCCCGCTCTCGCGGATCTCCTCGACCAGCGTCCGCCCGGTCCTCCACGATCGGGACACGTCCGCCGGCATCTCGCCGTGGACGGCGACGTGCGCGTCGAGGGTCAGGGGTCCCGGCCGGTCGAGACCTGCCAGCAGCCGCGGCAGATTCATGCCGCCCGCCCGGCTTCGACCGTCCGCCCGGCTTCGACCGTCAGGCCGGCGACCGGCGCCGGCGACCGGGTCGCCGTCGTCGACGGCGCGAGCAGCGACGCCGGCGTGCCGGATCGGCGGGCCCAGTGGGCGCCGAGTGGGCCGCCCGGCAGCCAGAGGCCGAGCCCGGCGGCGAACGCTGCGACCAGGCCGATCGCCGTGACACGGACGCGGCGGTGATCCGGCCAGCCGACCGCCACCCGGGCGCCGACGGCGGCGAGGACGACGAGCACGCAGACCGCGGTGATCGCTTCGAGCCAGACCTGTGTCACGTCGCTGCCGGTGCCCAGCCCGTGCACGACGGCGACCGGCCAGCACGCGTACGCCAGCCAGTGGGTCGCGCGCCACGCCCGGTGGCCGAGCCGGCCGCGGGCGATGCTGGTCAGGGCGACGGCGATCAGCAGGTCGGACGCGAGTGCGCCGAGGCCGAGCCAGACCGGTCGATAGGTCCCGGTGAACGGGACGAACACGTCGAGCAGGGAGATCGGCGCGAACGTGTCGAGCACGGCGGTCGCTATGTGTACGACGAGGAAGACGACGGCCAGCAGCGACGCCGTCCGGTGGACGCCGTCGATCACGAAGCGCGGCCACCGGCGGCCGCCGACCCGGGCGACGTCGAGCACGCCGATCGCCAGGCTCACCGTCAGGAGGACGAGGGCGACGACCCCGCTGGACCGTGTCAGGTACCAGTACGCGCTCGGACCCACGGTCATGCCGGCCACCCGTCGGTCGGCCAGTCGCCGACGGTCTCGACCCGCCCGTCCCGGGCGACCAGCCGTGCCGGGAGGCCCCGGTCGGCGAGCCAGTCGGCCGCGGCCGATCCGAGCACGATCGACGCGGTCGAGGCGATGTTCGCGTCGATGCAGGTCGCCGCCGCCACGCTGGCCGTCCGCCAGGTCCGGTCGACCGGACGGCCGTCGCGGGGATCGAGGATGTGGTGCATCGTCTGACCCGCGCGCGACCACCGGCGGACGGTCGTGCTCGACGTCGCCAGGCCACCCGACGCCAGGCCGATCGTCTGACCCGGAGCCGTCGGCGACGACCGGTGGTCGTCGGTCACGTGAACCTGCCAGCCGCCGACCGGCGGCGATCCGCCGGTCGCGATGTCCCCGCCGAGGCTGACCAGCACGCCGACGCCGACGCCGACCCCGGCCGCCGTCGCCGCGGCGATCGCCGCCCGGTCGGCCGCCAGCGCCTTCGCGGTCGCCCCGAGATCGACCCGGATGCCGCCGCCCAGGCGAGCCGCCGGAGGCGTCCGGCGCAGCTCGATCTGCTCCCACGCGCGGGTCTGGCGGACCCGGACGACGAGGGGTCGCGGGGGTCGCCGCGGCCCATCCCGCGGCGGTCGGCCGAGCTCGCGCCAGTCGGTCGTGTACCCGGCCAGCAGGAGGGCGTCGCCGAGCGTCGGATCGACCGCGCCGTCAGTCAGCTCGGCAGCCCGGATCCCGGCGTCCAGCGCGTCGATCAGCAGGGGGCTCACGTCGACCCACCGGCCGCCGGCGGCGTTCAGCCGCTCGAGGTCGGAGTCCGCGCGGAAGCGGCTGGCGGCCGCGTCGATCGCCGACAGCTCGGCTTCGACGGCGGCGACGGCCGGCTCGAGGCCGGTCGGGTCGGCGACCCGGACGACGACGCTCGTTCCGAGAGCCTCCCAGCGGGCGGTGACCGCGTCCGCCGCGACCGTCGGCCGGTCGGCGACGGCGACCCCGGGCATCACGACCCGCCCGAGACGACCGGCGCCGGCGTGACCGCGACCGGGGTGGGTGTGCTCTGGACCGGCGTGGTCTCGACCGGCGTGCTCTGGGTCGGCGTGCTCTCGACGGGTGTGCTCGCGGCGGACGTCGATGACGGGCCCGTGGACGGGGTGGTCGTCGGGGCCTTGAGCGGGGCGGTGTCCGACCGGTGGTGGTGGTGGTGGACGCTTGCGGACGTCGTCGAGCTGGTCGCGGCGAGCGTCGTCGATCCGGGGCTGAGCTTGACCGTGTGGCCCGGGAAGGCGTGGGCGGCGACCTCGGCGAGCACGGCGGTCCCGGCGAAGGCGACGGCGACGAGGCCGCGGTTGAGACGACGGAGGCGGAGCACGGCGGCGTCGCGCCGGGCAGGCGTGTGGTGGCGTGAGACGCGCATCAGCCGAGCCGGTGGTGGAAGCCGAGGCCGCTGGTCCAGGCGGTGAATTCCGGCGTCAGCAGGACGGCGAGGACGAGCCCGGCGAGGAGGCCGCCGGCGAGGACGAGGGTCCGCCCGGCGCCGCCCGGCCGGCGCTTCGCGGCCCGCAGGGCCCGGGGCATCTGCCGGAGGTGTCTCACCTTGTGGATCGGCAGCCGTGCGCCGCGGTGGGTGGGGCCTTCGAGCATCAGGGCGAAGCCGCTGCCGAGGACGGCGAGCGTCGTCAGGATGAGTCCGGGGCCGAGCAGCCGGAGGATCGGGGCCGGCGGACCCTTGCGCCGGTGGACGGGGTCGTGGGTGTAGTGGCGGGCGAACCGGTGGCCGGTCGTGGCGAGCTTGACGGCAACCGGTCCGACGAGGACGATGCCGACGAAGAGGTGCAGCCAGATCAGCTGGTGCATGCGCAGGAGGGTGACGCCGAGGACGCCGAGCAGGACGATCAGCAGGGTGCCGACGAATGCCGTCAGCTGCTCGTTGCCCCCGCTGCCGCCGCCGGTCAACCGGCCGCCGTGTGGGGGTGTCGCGATCGCCATGGGACGAGTGTCGGCGCGGTGTCTAAAGGCACCTTCACACGCTGATGAGAGATCTCCGAGAGATCGTTGGGCCGACCCGGGCCGGCCTATGATCGGCGGGTGCCGCAGATTGTCCTGATCGAGGACGAGCCGGGGATCGTCGACTTCGTGGAGCGTGGCCTGCGGGCGGCCGATTTCGGGGTCGCGTCGGCGGGCGACGGCGACAGCGGCCTCGAGCTTGCCCTGGGTCGGGACGTCGACCTCGTCGTGCTCGACCTGATGCTTCCCCGGCGGAGCGGCCTCGACGTGCTGGATGTCCTGCGCCGGCACCGGCCGGGCCTGCCGGTGATCGTGCTGACGGCGCTCGGCGGGGTCGAGGACCGGATCGTCGGCCTCGACGCGGGGGCGGTCGACTACCTGGTCAAGCCGTTCTCGCTGGCCGAGCTGGCCGCGCGGATCCGGGCGCACCTGCGGGTCGCCCTGCAGAATCCGTCGACGGCGCTGCGATACGGCGAGATCGAGCTGGACATGCTGACCCGCGAGGTGCGTCATGCCGGCGTCCGGGTGCACCTGTCCACCACCGAGTTCGAGCTCCTCGCCTACCTGCTCCACAACCCGGGACAGGTGCTCTCGCGGGAGCAGATCCTCCGGGGAGTGTGGGGGTACGAGCACGACCCGGGGACGAACGTCGTGGATGTGTATGTCGGCTATCTCCGGCGCAAGCTCCGTCAGGCCGGACGGCCGCCACCGATCCAGACGATCCGGTCGGTCGGCTACCGGCTGGACGAGGACGGGTGAAGGTCCCGGCGAGCCTGCGCTGGCGGTTCGCCGCGTGGGTGGCCGGCGTCCTGGTCGCGGTGTCGGCGGTGACGTTCTTCGTCGTCTACCGGGACACGGGCAGTGAGCTGCGGGGCGAGATCGACCGGGACGTGTCCGGTGACGTCAGCACGCTGTCACAGACGCTGCGCGGCCTCCCGGCCGGAGGGTCACCCGCGTCGGTCCTGGCGGCGGCGAAGGGCTACGTCCAGGCGCAGATGTACAGCGGGACGTCGTCGCTCCTCTTCGTGATCGTCCCGGGCGGCGGGAACGTCAGCAACCATCCGGAGGTCTTCGGCGGGTCGGCGCCCGACGACGGGGAGACGGTGGCCGAGCAGCGGGAGGAGAACGTGCTCGGGCGCAAGCTGCTGGTCGAGCACGACGGCCTCTCGACGCGGATCGTCCCGGACGTCGGATCGATGCGGGTGGCCGAACAGTCGGTCGACGTCCACGGCCTGCGAGTGGTCGCCGGCGCGGGTGAGCCGCTCGTGGTCGTGACGCGCGCCGAGCACGGGATCGCCCGGGCGTTCGTGCTGGCCGGAGCCGTCGGGCTCGGGCTGGCCCTGCTGGCGTCGTATTTCGCGGGCGCGGTGTTCTCCCGGCCGCTGCGGCGGATGGCCGGCGTGGCGGCACGGGTCGACGACGGCGACCTCCACCCGCGGATGACGGTGTCCGCGTCGACGAGCCGGGAGGTCCGCGTGCTGGCCGAATCGTTCAACCACATGCTCGACCGGCTGGCCGGCGCGTTCGCGGCCCAGCGGGATTTCGTCGCGGACGCGTCGCACGAGCTGCGGACGCCGCTGACGGTGATCGCCGGCCAGCTGGAGGTCCTGGCGGCCGACCAGCACCCGACCGGCGAGGACGTCCGCAGGGTCGAGCGCCTGGTCGCCGGCGAGGTCGCGCGGACGGCCCGTCTGGTCGACGACATGCTGCTGCTCGCGAGGTCTGATCGGGAGGACTTCGTCCGGGTCGAGCAGATCGATCTCGGGAGCTTCGTGGACGACGTCTGGCAGAGCGTCGGCCATCTCGCCGACCGGCGGTTCGAGCTCGGCCACGTCCCGTCCGGCCGGCTCGACGCCGACCCGGACCGGCTGACCCAGGTGATCCGCAACCTGATCGGCAACGCGATCGCCCACACGAAACCCGGGTCCGGCGTGATCCGGCTCGACGTCGTCGCGGTCGCCGACCGCCGGATCCGGTTCGTCGTCGCCGACGACGGGCCCGGCATCCCCGCCGACCATCGCGATCGGGTCTTCGGTCGGTTCCACCGGGTCGACGCGGCCCGGGCGAGGCCGGACGGCGGCAGCGGCCTCGGCCTGGCGATCGTCCGGGCGATCGCCGACGCCCACCATGGGTCGGTTGCCGCAGCCGCCAGCCGGCGGCTCGGCGGCGCCGAGCTGACGGTCGAGCTGCCGGGCTTCACCCCGAGCTGACCTCGCGCCGGGGGGGCACCCGCTCGCGGGGCCGACCGACGCCGCGCCTTGCCGGCCACCTCCGGAAGCCGCGTCGGCGACCGGTCGGCGGGCGTCGGCGACGGCCACGCCGACGACGACCAGCGTCGGGGAGATCAGCAGTACGAGCCGGGAGCCCGCGAACCCGACCGGGATCAGGAGGACCAGCCCCGACGAGCGCGAGCATCACGAACAGCTGACACCGGTCGGCCATATGCTCGCCGGCGATCGTCTGGTCGGCGGTCCGCGTCCGGGTCCAGTCGCCGGCCGACCGCACGGGGAAGCCGGTCCAGATGGCCGAGTACTCGACGGCGACGGCCGTCGCCCAGAGCTCCAGGCGCCAGTCACCGCTCCAGAATCCAGCTCCAACCCAGAGCACCCCGGTCGCCGACCACCAGATCAGCGGCCGGCGGAAGACGTCGCGGAGCCGATCGGCCGGTCCGAGTGCCGCCAGGGCGAACGGCCCGGACGATGTTCAGGCCGGCGTACGTGATCGCGAAGACGACCGCCCAGCCGGCGAACGCCCGGGGGAGGGACGCGGACATCGTCAGGCCGATCAGCATCAGGCCGGGGAGGAGGAGTTGGACGGGCCGCCGCGGAGCTGTGTCACGGCGAGGACGTAGACGAGGTCGAAGAACAGCTCGACGGGCGTCACCGTGGCCGGGCGGTCGCCGCCCGGACGGAGCAGACCGGACCGTCCCGCCGGCGGCCGGGCGTCGGTATGGGTGGCGATGAAGAAGATCGCTTGGTGCGCGTTTGGTGGATTCGGAGCGGCTGCCGGCCTTCTGCTGTGCCTCGGCGCGGTCGTGATCCTCTCGGTTGCTCGGCCGGCTGCGGCGGCCTGCCCGGCCGGAGCGGAGACGACCCTGCCGGTCGGGTCGGGCACGCTGGTCGCGGCGACCGTCTACGACGATCAGGGCGCCGGGGCGTTCGGCCTGGGGCTGGCCGGACATTACGCGTACGCCGAGCTCGGCCTGCACTCGGCCGGGGACACCGATCAGGCGGACGCCGATGCGATCGGCACGGCGCTCGGTCTCGGCCGGGCGCTGGCGCCGTTGACGGCGTTGCGGATCACGGCGCCCGGCGGGCGGAGCGTGGTCGCCGAGAAGCGCGACATCGGCGTCGGCGGGCCGCCCCTCGACGGTCATCCGCGGGCGATCGACCTCTGGACGACGACCCGCGAGGCGCTCGGCCTCGGGCCGGATTGGTCGGGCCTGGTCAGGCTGTCACCCGGGCCGGGCGGGGCCGTCGACGCGCAGGTCAGCGTCGACGCCGACGCCTCCCCGGTCCCCGGCGGGTCGTGCGCGGACGGCGGGCCCGGCGCCGGCGAGGTCGCGCCGGAGGCCGGGTCGATCGTCGGGATCGCCCAGAGCCAGCTCGGCGTCACGGCGTCGGGCGACTGCCAGCCGTACGGCCCGTGCGAGGAGTGGTGCTCGCTGTTCGCGACATGGGTCTGGCAGCGCGCCGGCGTCCCGGTCGGCTCGCTCGGGTTCTCGGGTGCCCTGTACGACTGGGCGGCCGCCCATACGGCGGTCTATCCGCCCGACGCGACGCCCCAGCCGGGGTGGGCCGTGTTCTTCGGGACGGGGCCCGCGAACGCGAGCACGTCGGTCCACGTCGCCCTCGTCGAGACCGTCCTCCCGGACGGGGAGATCACGATCATCAACGGGAACTTCGCCGGCCGGGTGATGCGGACCGGTCCGTGCGAGCCGGCGGCGGCCGAGCAGGGGTGCGCGGCGCCGGCGCCGATCTACGGCTACGCGGCCCCGGCATGAGCCGGCCGGGGCCGACCGACCGGCTGTTCGTCCCGGGTGGCCTGATCCTGGTCGCCGCGGTGGCCGTGCTCGCGGTCGCAGGCGATCCGGCCGACCGTCCGGCCCGTGCGGTCCTGCGGTCCGGCCCGTCCGTGCGGGCGAGCCCGCCGTCCGGGCTGGCCGGAGCGGCCGACGAAGTCGGGAGTACCGGACCCCCGGCCGCCGCGTCGCTTCCGAGCGCCGTCGCCAGGGCGCCGGCCGCGGCGCCGGCCGGACCGATCCAGGTCAACCCGGAGGCCTTGGACCCGAGCCTGCGCCGGGAGCACGACCGTCTGCTCGAGGACCGGCCCGTCTTCCAGCACCTGCCGTATCGGGACCGGCGGATCGGGGTCGACTTCGACCGGGTCGCCGCGGGCGGGAGGCTGGAGCTGCTCGTCACCTACGTCGGCAGCCGGGCGGCAGCCGTCCGCGACCTGGGCCGGCTGCTGGCCCGGTACGCGGATCCGGGAACCGCGTACGTCGAGCGCTACGAGCGGGTCTTCTGAGCCGGGTGGGTCACACCCGGTCGGCGGGGTCGTCGGCCGCCGGCGGGGTGGCCGGCCGGGGGTCGAACCACTCGTTGTGGGCGACGACGATCTGGGACAGATGCGTCGCGCCGAACAGAGCGCAGTCGACGCCGTGCTCGGGGTTGGCCTTGGCCCACTTCTCCTCGGACTCGAAGGCCTGCCGGGCCGGGTCCTCGTGGTCGAAGACGCGGATACTGCGAACGCCGCGAACGGTTCGGGTGACGAGGAACCAGCGGGGTTCGACGCCCGGCTGGGTGACCGGGCTGAGGTGGGTGCGGAGCTGGTTGAGCATGCCGGCGACCTGCGTGTCGATCTCCTCGACCTCCCAGCCGGCCGCGACCAGGCCGGCCGCCTCCCATTCGCGGAGCTCGGCCCGGACGTTGGGGAGACCGGGGTCGGTCATCGCTTGTCGGCCCGGACGTCGCACGCCGTCGTCACGCAGGTACCCGTGATCCCGGGTCGCCCGACGCTGGGGCTCCGGACGCGGGGGGCGTGTCGTCGAGGCCGGAGACCCGGCGGATCGTCGGGCCGGCGAACTCGAAGGTCACGGCCCGGGCTTCGGGCGGCTCGCGGAAGTCGACGTAGATCGTCGCGCCGGCCGAGACGAACGTCGAATCGTCGAGGATCTCGGCGGCCCGGGCAGGGTCCGTCTCGCGCTCGAGCAGTCGGGCCTCCAGCCAGGCCCTGACGGTCGCGATTCGGGAGACGCAGGTCATCACCAAGGACGCTATCACCGGCCCGGCGGTAGGCTGGCCTCCTTGGTCGACGACGGCTCCCAGCCCGGCGGGCCCACTCCCCCGCCGGCGCGGGGTGCTTCGGCCTACAGGGCGGCCGGAGTCGACTACGGCGCGCTCGACGCCGGCAAGCGGATGGCGCTGACCGAGGCTCTGGCGACGTCCCACCTGCTCGGCCGGCGGGGTGGGTCGGCGGTCGACGCGTCGCGCGGGGAGCCGGCCTTCGTGTTCGAGCTCGGCGGCCGCACGCTGGCGTTCGTGCTCGAGGGACTCGGCACGAAGTCGATCATCGCCCGCCAGGTCCTCGAGTCGCTCGGCGTCAACCGGTTCGCGGATGTCGCCTATGACACGGTCGGGGCGATCGTCAACGACCTCTGCTGCGTGGGCGCGCTCCCGCTCGTCGTCAACGCCTACTTCGCGACCGGTGGGTCGGACTGGTACCACGAGACCGACCGCCAGCAGGCGCTGCTGGCCGGCTGGCGGAGGGGCTGCGAGGACGCGGGCGCCGTCTGGGGCGGCGGGGAGTCGCCGTCGCTGACGGGCCTCGTCAGCCCTTCGGACATCGAGCTCGCCGGCAGCGCGGTCGGCGCCGTCCCGGACGGGTGCAGGCCGATCCTCGGGGCGGACCTCGGGCCGGGCGATCAGATCGTCTTCGTCGGGAGCAGCGGCCTCCACGCCAACGGCGCGTCCCTGGCTCGCCTGATCGCCGGCGAGCTGGCCGACGGGTACGCCACTCGCCTGCCGAGCGGACGGACGTACGGCGAGGCGCTGCTCGACCCGACGATCATCTACGCCCGGCTCGTCGACGCCCTCGTGTCGAGCGAGGTCCCGATCCACTACCTGAGTCACATCACCGGCCACGGGATGCTCAAGCTGATGCGCCCGGCGCGCGACCTCACCTACAGGATCGCGTGCCTGCCGCGGGTACCCGAGATCCTCGAGTTCCTCGTCGACCGGACCGAGATGTCGCCGCCGGTCGCCTACTCGACGTTCAACATGGGCTGCGGGTACGCCGTCTACTGCCCGGCCGGGCATGCCGACCGGGTGGTCGCCCTGGCGACGGAGCTGGGCTTCGACGCGGTGGTCGCCGGCGTCGTCGAGGCCGGGCCGCGGCGGGTGATCCTCGAACCCAACGGCGTCGTCTTCGAGACCGACGACATGGACCTCACGCCCCGGCGTTGACGTCCGTCGGTGCGTCGGTGCGTCGGTGCGTCGGCGCTCGGGAGACGCTTCGAACGGTCAGTCGCCGGGTCCGTCGTCGGCGGCGGTCGACGGGACGGCCCCGGCCCGCTCGAAGGCCTCGCGGAACTCCTCGACGGTCGCCTGGAGCTGGTCGATCCGGAGCACGAGCCGGCCGATCGACTGACCGCCGATCTCGGCCACGTCCGGGCCGATCGTGCCGAGGTCGCCGCGGATCTCGGTCGTCGTCGCGTGGACCAGGCCGACGGTGGTGTCGATCGTCTTGAGGTCGTCTTCGACGCGCTTGACCGCTGCTTCGAGCGGCAGGACGCCCTTGCCCAGCGACTTCAGTCGCCGTTCGAGACCGTCGACGGCCTCGCCGAGGCCGATCACGTGACGGTCGACCCGCTCGACCGACCTGGCGAGCTCCGGCAGGACGCCGAGCAGACCCAGGCTCTCCTCGATCCGCTCGAGTCCGATGTCGATCGAGATCAGCCGGTCGACCGCTCGCTCGACGAGCTCAGGCAGCCGGGCGGCCGCCGACGGGACGCCGGTCAGGCCGCCGAGCGCCCTGCGTGAGATGCCGGATACGTCTGGGAGGTCCACCGCTCTCAACTCCTCGCGAGCTCGCGCTCGGTCGCTTGGATGACGGTCGCCCGCTGCTTGCGGGTCCGCTCGTACGCCCGGGTCCGCTTCAGCCTGGCCTCGCTCGCCCCGTCGAGCCCGGCGATCACCTCGATCGCGGTCAGCTCGTCGTAGCCGGCCCACGGCTCGGGCGCCGGCCGCTGGCGCGCGGCGCCGCGGCTGCGGCGGACCGCCGCGCTCGTCGCCGCGGCCGCGGCGTCCGTTGGGCCGCTCGGCCCGCTCCGCCCGGCCGCGGCGCCGTTGGACTGGCGGCGGACGGCGCCGTCCCCGGTGGTCCGGGGCAGCGCCCTGGGTGGCTCTACGTCGAACGAGACCCGGGCGACGGCGTGGGTCAGCGCGGGGATCTCGGCCAGGATCCGCTTCAGCATCGCCTCCTCGTCAGCCCGGATCCACGACGCCAGCTTCGCGGTCCGCCTGTCCTGTGCGTCCTTCGCGAGACGTTCGAGCGCGGCGTACGTCGCGATCTCGAGGGCCTCGGCCGCACACGAGTCCTTCGCGTTCCTGAGGATCCGCTCCTCGTTGCCGGCCCCCCGGACCAGGTCGAGCGGGGCCCTGCCGATGTTCAGGAGCTGGGCCGCCAGCGTCGTCGCGCCGTCGATCCCCGTCTGAAGCGGGCCGCGTGTCTCGCCGAGCTCGGCGAGACGCTCGCAGACGCGCTCGGCGTGGCGGATCGTCTCGCCGAGATGGCGCTCCAGCGCCGTCCGGTAGCGCCCGGGCGGCGTGATCGCGATCTGGGCCTGCATGTCCCGGCGGCGGCCGACCTCCGCGGCGTGCGCCTCGTGCAGGTACTGGACGATTTTGCGCCCGGACCGACTCAATGCTGCCTCATCGCCTCGCTTGCCCACTGGCGTGGCCCGCGGCGATCATAACGCGACCGATCTCAGGCGCCGACCGCCGCGAGCGCCTCGGCCCGGTCCTGGTAGATCGTCGACCGGACCAGCAGGCCGGCGTCGAGCTCGTAGACGAGGGCGCCACGCGCCCGCGTGGTCACGCCACCCCGTCCGCGGGCCTCGACCAGATGCGGGACGATCACGCGGTCGCCGGCCTCGATGAACTCCTCGGGGATGAGACGGATCGACTCGAAGACGTCCCAGAAGAGCATCCAGTGCTGGCGGATCTCGGCGTGTCCGTCGAAGACGCCGTGCATCGGTCCGATCGAACGCGACCAGTCCTCGACGGCATCCTCGGCCATGAGTCCGAGGGCCGCGTCGGCGTCCCGCTGATTCCAGGCCTCGAGCATCCGGCGGACGACGTTCGTGTTCTCGACGGGCATGGCCAACGGAGCCTACCGCCGCCGTCGGGGCCCTCCGGTCACAAATCCGGGTCGATTGACAATCACAGGGTATGGCCGCGACCGATCTGCGCTGCGACGGGGACCTGCTCGTCGCTGCCCGCTCGGACCCGGACGCGTTCGCCGTCTTCTACCGGCGCCACGCCCGCGGCCTGCTGACGTTCTTCAGGCGGCGTGTCCGGACCGTCGAGGAGGCCTTCGACCTGACCGCGGAGACGATGGCCGCCGCGCTGGCCGGCGTGCCACGCTACGAGCCGCGGCCGGAGCCGGCCCGCGTCTGGCTCTACGGGATCGCCCACAACAAGCTGAACGAGGCATACCGGTCGGGGAGGATCGACGACCGGGCTCGTCAGGCGCTCGCGATGGAGCCGATCGTCCTCGACGAGGTCGGCGTCGACCGGCTCGAGGGGCAGGCGGCGACGCCCGCGCTGGACCTCCTCTCGATCCTGCCGTCCGACCAGCAGGAGGCGATCCGCGCCCGTCATGTCGACGAGCGCGACTACGCCGAGATCGCCCGCGACCTGCGGCTGTCCGAATCCGTCGTTCGCCAACGCGTCAGCCGTGGCCTGCAGACGATGCGCACCCGCCTCAAGGAGGCCACCGATGAATAGCGATCCGCTCCGTCAGCTCGAGCGCCAGCTCGTCGAGGCGGCCGACCGCCAGCGGGTCGTGCTCAGCCTGCCGCGACGTCCCCGCCGTCCGCGCGGCCGGCTGTCGGTCGCGCTCGCCGCCGCCATCTCGATCCTCGTGATGGCGGCCGCCGCACTCGCTGCCAGCGGGCTGCTGGGCAGTGGCGCGCCGCTCGCCGTGCCGCTCGGCATACCGCTCGACCCCGACAGTGGGCTTGGCGTTGCGAAGCCCGCGACCGTGCGGCTGCTGTCGCTCGCCGTTCCCGATCCGGCGGGCGGGCCGCCGTGGGGTCTGCGCTACGTCGCGACGACTCGCGGGCTCGGCTGCCTCCAGGCCGGGCGTCTCGTCGACGGAGCGCTCGGCGTGATCGGCGACGACAACGCGTTCGGCAACGACGGCCGCTTTCATGCCCTGCCAGCGGACTTCATCGCCGGAGGTCCGTTTCCGTGCGGGTCGCTGGACGCACACGGAAACGCCTTCGCCGGGACCGTGATGTACTCGGCGCCGGCCAGCGGCCTGCTCACGCCGACGCGCGCGGCCCCCGGCTGCTCGCGGCCGCAGAATCGTCCGCCGGGGGCGCCTGCGCCGAACATCCAGATCCGCCAGCCCGTGATCTGTCCGCCGGCGGACGAGCGCACGCTCTACTTTGGGATGGCCGGGCCCGACGCGAAGAGCGTGACCTACGTCGTCGCCGGACACACGCGGACGGTGGCGACGTCAGGCAGACAGGGCGCCTACCTGATCGTTCTCGCCACCCCCGGTCCCGGCCCGAACGGTTACTCGCCGCTCCCCGGCGCCGGCGGCGGCCCGATTCGTCGGATCGCCTACCGCAACGGCTACGTCTGCGTCCTCGGACCCAAGCGGCTCCGCTCGGAGACCTGTCCCCACGTCGGCCAGGTTCCGGTCAAACGGCCGCGCCTGACAAGCGCCGGGATCGCGGCACCGCTCGCGGTCACGGTGACGGGCGGCCCCTACCACAGGAAGCTCGTCGTCAGCTTCACGGCTCGCGTCGCCGTCACCGACGCGAGCTCGGCCTACATCGTCAGCGTCCGTTTCCCCGGGTCCCAGCCCCGCTGTGGCGCGGTCCTCTCGGGCCCGCTGATCGCCGACAACGCCAAGGGCCAACGTGAGCATTTCGCCCAGCCGATCGGCGGCTGTCACGGGACGTTCCGCGGCGCGGTCCACTACCGCCACGGCGATGACACCGACGGCATCCCGTTCGACATCGCCGGCCGCACGCTCACGGTCGGTACGTTCAAGCTGAACGTCCCATAGCTGAGCCGGCTCGGCGGCCGGCTCGACCCGCGGATCCCCTCCGGTGAGGGCGACCACGCCGCCCGCCGGTCACGAGCGGACGAGCTCGTCGGCGAGCAGGTCCATCAGCAGGCCGTCGTGCCAACCCGTCCCGTCGACGTCGCGCTCGTAGCCGCGCATGACACCCACCGGGCGGAAGCCGACTGCCGTGTAGCAGCGGATCGCCGGTTCGTTGTCGGCCGCCGGGTCGATCGTCAGACGGTGGTGGCCGCGTTCGTCGACGAGGTGACGGGCCAGCGTGCCGACCGCGTCACGTCCGTGGCCCCGGCCGTGGACGTCCGGGTCGACGAAGATGTCGATCGACGCGTGCCTGTACATCGGACCCGTCTCCTCGGCGTACTGGACGAGGCCGCGGACGGTCCCGTCGACGAGGATCGCGAACGGCGTCGCCCAGGGATCGTCCAGCGGCCAGCCCGGCTCCTTGACCTCCTCCTCACCCCATCGGCGTCTCACCTCGGTCGTTGCGACGATCCGCCGAAGCTCGGGCACGTGGGGCGCCCCGACCGGCACGAGGACGACGTGCTCGCCGCGAATCTCGGGCCCGCCGGTCATGGGAGGATCGTCGCATGTCGGCTGACCTGCCCGAGCTGACGGTCGCGGACGTCGCGGCCTGGAGGACCTGGCTCGACGAGCATCACGGCGAGCCCGACGGTGTCTGGCTGGTGCTCGCCAAGCAGGGCGGCGCGGCGCCGACCAGCCTCGGTTACGCGGACGCCGTGGAGGAGGCGGTCGCGCACGGGTGGATCGACGGGCAGAACCGCCGGCGCGACGCGACGACCTACCTCCAGCGGTTCACGCGGCGCCGGGCGCAGAGCAAATGGTCGCAGAGCAATGTCCGCCGGGTGGAGCGTCTGGTGGCCGACGGCCGGATGCACCCGGCCGGCCTGGCCGAGGTCGATCGGGCCAAGTCCGACGGCCGGTGGCCGGTGCTCACGGATGGAGGTGACTGACGACGACGCCGTACTCTGTCGCGAGGCGCTCGGCGACGATCGATCGGTGGCAGGCCCGCGCGTCGGCCTCGACGCAGAGCAGGGCGAACGGTCCGCCCGGCGTGACGCCGTCGAGGAGGTCGTCGAGATCCACCAGGTCGAGGATCTCCTTCGTGTAGCGCTCGCGGAACTCCGGCGCCAGCTCGACTCGCGACCGCTTGCCGACCCCATGTCGCGCGTCCTCCCGGTACTGGAGCTCGCGGAGCTCGGTCGTCGGCGCGAGCTCCGGATGGTGGCGGTAGTCGACGCCGGCGCCGGCGAGGGACGCCTGCAGGCGCAGCGAGTTGGCCCAGGCGTACTGACTGCCGCGAACGCCCCGACGCTGCCGCACGTCGAGGATCGTCCGGATCTCGGCACCGTGGAGCTCGCCGAGGAACCGGTCGAGCGTGAAGCCGTAGACACCTAGCGTGGCCGCTACGCCGAGCTTTGGGTTCTCGCTGGTCATCGCCTTCTCCGGGTCAGTCGATCAGCTTGTGTTCGGTCGCCCACCGGGCGAGCTGGTGGCGGTTGGAGAGGTGGAGCTTGCGCAGGACGGCCGACACGTGGGTCTCGATCGTACGGGTCGACACGCCGAGCATCTGGGCGACCTCCTTGTAGAGGTAGCCGCGGGCGATCCGCTCGAGCACCTCCTGCTCGCGCGCCGTCAGCTGGTCGAGGTCGGGGTCGCCGGGTTGTGGCGCCGGTCCGCTGAACGCGTCGAGCACGAAACCGGCCAGCCGTGGCGGGAGCACGACCTCGCCGCCGGCGGCCCGGACCACGGCATCGGCGAGGTCGGCGGCCGAGATCGTCTTCGTCACGTAGCCGCGGGCGCCCGCCCGGATCAGCTCGATCACGTCCTCCGGGGCGTCGGAGACCGACAGCGCGAGGATCCGGGTGTCGGGGCACGAACCGCGGACCGTCCGGAGCACGGCGATTCCGCCGCCGTCGGGCATGTGGACGTCGAGCAGCACGACATCGGGCCGGGTCGCCTCGATCAACGCGATCGCCTCGGCGACGCCGGCGGCTTCGCCGACGATCTCCGTCAGCTCGGCCAGGCCCGCGCGGACGCCGGCCCGAAACAGGGCGTGGTCGTCGACGATCACCAGGCGCGGTCGGGCGCGCGGCGTCGGTTCGGGGTCGGCGGAGTCGATCATCGTCGGCGTCGGTGGGCGGAGTGGATCATTCTCGGCGGTCGGCGGAGTGGGTCACGCGCGGTCCACGCGCAGGATGACCTCGCAACCGCCGCCTGGCGCGCTGCGGATCTCCGCGTGCCCGCCGACCCGGTTCATGCGGCCGATGATCGACTCGCGGACGCCGCGTCGCTCGGGCGGGATCGCGTCGATGTCGAAGCCGGGTCCGCGGTCATGGACGAAGACGTGGACGCCGTGTGCGTCGACTCGCGAGAAGGCGAAGATCGGCGCGCCGGGCGCGTGTCGCGCAGAGTTCGTGAGCGCCTCGCGCGCGGCCGCGAGGAGCGCCCGCGACCGCTCGTCGAGCGGCGCGTCGCCAACGGTCACGACGTTGATCTCCGCCCGGTGGGCGTCCTCGATCTCGGCCGCGACGGCCCGCAGACCCTGGGCCAGGGTTACGACCTCGGCGTCGGCCGGGCGCCCCAGGAGCCAGCTGCGCAACTCCCGCTCCTGGCGTCGGGCGAGCCCGCCGACCGCGGCCGGATCGTCGGCTCGCAGCTGGATCAGGGCGAGCGTCTGAAGCACCGAATCGTGGAGGTGGTCGGCCACCTCGGCCCGCTCCTCGGCGCGGGCGCGCACGCCGCGTTCGCGGCCGAGCATCCGCGACGTCGCGAGCCACCGGGGTCCGACGACGAGGACGAACACGGCGAGCGCGATCGCCGTCCCGGCGATCGTCCCCTCGGCCTGCCTGAAGAGGCCGGTCCGGCTGAGCACCCAGACCGCGCCGGCCGCGGTCAGGACCAGGCCGAGCGCCGTTCGCGCGTCCTGTGCCTCCACCGCTCCGTCCCGCCCGGCCGCGTGCCGCGTGCCGGCCGCACCCCAGAACATCGCGAGACCGGCGCCGATCGTCAGCGCCGCCCACAGCTCGGTCGCACCGCCCACGGTGAGCCCGCCGGCGTCGGCCGCGAGCACGACGGCCAGGCCGAGGAAGCCGGTCGCCGCGGTTCGGAACGCGTCCGTCTCGCCGACCGTCGACGGCGGCGGCGCGAGCGTCGTGGCGAGCGCGCCACACGCGTACGCGACGACGCCGAGGCCGGCGATCGGCGCCGTCAGGATCACGGCGAGGCGGATCGCCCATGCAGGCCGCCCGGTCCGCCCGAGGCGGCCGGCGACGCCGGCGTACCAGGCGCCCGACGAGCTCTCGGCCCCGGCCAGGATGAGCGCGACCGCAGCCGCGAGCGCCGCGAGCGCCGCCTCCCACCAGACGGGTCCGAGCGTGCCGCCGAGGCTCGCGGCCAGGCAGGCCGCCCCGACCCCGGCGACGACGCCGCCGGCCAGCAGCCTGGGCAGGGCGGCCCGGTCGATCGCCGTGATCCGAGCGCCGGTCGGCGCGGCGTCGGTCGGGCCGATCACAGCGGCCCGAACATGTCGGCGCCGATCCGGTCGATCTCCAGGTGGCCGATCCCGACCGCGGCGAGGATCCGCAGACGCAGTCGTGGCAGCGCCGACGCGGCGCCGCTGTGGGGGTCGCGCGCCGCGATCACCGCGGTTCGCCGCAGGTCGAGCCCGAACTCGGGGCCCGGGTCGTCGAGCTCGCCGCGGCCGACCTGCTCGACCGCGGAGATCTGTGTATCCGGGGGGACGTCTATGACCAGCGTGCCGATGCCGACGGACGCCCGCACGACCACGACACCGCCGGCCGGGCGCAGCGCGGTCAGGTCGATCGTCAGATCGCCGACCGCCCGTCGGTAGGCCGGGGGGATCGCGGCGGCGGTGCGCGGGGCGATCCGCGCGTTGCCGACGCCTCCGTCGAGTCGGGCGCCGGCCCCGACGACCAGGACCGCGGCGGCGGCCACGACCGCCGCCGGCACGATGATCGGGCGGCTGCCGCGCCACGGCAGGAGGATCGCGACGCCGGCGAGGATCGCGTCGACCGCGAGCGCCCGGTCCCAGCGGACGCCGGGCACCAGGCACACACCGAGCGCGGTCAGCCCGACCAGGCAGACCAGCGGCACGGCCGCGCGCACGGTGTCGCGGTCGCGCCGGCGGTCGCGGTCGGCCGCCGGCAGGCCGGTCGCGAGGAGGGCGACCAGGCCGGCGAGGCACACGCCGCACTGGGTCACCCATACGGCCGGGCCCTGGTCGAAGAGGCCCTGGTTGAGCGAGAGGCCGCCGCCGACCAGGCCCCAGACGAGGCCGAAGGAGATCCCGACACGGGTCACGGCGATCAGGTTGACCGCGCTCGGCCGCCGCCGGCCGGCTCGGGGCAGGAGCAGGGCGGCGAGCACGTAGGCGAGGACCAGATCGCCCTGGGCGAACGACGCGAGCAGCAGGAGCGGCCGGATGAAGCCGACCGGTACGGCCAGCCGCTCGGCGAGCTCGGCGGCGACGCCTCCGATCAACCATCGTTCTCCGCCATCGCGCCGGCTTGCGCTGGCCGTTCGCGGGATCGACGCGGCCACCCCCGACGCGTTCATGCCGGCAGCTTCACGGTCAGTCGATCGTCGACGAAGCAGAGCGCCGCGTCGGCGTTGAAGGCGGTGATCTCCTCGCGATCGGCGTACGAGAGTCGGATCGGGGCGATCGTTCCCGGGCGCTCGATCGGGGCGCTCCGATCGTCGATCGCGTAGATCAGGCAGGTTGGGGCCGGCCCGCCGCCGGCCGGCGTCGTCTCGGCTTGGGTCAGCGGCGTGCCGAGCCGCTTGACGACGGCCGTCCGCGGCGTTCCGATCAGGATCGCGTTGACCGCGGCCGGCGCGACCAGCGCGTGGTGGTTGGCTCGGTCGACGAGCAGAACCGTCGCGACGAGCACGCCGGCGGTCAAGAGGACGGCGCCGGCGACCAGCGCCGTCGCACGCGCTCGCCAGAGGAGCGCGCTCGCGGCGAGCAGGAGCAGGGTCATCGCCGTCAGGCCCAGTTGGGTTGCGGGCGACGGGCTGCCGAGGGTGAAGGTGTACGTGAAGCCGGTCCCCGAGCCGCCGCCGCCACCAGTTCCGCCGGTCGGGCGGGTCGACAGGAAGAGAGCCGGGACCGCGGCGACGGCGGCGAGTCCGGCGCCCCAGCCGCGGACGCCCCGGTGGCCGGGTGGCCGATCCGCGGGCGCGTCGCGTCGCAGGCCGGCGGTCGATGAGCTTCGGAGCGCGGGAGGCATGGGGTCATGCTCCCGCACGGGGCACGCCGCCCGCAATGCGAGATCGCCTCGCCGGTCTCAGGGATCACCCGCGCGGGTCACCCCGGGGGCCGAGCCGCGGGTCTCAGGCGCGGCAGGCCAGCCGGGCGACGTGCGCCCGGACGACTTCCATGTCGGCGCGCTTGAAGTCGTCGTGCGTCTGACCGCGGAACGCGGCCACCCGCTCGCGGTAGTAGGGGCTCTGGAGGCTCTCGTTGTGGCCGATCACGTTGCGGACCGGGATCGCGAAGCGGCAGCGCAGCCAGCGGGTCAGCGACAGTGCCGCGTGGAACTGGCGCGAGTCGTCGAGCACCTGCTGGTCTGACTCGGCGACGATCTCGATCCCGATCGACGTGTAGTTGAGCCCGACGACGTGCCTGCACATGATCCCCAGGGGTACGAGCTGATGGATCGTGCCGTCGGTGTCGACCACGAAGTGCGTGCAGTCCTGCGGGAGCTCGTGGAACTCGACGTCGGGGACGTCGTCGGCGAACGTGTTGAACACGCTCTGGTAGGTGGGTGTCTCGGTGTAGTGCCAGATCACGAGGTGCGGGTTCTTGAGGTGGTAGTCGTCGATCCCGTAGTGCTCGAGCGCGTACGCCCGCATCTCGTCCTTGCGCTTCTGCGGGAACGGGATGTAGCTCTTGACGATCGGCGGCGGGCCGACGAGCGGCGGACGGGAGGTCGTGGCGGTGATCGCCGGGGGAACGGTGGGGCCTGTCGGCGCCGACACGGGATGCGTCGTCGCCCGGACGTCCGTCCGAGTATGCGGTGCGCCCGCGGACTGGTGTCCCGTCGCGGGCGTCGGTCGCGCCGCCGCGGGCGTCGGCCGTGGGCTGCCGCCACAGCCGACCAGAGCCACCGCCAGGGCGAGCCCGATCAGCCCGCGCGGTCTGGTCACCGCGGCCGGGCGGATGCGGCCAGCTCGCTTCAGTGGCCCGTGCAGCCGGGCGCCGGCAGGTGCTGGGAGGCCCAGTCGGCGAGCTCGTGCAGGGCCGGGACGAGCGCCTGTCCGGCCGGGGTCAACGAGTAGGCCACGGCGACCGGCGGTCCCTTGTCGACGGAGCGCAGGACGAGCCCTGCCGCCGTCAGCTCGCTGAGGCGCTCGGAGAGCACCGAGTCGCTGATTCCGGCGACGGCCCGCGAGAGCTCGCGGAAGCCGGCGGGGCCACCGACGAGCGAACCGAGCACGACGCCGCTCCAGCGCTTGCCGAGAAACTCGAACGCCCGGACGAGCGCGCCGTTGCACGACGGGGCGTCGTGCGCTCCGTCGATCCTGCGGGTGCTCGCGGCCGTTTCGCTCACGACCTCAGGGTATCGTGTCGATCGCTACGAAGCCACTAGCTTTTTCCGAGTTGCTAGGCTGATGCTTGTACCTCTTCCTCGACACGGGAGCTTTCCGATGCCGCCCACCGCCTCAGCCGATCTGCTGGATGCCCTCGTCCTGGAGGACAGCGCGAAGCGCCTGCTCTTCACGGAGGCGCGCAGCGCGAACACGTTCACCGACGCACCGGTGACCGACGAACAGCTCCGCGCGATCTACGAGCTGGCCAAGTTGCCGCCGACCGCGGCCAACACGAATCCGCTGCGGGTGCTCTACGTCCGTCCGGGCGAAGGTCGCGAGCGTCTGCTGCCGTTGATGGCCGAGGGCAACCGCGCGAAGACGGCGACCGCGCCGGTCGTCGCCGTCCTCGCCACCGATCACGCCTTTCACGAGCGGATTCCGGAGCTGCTGCCGTTCCGGCCGGAGCTGCGCGAGTATTTCGCCGGCGACGACGACCTCCGGGAGAACTCGGCCGCGTACAACGGCGCCCTCCAGGCCGCGTACTTCATCCTCGCGGTTCGCGCCGCCGGCCTCGCGGCCGGCCCGATGGGCGGGTTCGACCGGGCCGGGGTCGACGCGGAGTTCTTCGGCGATTCGCACTGGCACTCGCAGCTCGTCGTCAACATCGGCACGCCCGGCCCGGACGCCTGGTTCGATCGCCTGCCGCGTGTGTCCTACGAGGACGCCGTCCGTCACGCGTAGCCGAGCCCGGGGCGCTCGCCCGCTCAGATTCGGGTCCCGGTCCCGTCCTCCTTGGCCCGCCCGCTCGGGGCCCCGGGGACCGGGACCGGCTTGCCGATCGTCGCGCGATCGTGGTCCTCGGCCCAGGCTACGATCGGCTTGCTCCCGACGACGATCGTCGTCTGGTCGATCAGCCGCAGGGCCGGGAGCTTCTCCTGGCCGGTTGCCGCGAGCAGTTCGGGCCGGGCGCCCTTGGCCGTCGTACGGCCGGGGCCGGTCCGGTCGAGGATCAGCAGCTCGAAGTTGTTTCCGGCATTGCGAAGTCCCTCGGCGGCGATCCGGCACGCATGCCGCCGGCCGCCGTCCTCGCCGAGGTCGCAGACGAACAGTGTGAGTCTTGGGGCGGGGGGCATCAGGTTCCTTCCTCGGCCTGGGTCGCGACCGCGTTGGCTTTGGCCCAGGCGACGATCTTCGAGCTGCCGTTGATCGTCGTACCGTCAGGCAGTTCGAGCACCGGGAGCTTCTCCTGCCCGCTGAGCTTCTTCAGCTCGGGGCGGGTGCCCTTCGAGAACAGGCCGAATGGCTTGTTCTTGCCGAACACGACGCTCCGATGGTCGATGCCCGCGGACTCGAGCGCCTCGTGGGCTCGGCGACACGGGTGGATCTTCGGGCCGCCGGTGTCGATGCTGCATACGTGGAGTGTCGGCGACGCCTGCATGGCGGGGCTCCTTGGTGGATGGTCCAACCAGCCTAACGCCCGCCCGTCGGCGGCTGCGGGAGCCGTATCGTGATCGTCTCGACCGGTCCGAGGTCCGGCCCGACTGTCGAGAGCGTCCAGTCGACGTCGTCGGCGGTCGTCGCGTCGAGACAGAATCGTCCGATCACGCTCGCCAGGCCACGGCTCCAGACGGCCTCGAGCCAGCGCAGCGGGAGCTCGGCGCGGAGCTGATCGGGGCCGGTGCGCTCAAGGCGGGCGGCGCCGGCGCCGTCGACGACTTGGAGCTCGACGTCGAGTTCGTCGCGGCCGAGCCAGCCCTGGAGCGCGGATGCCGCCCGTCCGTAGAGGGCGGCGTGGAGCTGCCGGCGGATCCGTCGACTCGTCTCGCCCGGCTCGCCGAGCTGGTCGACCGACGCGCCGATCACGCTGGCCTGGAGCCGGTCCGGGAATCCTCCGCCGAGTCCGAGCAGGCCGATCAACTCGCGGTCGTCGCGGCTCTGATCGGTTGTCCCCGCGACCGCTCCGCGCGTCGGGCCGGGCCGGGCCGCGACTCCCCGCGCCGGGCCCGGCCGCGCCATCACCGGCGGCGGCGGCGGCGGTCCGGCGGCCCCGCGCGGGAGTTGCGAGATCCAGCTGACCTGAGTCGACGAGACCCAGGCGGTCGGCGCCGACCCGGAGGCCGGCAGGTTCGATATCGATCTGCCGAGCGCGCCGGCCGACAGGACGTCCCTCGGGCCGCGGCCGGCCAGGGCGAGCACGCGGGTGTCGCCGGCGTGACGGTGCCAGGCATCGAGCAGATCTATGCAGGCGCATCGCTGACCGCCGAGCGCGGCCAGCGCGCGTTCGCCGTCGGCGTCGTCGTGGTCGAGCGCGCGCAGCTCGCCTGCCTGCCAGCGGATGCGGTGCGTGTCGCCGGCGCATTCGACAGTCGTCTCGGCGGCCGGGATGCCGACCCACCAGCCGGTCATCGCCGGCGACCGTCGGCGCGAGGCCAGTCGAGCGGGACGCGGATGACCGCTCGTTCGGTGCCGGCGGTCGGCATCAGGATCAGCTGCGTCGACGCGGGATCGAGCGCCGGCCAGAACTCGATCTCGCCGGATCCACGGTCGCCGCCGCCGCTCCACCGGCCGATCTGACCGAGATAGTCGTTGCCGCGGTTGTCGACGGCCCACCAGGCGAGTGTCCGGCGCCGGACGGCGTGCTCGAACGGCCGTTGCATGACCAGGTCGGGAGCCGCCTCGACATCGAGCACCCAGTCGTCGGCGCGCGACTCGAGCACGGAGATCGCCAGGCTGACGCCGTCGAACCGCGGGGTCACCACGCCGAGGACGAGCGTGCCGGCCGGGCCGTCGGCGTTGCCTCGCCGGGCGAGCAGCGAACCCCAGGGTCGGGGCAGGCGGGGGGCTCCGGGTCCCGAGCCCATCGGCCCGTGGGCGATCGCCTCGCTGGCCGCTCGCGTCTCGTCGATCGCCGGGTCGTCGATGCTCAGCGCCCCGCAGGCGACGAGGGCGTCGATCGTGGTCTGGATCTGGACCGTGCGGGACGCGTCCAGATGCGGTCGCTCGGGCGTGACGAGGCGCCACAGATGGCGGATCGCGGGGCTCTGGTCGGGCAGGCGCTCGACGCGGACCTCGAGCGGAGGGCGGCCGGCGCCCAGCTCGATCCGCTGGCCGTCGATCTCGATCCACGCGGTCGAGGCGTCGAGCGGCCGCTCGCCGTGGAGGTGCCCCCGCCACTGATGCAGGTCGCCGCCGCCGCTGAAGTGGGCCTTCGTGGTCGTCCCGCGATCGTCGGTCAGCGTCGTGTGGAGGCCTGCCGCGCCGATCGTCGGGCCGCGACCCGGCAGGCGACCGCGCGGCGGGACCGGCCGCCGCGCCCGCCCGGCGGCCGGTGCGGGGGTGCGGAAGCTCACGCCGAGGCGCGTGGCGTCGTCACCGAGGCTGACGTAGGCGACGTGGAGCGAGCCGTCGGAACGCTGGAGCTCGCGATCGCAGGCGACGACCCGTCGCGGCGAGAGCGGTGCGGGGGTTCCGTGCGCGGGGACGGGACGTCCGGCGAGCCGGCGGCGGCCGGGGTGGGGCTCCGGACTTCGCAGGCCGTCGGCCAGGGCATAGGCGTCGAGGACGTCGTCGGCCGACCGGTCGTCGATCGCTGCGACGGCGACGAGCGCCTGGGCCGCCGCGCCGAGCGGCGAGCTCCATGGGTCGGAACCGCGAGTCGATCGTGCGAGCAGGGCGCGCTCGCCGACGAGCCGGAGGTAGAGCTCGGCGTCGAACTCGCTCATCGGGGCAAGGCTGCCACACACCGGGTCGCGGCAGTGCACACTGACCAGATGGCAGACCAGTCGGCGGCCGTCGTTGCGCTCGGTGTGGCGATCACCGCCCGGGTGCCCGTGCTGCTGTGGGGAGCGCCGGGAACCGGCAAGACGTCGGTGATCCGGGCGATCGCCGCCGCGGCCGGATGGCCGTGCGAGACGGTGATCGCGTCGATTCGCGAGCCGTCGGACTTCGCGGGTCTGCCGGTCGTCAGCCAGGCGGTCGGCGGCGGTCTCGCCCGCGTGGACTTCGCCCCGCCGCGGTGGGCCGTCGCGCTGGCCGAGGCCGGGCACGGGCTGGCGTTCTTCGACGAGATCTCGACCGCGCCGCCGGCGGTCCAGGCGGCCCTGCTGCGGGTCGTGCTCGAGCGGACGGTCGGCGACCTCGCGCTCCCGGCCGAGGTCTCGGTGGTCGCCGCGGCGAACCCGCCGGAACAGGCGGCCGACGGCTGGGATCTGTCGCCGCCGCTCGCCAATCGCTTCTGTCACCTCGACTGGCCGGTCGACGCACGGACGGTCGCCGAGGGCTTCGCGGGTGGGTGGGCGACGCCGGACCCGCCGGTCCTGGCCGCAGGCTGGGAGCGGCGGGTCCCGGTGATCCGCGGCCGGATCGCCGGCTTCATGACGGTCCGGCCGGCGCTGGTGCTCGACGTCCCGGACGACGCGGCCCGGGCCGGACGGGCGTGGCCGAGCCCGCGGACGTGGGACATGGTCGCCCGGCTCATGGCGGCCGGGGAGGCGGCCGGCGTCGACGAGCTGACGACGTCGCTGCTGATTCGCGGCTGCGTCGGTCAGGGGCCGGGCGTCGAGTACATCACGTGGCTGGCCGAGGCCGACCTCCCCGATCCGGAAGCCGTGCTCGCCGACCCTGAGAGCTTCGTCCTTCCGGAGCGTGGCGACCGCGCCTACGCGGCTCTGTCGTCGGTTGCCGCCGCCGTCGCGGCCGATCCGGGCGGCGGGCGGTGGGAGCGCGGGTGGCAGGTCTTCGGGCGGGCGGCGAGCGCGGCGCCGGACGTGGCCGCGATCGCCGCGCGCACACTCGCCCGGTGCCGTCCGCCGGGCGCTTCGATCCCCGACGAGGTCAAGGCCTTCGTCCCGCTGCTGCGCGACGCCGGGCTGCTCGGGTGACCGCCGGCCCGGGTGGTCGAGCGGGTTCGGGAGGGCTTGACGCGGATAAGGTCGCGGCGGCCCGGTTGTGGGCGGCCGCGCGGATGCCATACCTGGCGAGCGCCCTGTTCGCCAGCAGTGTGTCGGCAGATCCAGCGGCCGGGACGCTGGCCGTCGACCGGTCCTGGCGTGTGCGGGCCGACCCGGCGCTGGTCGACGAGCTCAGCGTCGAGCGGCTCGGGCGGATGCTCGTCCATCTCACGGGCCATCTGATCCGCGACCACGCGGGCCGCGCCGAGGCGGCCGGCGTTGCCGGCGCCGACGATCTGCGGGCGCGGTGGAACCGGTCGACGGACGCCGAGATCAACGACGACCTTCGGACCGACGGCTGCGCGCCCGATCTGGCCGGTGACCGGCCGGAGGACCTCGACTGCGAGTCCGGCCGGCTTGCCGAGCACTACCAGGCTCACGCGAGCGACGGCCCGCGGCGCTGGGACTGTGGCTCGGGAGCCGATGCTCGCCCGGGGTCCGATCGCGGGGCCGGTCGTCCGATCGGCTCCCAGCAGGCGGAGTTCCTGAGGCTCGGCACGGCTGCCGAGGTCCAGCGCTGGGCCGCCCGGGAACCCGGCAGCGTGGCCGGTGGCTGGCTGCGCTGGGCCGAGTCGGTCCTGCCGTCGCGGGTCGACTGGCGGCGGGTGCTCGCGGCCGAGCTCCGCAGCGCGGTCGCGTCGGCGGCCGGCAAGGTCGACTACAGCTACCGGCGGCCGTCGCGCCGTGCGCACGTCCAGCCGGACCTCGTCCTGCCGACCCTCCACCGGCCGGTCCCGGATGTCGCGATCGTCTGCGACACGTCCGGCTCGATGCACGAGCGCCTGCTCGCCCGTGCGCTCGCCGAGGTCGAAGGCGTCCTCGTCCGGGCCGGCCTGCGCCGGGCCCGGGTCCGCGTGCTCGCCGTCGACACGGACGTGCAGGCCGCCCGCCGCGTCACGCGGGCCGCTCAGGTCGAGCTGGTCGGGGGCGGCGGCACCGACATGGGCGCCGGGATCGCGTCGGCCGGGGCGCTCCGTCCGCGGCCGTCGGTCGTGGTCGTCCTGACCGACGGCTATACGCCGTGGCCGGAGCGCCCGCCGCCGGGAGTCCGGGTGATCGTCGGGTTGCTCACCGAAGCGGGCAGTCCGCCGGCCGGGGCGGTGCCCGACTGGGCCCGTACCGTGACGATCGACGAAACCGGCTGAGTGAGTCGTGCTCGGGCGTTGACAGGATCGGAGCACCCGATCGCTGCGTTCGGGTCGGCGGACGTCTGCGAGACTCAGCCGCTGTGAGCGCGAACGAGCCCGCCGTAGCGGCCGGCGGCCGCCTGTTGATCGGGTGCGCCGACAGGCCGGGAATCGTGGCGGCGGTGTCGGCCTTCCTGGCGGCTCGCGGGGCGAACATCACCGCGTCGGATCAGCACTCGAGCGATCCACGGGACGGACGCTTCTTCATGCGCATGGAGTTCCAGCTCGCCGGGCTCGACCGCGAGGCGGGCGTTTTCGAGCGGGCCTTCGCGGAGGAGGTCGGCGACCGGTTCGGGATGGCCTGGCGCGTCGCCTACCCGTGGCGGCGCAAGCGCGTCGCGATCCTCGTGTCCCACGAAGGCCACTGCGTGCTCGAGCTGCTCTCGCGGTGGCGGCGCGGCCAGCTCGACGCGGAGATCGTCGGCGTGATCGGCAACCACCGGGTGCTCGAGGAGGAGATCGTCGCCCAGGGGGTCGACTTCGCCCACGTCGCGACCCCGAAGGGTGGTCGGGAGCAGGCCGAGGCCGAGCTGGTCGACCGGCTCGCGGGGCGCTGCGATCTGCTCGTCCTGGCTCGGTACATGCAGATCCTGACGGGCGGCTTCCTCGACCGTCTGGGGGTCGCGGCGATCAACATCCACCATTCGTTTCTGCCGGCCTTCCCCGGCGCGGCGCCGTACCGGCAGGCCCATGAGCGTGGCGTGAAGATCATCGGGGCGACGGCCCACTACGTGTCCGAGGAGCTCGACGACGGCCCGATCATCGAGCAGGACGTCGCCCGGGTCAGCCACCGGGCGACCGTCGCCGACTTCGTGCGGACGGGGGCGGACATCGAGCGTGCGGTGCTGGCGCGGGCGGTCCGCTGGCACGTCGAGGACCGGATCCTCGTCGACGGGAAGAAGACCGTCGTGTTCGCGGGCGACTGAGGGTGGAACTGCGCCAGCTCGAGTACTTCGTCGCCGTCGCCCGGCACGGGCAGTTCACGCGGGCGGCCGACGCGTTGTGGGTGACGCAGTCGGCGCTGTCGCAGCAGATCCGTCGGCTGGAGGCCGAGCTGGGCGTAGTGCTGCTGCGGCGAACGCCGCGCGGGGCGGAGCTGACGGCGGCCGGCGAGGATCTGCTCGTGCACGCGCAGGCCGCCCTGGCCGAGCTGGCCCTGGGCCG
>DATAUX010000242.1:0-3383 GCA_036268015.1 Solirubrobacteraceae bacterium | reverse complement strand
GCCGGCGGAGGCCCGGCCGGTGTCCGCGGACCGGCGTCCGGTCGCGGTCGCGGAGCAGCGCGACCAGCCCCGACGTGCGGACGAACGGATCGGCGATCACCCGGCCGTCGGCGATCGCGAGCGCGGCATGCAGCTGGCCGTTCACCTCGGCCAGGAGAAACGGGCCGGCCGGCACGGGTGCGCTGTCGATCGTCGCGAGCCGGGCGATCTCGGCCGCGTCGTCCGGGATTGACGATCGGATCGTCACTTGTGTGGGGGTTTGAGTGCTCATGACAAGGACGATCCCACCCGCCGACCATTACTTCAAATGAGGTTAAATCAGACCTGCGATAACCTTTGGTTATGCTCGATCTCAACCGCCTACGGGTCCTGCGGGAGGTCGGCCGCCACGGGTCGTTCTCGGCGGCGGCGACCGCCCTCAGCTACACGCAGCCGGCGATCTCCCGTCAGATCGCGACCCTCGAGCGGGAGATCGGGGCGACGCTGGTCGAGCGCAATCCGCGGGGCGTCCGGCTGACCGACGCGGGGCAGGCCCTCGTCGTGCACGTCGACGCGGTCCTCGCCCGGCTCGACGACGCCGAGGCTGAGGTCCGGGCGATCGGCGAGCTGCGCGGCGGCCGGCTGCGGATCGCCGCGTTTCCGACCGTCGCGGCGACGATCGCGCCGCTGGCGATCGCCGCGTTCCGCCGCGACTACCCGGACGTGACGCTGACCCTGACGATGGCCGAGCCGGCCGAGTCGCTGCCGAAGCTGATCTGCGGCGACCTGGACATCGCGCTCAGCCTCGACGGGATGGAGGACGCCCTGACGGCCGGGGTCGACCGTCTCCTGTTGTTCGACGACCCGATGTACATCGCCCTCCCGGCGACCCACCCGCTCGCCACCCGGCGTGCGATCAAGCTGAGCGACTTCCGCGACGAGGAGTGGATGCTCGGGACGACCAGCTCGTGCCCCGACGGACGCCTCTTCGCGGCCGCGTGCCGGGCCGCCGGATTCGAGCCGAAGCTGACCTTCGAGAACGACGACTACGCCGCGATCGCCGGCTTCGTCGCCGCCGGAGTCGGGATCGCGATGATCCCCGACCTGGCGTCGCCCAGCGTCCGCGACGACATCGTCCTGCGCAGCCTCGGACCGTCCGGCCCGGTCCGCCAGATCGTCGCGGCCACGAAGGCCAACGGCTACCGGTCGCCGGCAATCGGCGCGATGCTCGACACCCTGGTCGACGCGAGCGCCACCTGGGTCGGGTCGCGGTCGCGGTCGGCTGGTCTCGTCAGCGCCGCCTGAGACCTCACCTACTGGTCCCCTCGCCTGAGACCCGCCTACGGCTCAGCCGGGCCCGCCGAGCAGCTGGATGTGGTCGGCCTCGGCGGCGCCGGGGAACGGCCGGGTCAGGCCGTACTGGTTGAGGGTCGACTCGGGGACGCCCTCGACCCCAGGCGTGTCCGACGCGTCGCCGCGGGTGTGCGGGTCGTCGGCGAACCCGCCGACCTCGACCGAATGGGACGGCGACCGGTAGCCGGAGATCCCGATCAGGTGGAGGCCGAGCGCCTTGCCGAGCGTGTTCAGGCGTGACGCGATCTCCGGCTCGACGCCGACCGTGTAGTTGGTTCCGGCCGCCTGGAAGAACCCCGAACCCGCGCCGCCGCCGCCGCCGGCGGCGGCCGCCGTCAGCGAGGGCGCGTTCGCCTCGGCCGTGTTGACGGTCGGCGTCAGCGACGCCAGCTCGCCGACCAGGTGGCTGCGGTGGCTGCTGATCGACGCGACCTCCGCCCGTTTCTTGGACCGCGACCGGGCGTACGCCAGTTGGCGGTTGACGACGGCCAGCCGCAGCTGGGCGATCTCGTCGCGCTGGATCAGCACCGAGTCGGCCGCCAGCTTCTGGCGGGCCTCGAGCTGGGCGAGCGTCTTCGTCTGGGCGAGCACGGCCGCG
Organism: Solirubrobacteraceae bacterium; assembly: GCA_036268015.1. Taxonomy (GTDB): domain Bacteria; phylum Actinomycetota; class Thermoleophilia; order Solirubrobacterales; family Solirubrobacteraceae; genus Palsa-513. The sequence continues at coordinate 1,453 of DATAUX010000242.1, read as the reverse complement.
TCCTCGTCGCGAACCTCGGCCGTGACCGTCGCGTTCTCGTTGCTGACCAGCTTGAGATCGTCCATCCGCTCGAGCAGGTCGCTGAACCCGTGGGCCTCGAGGACGACGGTCATCACGTTCGGCGGCGGCGTCTCGTACGCGGCGACCAGCTGGTTGTCGAGGATCTGCCGATCCCGGGCGAGCCGGGCCTCCAGCCTGGCCAGCTTGGACCGGGCGCCGCCGAGCCTGGTCCGCGTCGCCGCCAGCTGGCCGTTCTCGTAGTTGACGGTCGCCTGGACGGCGTTGAGCCGGGTCTGGAGGTCGCTGATCCGGCCGTTGAAGCTGTTCACCTTCCCGCTGTCGGCGTTGATCGCCGCCTGGAGCGCCTGCTCGTGGATCTTCGCCGCCTGGATCTTCTGGCTGAGCGCGGCCGGCGAGGTCGCGTCGGCCGGAACGCTCGCGACGGCGAGCGCGCCCAGACCGACGAGGGCGATCCAGCGCGTGCGTGGAGAAGTACGGTGCCGGCAGATCATCGGGTTGCCCGGGTGCGCCGGGCCGGCGACCGATCCGCCGTAGCCCACGTTGCGCCCGGCCGCCAACCTAACACGGCGTCAGCCGGAAGCCCACCGGTTGGGTTGGGTGCAGCCAGACTTGCATCTCGCCGGACACGTCCGCCCGGCTGCCGGCGTAAGCTGCCGGCGTGCGGCACTGGTCAACGTCGCGGCCGAGACGCGTCGTCCGCGTCGCGCTCGCCGGGGTTCTCGGCGGGTTTGCCATGGGCTCGGCCGTCCAGCCGGCATCCGCCGCGCAGGCCGGGTCGAGCGTCTTCGCGCAGGCCAGCCGGACCCTGGCCGCCGAGACCAGGGCGCAGGCGTCGGCCGGGACCGGTACAGCCGGCGGGGCGGGGACGACCGGGCCGGCCGGGGCCAGTCCGGTCCCGACGGCGACGGGCGTCCGACCGGCGGCCGGCGCACCGAGTGCGGCGGCCGACGCCGTGATCATCGCCCTCTTCCCGAGCGAGCTGTCTCCCACCCACACGACGGTCGAGAGCGTCCTCGACCGGCTTGCCCGACATTCGTCGCTCGCGCTCGGCATGTCCAGCGCGACCCAGGCGATCTACGACCCCGCCCAGGCCCTGCTCGACATCAGCCAGGGCGCACGCATCCAGATGGATCGCTACAGCCCCGAGGCGCCGCCCGAGCTCGATCTGGATGTAGCCAGCCACGGACCCTCCTCGATTGGGGGCTGGCCATTGGCACTCGCCCGGGCGGCCACCGCCCCGGCAACCGCGCTGCCCGGCCTGCTGGCCGGTGCGGTTCCCGGCGGCGCCGGCTTCGTCGGCGTGCTCGGCGGGCCCTATGCCGGGATTCCCGAGGCCGTCCACTACTTCCGCAACCGCGCCTGGCGCCATCCCGGGGCGATCATTGCCGCGGACCGCTCCGGCGCGGTCGCATCCGTCTCGCTCGGCGTGGCG
>DATAUX010000241.1:0-3534 GCA_036268015.1 Solirubrobacteraceae bacterium | reverse complement strand
TCACCGGGCAGTGCGCTTGCCAGGCCGGGCGTCGTGCTCACCGGAACCGAACCGGTCGTCGCCGAGGCCAGACCAGGAACGGCTCCCGTCATGTCGGCCGGCGTCGCCCCCGCCGGCGTCAGGGCGAGCTGATCCTGCCCGGTGAGCGACGTCGGCACGGTCGGCAGCGTCGCGCTCGCGAGCCGCGGAGCCGGCGGCGTCGGCGCGCTCGTGCCGCCGGCTGTGTGTGCGACGAAAGTCGGGTTCGCCGGTGGGAGGGAGCTGGTGACGTGGCGTGCGGCGTGAGCCTTCGCGTGAGCGTGCGAGTGGTGCCCGGCCGGAGCGCTCGCCTGGAGGGCGCCGGCTCCGCCGACCAGGGCACACGCGCAGACGATCACGGCGACCTTGGTCGCCGTGACGGTCGCCGCGCCGCCGAGCAGGGCGGTCGAGCCGGTTGCGGCGATGCCGCCGCCGGCGGTGGCTCCGGCGCCGCCACCGCCTCCGATTCCGAACAGCAGGCCGAAGTGTCCGAGCGGGCCGACGGGGACGAGGGCGGCGACCTGCCGGCTGACGCTGCGCAGCTGACCGCGGTAGGACGAGCAGTGGTCGCACTCGCGCATGTGACGTCGGGCCCGACCACTCGCGCGGACGCCGCGATCATGGGCGGAGGCGAGCTCGAGCCTGATGTCGGCGCACGGCGTGTCCCGGGCGGCGGCGGCGTCGAGCACGCCGCCGCGTGCCCGCAGGAGGAGCGACTTGACGCCGGCGACGGAGATCCCGAGGGCGCAGCCGAGTTCTTCGTAGCTCAGGCCCTGGAGCTCACGCATCAGTAGGGCCGAGCGCTGCTGTTCGGGCAGGGAATGGACGTCGGCGACGAGCCGCCTAAGGTCCTCGCTGCGCTCGGCCTCGGCCGGCGGGTCGTGACGCGCGCCGCGCGAGAGGGCGAGCTGGGCGCCCGGCATGATCTCGCTGGGGATCGGCGCCGGCCGGCGGAGCTGGTCGACGCAACGGTTGTGAGCGATCCGGTAGAGCCACGCCCGGAGGAGAATCGGCTGGCGGCTGGAGCGGAGCGCCTGGTGGGCGCGGACGAAGACATCCTGGAGTGCGTCCTCGGCGTCGGCCCGGGATCCGCCCAGCATCTGGGCGGCGTAGGCCAGCAGCCGGACGCGATACCGGTCGTGGATCGCGCGGAAGGCGTCGTCGGATCCGGCGCGGAAGAGGGCGACGAGCTGATCGTCTGAGCGCAGCCGCAGAACCGGGACCGGAACGGCCAGCCGCGGTCTCGGGATCGCTGCGGAGCGTGGGAGGGCGGAGGCTTCCATATGCTTGCTCGACTACCACTGTAACGCTCGGGCTGGACCGAAGTTTCGGCGAGCGGCCGGCCGACCCGAGATTTGCGTGGGGCTCACGTGTCCGGCATGGGTCACGCGCGCGATACGCTCGGGCGCGGATGACGCAACGCAAGCCCAGGCAGACCGGCCGACCGATGCGGCCGTCGTTGAGTCCGCGGTCGACCGGGTACCCGCCGCAGGTCTGGACGGAGAACTCGCCGTTCCCGCCGATCGCCGACTACGCGTTCCTGTCGGACTGTCACACGGGCGCGCTCGTCGCGCCCGACGGATCGGTCGAGTGGCTGTGTGCGCCGCGATTCGACTCGCCGAGCATGTTCGCGACGCTGCTCGATCGGAGCGCCGGAAGCTTTCGGGTGGCGCCCTACGGAATGGACGTGCCGGCCGGCCGGCGGTACCTGCCGGGAACGAACGTCCTCGAGACGACGTGGATGACGCCGACCGGCTGGGTTGTCGTGGTCGACGCCCTGACGATCGGCGACTGGGCGGACGGGGCGTGCGGAACGGGTCACACGCGGCCGCCGACCGATCATGACGCCGACTACATGCTGGTCCGGTCGATCGAGTGCGTCCAGGGCGAGGTTTCGATCGAGATGGTCTGCGAGCCGCGATTCGAATACGGGCGGTCGGAGGCGACGTGGTCGCGGGTCGCGGACGCTGGTGACCACGTGCTCGACGCGACGGACGGGACGACGACGATCCGCCTGAGCTGCGACATGCGGGTCGGCCTCGACGGCAACCGGGCGCACGCGAGGCACACGATGGTCGAGGGCGAGCGGCGCTTCTGCGCGGTGTCGTGGGCCAGTGCTCTGAACGGGCCGCGAACCTACGAGGACGCCCGGCGGCAACTCGACCGGACGTCGCACTACTGGCGGTCGTGGCTGGCCGCCGGGACCTTCCCCGACCACCGGTGGCGCGGCTACCTCCAGCGGGCGGCGCTCGTCCTCAAGGGCCTGACGTACGCGCCGACGGGCGCCCTGGTCGCCGCCCTGACGACATCGCTGCCGGAGACGCCGGGCGGCGAGCGCAACTGGGACTACCGGTACTGCTGGATGCGGGACGCGACGTTCACGCTCTGGGGACTGCACGAGCTTGGTCTCGACTGGGAGGCCGACGACTTCATGGAGTACGTGGCCGATCTCGAACGCAACCCGGACGGGACGCTCCAGATCATGTATGGGATCGACGGCGCCCGGGACCTTGCCGAGAGCACGCTCGACCACCTCAAGGGCTATGAGGGGGCCCGACCGGTGCGGATCGGCAACGGCGCGTACGACCAGCGCCAGAACGACGTCTACGGTGCGGTGCTCGATTCCGTCTACATCCACGCGAGGCGCCACGACCATGTGCCAGACCGGTTGTGGCCGGTGCTCCGCGACCAGGTCGCCGGGGCGCTGCGGGTCTGGCGGGAGCCGGATCAGGGAATCTGGGAGGCCCGGGGCGAGCCGCGTCACTACGTCTCGTCGAAGCTGATGTGCTGGGTCGCGCTCGACCGGGGGGCAAGACTCGCCGAGTACCGGGGCGAGGGCGTCCTGGCCGAGCAGTGGCAGGCCGAGGCGGAGGTGATCAGGGCGGACATCCTCGCCCGGGGCGTCGACCGGCGGGGCGTCTTCGTCCAGCACTACGAGACCGAGTCGCTCGACGCGTCGAACCTGCTGATCGCGCTCCTGCGGATCCTGCCGGCGGAGGACGACCGGGTTCGGGCGACGGTCCTCGCAGTCGCCGACGAGCTGACCGAGAACGGCCTGGTCCTCCGCTACCGGACGGGGGAGACCGACGACGGCCTGCACGGCGAGGAGGGGACGTTCCTGATCTGCTCGTTCTGGCTGGTGTCGGCGCTCAGCGAGATCGGCGAGCCCCGCCGGGCGCGGGAACTCTGCGAGCGCCTGCTGTCGTACGCGTCGCCGCTCAATCTGTACGCCGAGGAGCTCGAAGCCCGGTCGGGACGCCACCTCGGCAACTTCCCGCAGGCCTTCACCCACCTCGCTCTGATCAACGCCGTGTCCCACGTGATCGCCGCCGAATCGTAGGGCCGACGGAGCTGGTGGCCGGCCCGTGCACGGCGGCCACCGGGCCGTGTCCGCGGTGCTCGACACGGCCGGGCGGCCGGTCGGCCGGCACCGGCGCAAGGGATATGCTGGGGCGTCCGGACATTCGGCGACGAAGCCCGAGGAGGATCAGTGGCGTACTTCAAAGACGAGCAGGA
>DATAUX010000240.1:0-3169 GCA_036268015.1 Solirubrobacteraceae bacterium | reverse complement strand
ATCGCCGGCGAGTACGCGACCGCCGACTTCGATGTCCACGGATTCATCGGCTACCCGCTCCCAACCTAGACCGGCGGGCGGCCCGCCAGCCCGTCAGACGTGACTGACGGTCCGCTCGTCGTGGGGATCCGGCCGGAGGATCAGCACCTCGGCCGGCGCCCGCTTCAGCAGCCAGACGATGTCGTCCGAGCTGAACCCGTCGTGGTCGTTGGACGTCGCCGAGATGATCACCCGGTCGAACGGCTCCTCGGCGAGGATCCGCCGCAGGGCGTCCCGGTAGGACCGTCCGCGCTCGATCCGCGACTCGACCGGAATCTCCTGGCGCACCGCCCGCTGCTCGATCGCCTCCAGCAGGGGCATCGCCGTCTCGCACTGGCGGGCGATCGGGACGTCGAGCGACAGATGCATCGGGACGGCCGCGAGGTAGGCCGGGACGAGCGTCGCGCCCTCGGCACCGGCCAGGCGGACGGCCGCGTCGAGCGCCCGGCGGGAGATCGACGTGCCCGTGAACGGCAGCAGGATCCGGCGGACCGGGCCGGCGCCCCGCGCGCCGACCTGGCGGCGGCGGCGGGCGACGAGGTAGCCGGCGAGCAGCCCGAGGACGAGGGCGACCGGCGTGACGATTGCCAGCATCATCGGCTCACGACTCCCCGGTCGGCGGGCGGCGGGCCCGGTCGGCGACGATCCGGACATCGACCGCCGGCAGCAGCCGCATCAGCTTCTGCGGCAGGGGCTCGCGGAGACGTCGAAGTCCGCGGAAGGGAGCCGGCGCGCCCAACAGGATGTACGTCGTCCCGAGCGCCCGGGCGACCCGGACGGTCGCCTGGGCGACGTCGTCGTCCTCCTCGACGTGGAGTGCGACGCCGAGCACGGAGGTCAGACGCCGCAGGCTCGAGAGCTGGCGCTCCTCGTCCTCGGTCGGCGAGACGCCCGGCCGCCGGACCCAGAGCAGGTCGAGCTCGGCGCCGAGCCGCTGGGCCGAGCGCCACGACCGGCGGACCAACCGGTGGGCGGACGCCTCCGGACGGATCAGGGCGAGCAGGCGCTCGCCGACGGCCCGGGGGACGTCCTCGGCGACGCGGCCGCCACGCGACCCGGCCGACTCGACCGCGCCGACCGCGACCGACCGCTTCGGGGCGACCTCCTCGGCGATCTGGCGCAGGGCGATCTCCCGCAGGGCGGTCAGGTTCTCGATCTTGAAGAACCCGTTGAGAGCCGGCGCGATCCGCTCGGCCGGATAGACCTTCCCGTCGCGCAGGCGGGCGAGCAGGGTCTCGGGGGTGATGTCGACGATCACGACCTCGTCGGCGGCGGCGAGCACCCGGTCGGGGATCGTCTCACGGACGGTGACGCCCGAGAGCTCGGCGATCTGGTCGTTGAGCGACTCGAGATGCTGGATGTTGACGGTCGACCGGACGTCGATCCCGGCCAGCAGGATCTGCTCGACGTCCTCGTAGCGCTTGTCGTGCTCGAGGCCGGGGGCGTTCGTGTGGGCGAGCTCGTCGATCAGGCACCGCTCGGGCGCGCGGACGAGGATCCCCGGGAGATCCATCTCGAGCAGCGTGCTCGCCCGATGGTCGACCCGCCGGCGCGGGAGGATCTCGAGGCCGTCGGCGGCCGCCTGGGTGTCGGCGCGGCCGTGCGTCTCGAGCACGCCGACGCAGACGTCGACCCCGGAGCTCAGATCCTCGTGCGCCTCGGCGAGCATCCGGTACGTCTTGCCGACGCCGGCCGCCATCCCGAGGAAGACGCGATGGTGTCCGCGGTTAAGCGTGGCTCACCCGCCGAACACGTTGTGGACGATCAGGTCGATCAGCTTGATCCCGACGAACGGCGTGAGGATGCCACCGAGGCCGTAGACGAGGAGGTTGCGCCGCAGCAGTGCGCTCGCGCCGATCGCCCGGTAGCGAACGCCGCGCAGGGCGAGCGGGATCAGGGCGGGAATCACGAGCGCGTTGAAGATCACGGCCGAGAGGATCGCCGACCGGGGATCGCCGAGCTTCATCAGGTTGAGGACGTGGAGCGGGCCCTGTGAGCTGCCGCGGGCGGCGTACGTCGCGGCGAAGATCGCCGGGAGGATCGCGAAGTACTTGGCGACGTCGTTGGCGATCGAGAAGGTCGTCAGCGCGCCCCGCGTGATCAGCAGCTGCTTGCCGACCTCGACGATCTCGATCAGCTTGGTCGGGTTCGAGTCGAGGTCGACCATGTTGCCGGCCTCGCGGGCGGCCTGGGTGCCCGTGTTCATCGCGACGCCGACATCCGCCTGGGCGAGCGCCGGCGCGTCGTTGGTCCCGTCCCCGGTCATCGCGACGAGCCGGCCCTGGGCCTGCTCCTCGCGGATCAGGGCGAGCTTGGCCTCGGGCGTCGCCTCGGCGAGGAAGTCGTCGACGCCGGCCTCGTCGGCAATCGTCGCCGCCGTCAGACGGTTGTCGCCGGTCACCATGACCGTCCGGATGCCCATCGCCCGGAGCTGGTCGAACCGCTCGCGCATGCCGTCCTTGATCGTGTCCTTGAGGTAGATCACGCCGAGGATCTGGCTGTCGCGGCAGACGGCGAGGGGCGTGCCGCCCTCCCGGCCGATCCGGTCGAGCTCGACCTGGAGCTCCGGAGGCGCCTGGCCGCCCTCGCCGCGGGCGAACGCGACGACCGCGTCGCCGGCCCCCTTGCGCAGCTGCTGGCCGTCGAGGTTGACGCCGCTCATCCGGGTCTGGGCGGTGAACGGGACGAACTCGGCAAGGCCGGAGGCCATCTCGTGCTCGCGGATCCCGTACGTCTTGGCGAGGACGACGATCGGCGCCCTCCTGTCGGCGATCGGGATCGCCGGGATCGACCGCCTCGTCCGCCGCAACGTGCTCGCCCTGTCGGGTCGCGCGGTCGAGGCGTCCGGCGATGTCGACGTCCTCCTGCTCGACAAGACCGGGACGATCACGCTCGGCAACCGCCAGGCGGCCGCGTTCACGCCGATGCCGGGTGTCTCCGAGGCCGAGCTGGCCGAGGTCGCCCAGCTCTCGTCGTTGGCCGACGAGACGCCCGAGGGCCGGTCGATCGTCGTCCTCGCCAAGACGTACGGGATCCGCGAGCACGAGATGGCCTCCGGTCTTGCCGAGTTCGTCCCGTTCACCGCCCAGACCCGGATGAGCGGCGTCAACCTCGACGGCCAGCAGCTGCG
>DATAUX010000239.1:0-6716 GCA_036268015.1 Solirubrobacteraceae bacterium | reverse complement strand
GCTCGGGTCGATGTAGTCGGGGCCGACCTTGAAGCCCTGGACGACGAGTCCGCGGGCGCGGAGGGCGCCGATCAGGCCGCAGGCGACCGTCGTCTTACCGGCTCCGGAGCTCGTCCCTGCGACGACGATCCGCGGGATCATCCGGGTTCGCCGGCCGCTGCTGGCGACGTGACGCGGCCTACCACTCGATCCCCTGCTGGCCGCGGATGCCCTGGTCGATCTGGTGCTTGACGAGCGTCACCTCGGAGACGAGGTCGGCCGCGTCGATCAGTGCCTGGGGGGCGTCCCGACCGGTGATCACGACGTGCTGGAAGCCCGGCCGACCGGTCAGGACGTCGACGACCTCGTCGATGTCGATCCAGCCCCACTTGAGGGGGTAGGTGAACTCGTCGAGCAGGAGGAACTCGTACCGCTCGTCGGCGATGAAACGCTTGACCTGGTCCCAGCCGGCGCGGGCGAGGTCGGCCGACTCGACGATGTCCCTGGAGATCCACGACCAGCCGTCGCCGGTCTTCATCCAGTCGATCCCGCCGAGCGCCTCGGCCGCCCGCTGCTCGCCGACCTTCCACCTGCCGGACTTGATGAACTGGACGACGCCGCACCGGTAGTCGCGGCTCCACGACCGCAGGAGCATCCCGAATGCCGAGGTCGACTTGCCCTTGCCGTTCCCGGTCACGACGACCAGCAGCGGCCGGTCGCGGGGCTTGCGCCGGCGTGGCTCGGCTGTACCGCGGTCGCCGGGCCGGTGGGGAACGTCGACGCCGGCGGCCGTGTTGCGGGCGAGCGCGGCCGCGTCGGCGATCGGCCGCTCGATCGGGTCGTCGCCGGGGTCCGCGGACGCGCCGGCCCCGCGCAGCGAGCAACTGGCGGTGTAGCCGTCGGGTCGGCTCGGACGCGTCGGGTCGGTCACGCGACGGCCATCCGGGCGGCACGCGGGCTGACGAGTCGGGTCAGATCGGCGCCGGTCTCGGCGGCCAGGCCGGCGGCGAGGCCGAGGCGGACGGGGCCGTCCTCGAGATCGACGACGATCGTCCGATCGGCGGCGGCGACGAGTCGGCGCAGGGCGGCGGCGGCGAGGCCGGCCGGGTCGGCGGCGCGGCCGTCGGTGAGCAGCACGGCGATCCGGGCCCGGCCGGCGAGCCGGCCGCGGGCGGTCGCCTCGACGAGGGTCGCGGCGTGGGCGATTCCCGCGGCGAGCGGCGTTCGACCGCCGGCCGGCAGGTCGCCGATCGCGGCGGCCGCCCGTTCGACCGGCGCGCCGGGCTCGACGAGGGTGCGGGCGCCGTCGCCGGCGAAGGCGACGACGGCGACGAGGTCGCGGCGGGCGTACGCCGACCGGACGGCCGCCTCGAGGGCGCCCTTGACGCGGCCGAGGCGCCGGTGGGCGGCCATCGATCCGCTGGTGTCGACGATCAGGCAGAGGACGGCGGGTCGCCCGCCGCCGAGGATCGGCGTCCGGGGACGGTCGTCGCCGCGGAGCCGGGCGAGCAGGGTCGGCAGGACGGCGACGGCGTCGGCGTCGCGGGCCGGACGCGAGTCGACCGCGGCGAGCGGGCCCCCGGGCGACCGTCCGCCGGGCGGCCGGCCGACGGCTCGGGGACCCCTGCGCAGGCGCAGCGCGGCCTCGGGGAGCCGGCTGGGAACCGCGGCGGGGGTGATCGGCCGGAGCGGTTCGCCGGACGGTTTCTCGTCGTGCGGCCGGCCGGCCAGATCGGGATCGGGCATCCATCGGGAGGGGTGGGTTGGGGCCGGTGGTCGAGCTTGCGGTGGGTCGGCGGGCATCGGCGGGGCCTTCGACTCGGTCGAGTCGGCCGGCGGGTCGAGGGCTGCGCCGGCCGGCGATCGGGGTCGACCGCCGGCCCGGGCAACTCGGTCGGGCGGGTCGGTCGACGGGCTCGCCGGGTCGTCGGCCGTCCGGTCGAGGGCGGCGTCGATCGCCGGGTCACGGCCGCCGGTCGGCGGGGGGCCGAGCGGGTCGCGGCGGAGTCGATGGCGGAGCGCGAGGTGGGCGGCCCGGTCGATGTGGTCGGCGGTCACGTCGGTCAGCCCGTCGAGCGCGGCGAGCCCGCGGGCGGCGTGGGCGCAGACGAGGTCGCCGCGGATCCCGTCGAGGTCGAGCTGCGAGCAGACGGCGGCGATTCGCAGGAGGTCGCGGTCGGCGATCCGGACCGACCGGACGAGCCGGCGGGCGGCGGCGATCCGCGCCGCCAGCGCGTGCTCGGCGCCGGCCCAGGCGTCGGCGAAGGCGTCGGGGTCGGCGTCGAAGTCGATCCGCCGGCGGACGATCGCCGCCCGGGTCGCCGGGTCGCGGGGGCCGGTCACCTCGACGCCGAGGCCGAAGCGGTCGAGCAGCTGGGGGCGGAGCTCGCCCTCCTCGGGGTTCATCGTCCCGACGAGGACGAACCGGGCGTCGGCGACGACGCTGACCCCGTCACGTTCGATCGTCACCTCGCCGGAGGAGGCCGCGTCGAGCAGGGCGTCGACGAGATGATCGGAGAGCAGGTTGACCTCGTCGACGTAGAGCAGGCCGCCGTCGGCCCGGCCGAGGAGCCCCTGCTCGACGCGGTAGTCGCCGCCGAGGGCGGCCCGGAGGTCGAGCGTGCCGACGAGTCGGTCGAGCGTCGCCCCGAGCGGCAGCTCGACCAGCGGCGCGGCTGGCCGGCCGAGCATCGGGGGGAGCGCGCGGACGGCGGTCGACTTGGCGGTGCCCCGCTCGCCGCGGATCAGGACGCCGCCGACGACCGGGTTGACCGCGCAGACGAGCAGCGCCTCGACGAGGTCCTCCTGGCCGACGATCGCCGACAGCGGGTAGGGGGGACGCCGGCCCATCAGGGTGCGGCCGCGCCTTCGAGCTGGTCCTCGAGGGCGAGGTAGCGGTCCCTGATCGCGGCGAGCGTCTGGTCCTCGGGTGCCGACCAGAGGCCGCGGTCGGCCGCCTCGAGCAGCTTCTCGGCGATCGCGCGGGCGGCCCACGGGTTGGCCTGGTCCATGAACGCGGCGATCGTCTGATCGAGCAGGTACTTGTCGGCGACCTGCTCGTACATCCAGTCGGAGACGACGTCGGTCATCGCGTCGTAGCCGAAGAGGTAGTCGACCGTCGCGGCCAGCTCGGCCGCGCCCTTGAACCCGTGGCGGAGCATCGACCCGATCCAGCGGGGGTTGGCGACCCGGGCGCGGAAGATCCGCCGGGTCTCGTCGGCGAGCGTCCGGACGCGGACGGTCTCGGGGTCGGCGCTCTGGCCGAGATAGGCGGCCGGGTCCCGGCCGCGGAGGGCGCGGATCGTCGCGACCATGCCGCCGTGGTACTGGTAGTAGTCGTCGCTGTCGAGGTGGTCGTGCTCGCTCGAGTCGACGTTCTTCACGGCGACGTCGATCTGCTCGAAGCAGGCCCGCATCGCCGGGCCGGCGGCCCGGCCGTCGAGGCGCCGGCCGTAGGCGAAGCCGCCCCACGCCTCGTATACCGCGGCGAGGTCGGTGTCCTCGCGCCAGTCGCGGGTCTCGAGCAGCTGGCTGAGGCCGGCGCCGTAGGTCCCGGGCCTGGAGCCGAAGATCCGCGTCGTCGACCGCCGCCAGGCGCCGGCCCGGTCGAGCTCGCCGGCCAGCCGGGCGGCCTCACGGCGGGCGTGCTTGGCGACGAAGTTCCGGTCGTCCGGCTCGTCGAGGCCGGCGACCAGGCAGACGGCGTCGTCGAGCAGGCCGATCAGGTGGGGGAAGGCGTCCCGGAAGAAGCCGGAGATCCGCAGGGTGACATCGATCCGCGGCCGGCCGAGGTCGTCGAGCGAGATCAGCTCGAGGCCGGTGACCCGGCGGGACGACGGGTCCCAGGTCGGGCGGACGCCGAGCAGGGCGAGGACCTCGGCCGCGTCGTCGCCCTGCGTGCGCATCGCCGCCGTCGCCCAGGCGACGAGGCCGACCATCTCGGGTGGGGCGCCGGTGTCGGCGACGTACCGGTCGACGACGGCGTCGGCCAGCCTGACGCCGGTCGCGTACGACAGCTCGGAGGGGAGTGCCCTGGGATCGACCGAGTAGAAGTTCCGCCCGGTCGGCAGGACGTCGAGCCGGCCGCGGGTCGGCGAGCCGGATGGGCCGGCGGGGACGTGGCGGCCGCGGAGGGCGCCGAGCAGGTTCGTGATCTCGTCGGTGGTCTGCCGCAGGCGGGGGACGATCTGGCCGGCCGCGAACCGCAGCGCCGACACGACGCCGGGGTCGTCGCGGCCGAGCACCGACCGGCAGAGGCCGGCGGCGACGGCGGGGTCCCAGTCGTGGTCGGCAAGCCCGGCGAGCAGGGCGTGCTGGGCGTCCTCGAGCCGGTCGATCAGGTCGCTCCCACGATGGGCCGTCCCCGGGAACCGGGCGATCAGCTCGCTGACGCCGGCCGGAGCACGGTCGCCCCTGGCGGGATCACGCGGGCCCCCGGCCGGATCAGGCGGGCCGCCCGCCGGATCACGCCGGCCGCCGGCCGCCGGGTCGCCCGACCCGGCCCTGACGTCGGACGGGCCGGCGAAGGTTGGGTCGACCCGGGCGCCGGGCGCGGCGACGAGGGCCGGCTCGTCGAGACCGAACGCGGCGCCGACGGCCCGCCGCAGGCCGGGCACCCGGCCGCTGCCGTGGCGACCGATCGCGGCGACCAGGCCGCGGAGGTGGGCGCCGTCGGGAACCACGCCGAGGACGTGGAGACCGTCCTTGATCTGGACGTCCTTGACCTCGCAGAGGTAGCCGTCCAGATGCTCGACGAGGGCCCCGGCATCCGCCGGCTGCCCGTCGATCCCGAGGTCGTCCTGGAGGTTGGCCTGCTCGATCGCCGCCCAGATCCGGGCGCCGAGGCCGGGCAGCTTCGACGGGTCGAGCACCTCCAGGCGGGCGTACTCGTCCATCAGGGCCTCGAGGTCGGCCAGCTCGTCGTAGCTCTCGGCCCGCATCATCGGCGGGACGAGGTGGTCGATCACGACGGCATGCGCCCGCCGCTTGGCCTGGGCGCCCTCGCCGGGGTCGTTGACGACGAACGGGTAGACGAGCGGCATCGACCCGACCGCGGCGTCCGGGGCGCACGACTCGCTGAGCGCGAGCATCTTGCCCGGCAGCCACTCGAGCGTCCCGTGCTTGCCGAGGTGGACGATCGCGTCGGCTCGCCAATGGTGGTCGAGCCACCGGTAGGCGGCCATGTAGTGGTGGGCGGGCGGCAGCTCCGGGTCGTGGTAGATCCCGACCTGGTCGTCGCCGTACCCGCGGGGCGGCTGGATCATCACGACGACGTCGCCGAGCTCCAGCCCGGCGACGATCAGGTCACCGCCGGCCGACGCCCGCGGGCTCGCGTCCAGGTACCGGTCGCCCGGTGGCGGTCCCCACCGCTCCGAAATGGAATCAGTCAACTGCGCCGGCAGGGTCGCGTACCAGTCGAGGTAGGCGGCTGCCGGGATCCGCAGCCGTGCGCGGGCGAGCAGGTCGTCGGTCAGGAACTCCGGGTCGTGGCCGCCGGCGGCGATCAGCGCGTGGATCAGGGCGTCGCCGTCCGGCGGGATGTCGCGGACGTCGACCCCGTCGGCCCGCAGGGCGTGGAGCAGGCCGATCGCGCTGGCCGGCGTGTCGAGACCGACGGCCATCCCGATCCGGGCGTGTTTGGTCGGGAACGCGGTCAGGACGATCGCGACCCTCCGGCCGGCCGGCGTCCGCAGGCGGGCGTGGCGGAGGACGAGCTTCGCCAGGCGGTCGCACCGCTCGGCGTCGGCGACGTACCGGGGGACGGCGGCGCCGACCGGCGAGCCGTCGAGCACGCGCTCCTTGAAGGAGATCGGCCCGCCGATGATCCGCCCGTCGAACTCGGGGATCGCGACCTGGGTCGCCGCGTCGACCGGGAGGAGGCCCTCGTTGCCGGCTTCCCACCGGTCGCGGGACATCGTCACGCAGAGGGCCTGGATCACCGGAACACCGAGTCTGTCGAGCGCGGTCGAGTCCCATCCCATCTGCTCATCCGACCCGCCGTCTTCGAACGGGACATCCGTCTCGGCATCCGCCCGGTTGGACCCGCCGGTCGCGAGCATCGTCGTGATCAGGGCGTCGATCCGGCCGTCGAGCAGCTCGAGCGCGGCGACCCGGCCGTCGGCGTGGGTCCGGCGGAGCGTGTAGCTCCAGACGGCGACCGGGTGGCCGCCGGCCCGGACGATCGCGGCGCAGAGACCGTCGACGAAGTCGGTGTTGCCGGTCAGCCGGTGCGACCGGTAGAAGGCGATCCCGACGACCGGACGGGTCGGATCCCGGCCGGCGAGGGCGTCGTCGAGCGTGACGTCGCCCCGGCCGGGGACGTAGACGCCGAGCTCGGGCGCGGCCGCCGGCGGCGCGAAGCCGAAGCCCTCCATCAGGAACGTGTCGGCCAGGAAGCGGAGCATCTGCTCGACGTTGTCGACGTCGCCCGACTGGAGGTACTCGCCGACGGCGGCGACCGCGCCGGACGGGACGCTCGACAGGGCGGTCATCTCCGCGTCGGGCGTCGACTCGCCGCCGAGGGCGATCAGGGCCGTCCCCGACTGGCGGCACCGTTCGGCCAGCCGGTCGACCCCGCCCTGCCAGCCGCGGCGGCCGCCGAGCACGCGGATCACGACGATCCGCGCGCCGTCGAGGATCTCGTCGAGGAACGGGTCGAGGTCGCGGGTGCCCTGCGGGTTGGCGCAGCGCACCGTCGGGAAGTCGCCGGGCAGGCGCCGGACGGCGGCCGCGGTCGC
>DATAUX010000238.1:0-13136 GCA_036268015.1 Solirubrobacteraceae bacterium | reverse complement strand
CTATCGATCAGCCGGAGACCTGGAGCTGGCTCTGCAGCTGAGTGGACCCGACGCCCGTGCCGGGCGGACGCGCCGCCGCCCGTGCCGGGCGGACGCGCCGCCGCCCGTGCCGGGCGGACGCGCCGCCGCCCGTGAGCGGGCGGGCGGGTCGCCACTGCTGGTGAGCGGGCGGACCGCCGCCGCCGGTGAGCGGGCGGGTTGGCGCCGCTGGTGACTCGGCGGGTTGGCGCCGCTGGCGAGTGGCCCGATGCCGCGGGGCGGCCAGGTTCAGGTCAGTCGGGATCGGCCCGGCGCGACCACGCACGCGAGTCGGCCGGACTGTCAACGGCATGGGAAGAACGCGCCCAGCCGACCCCGGCTTGTGGTGACGGGCACGGCGACGCACGTCGTGTCGCCGCCCGAGGCGGCCGGGGGACTGGCGCTTCCGGCCGGGTCGGCCGGTGATGGCGTTTCCCGCCCGGGGTCGACCGGGGGACTGGCGCCTTCCGCCGGGTCGGCCGGTGACTGGCGTTCCCGCCGGTTCGGCCGAGACGGGACTGCCGCTTCCGCCGGGTCGGCCGGTGACTGGCGTTCCCGCCGGTTCGGCCGAGACGGGACTGCCGCTTCCGCCGGGTCGGCCGGTGATGGCGTTTCCCGCCCGGGTCGGCCGGGTCTGGGGCGTCCGGCTGGGTCGGCCGGGACTGGCGCGTCCGGCTGGGTCGGCCGGTGACTGGCGTTTCCGCCCGGTCGGCCAGGGGACTGCCGCTTCCGCCGGGTCGGCCGGGACTGGCGTTTCCCGCCCGGGTCGGCCGGGACTGGCGTTTCCTGCCGGGTCGGTCGGTGACTGGCGTTTCCTGCCGGGTCGGTCGGTGACTGGCGTTTCCGCCCGGATCGGTGATTGGCGTTTCCGCCCGGGTCGGCCGGTGACTGGCGCTTCCTGCCGGGTCGGTCGGTGACTGGCGTTTCCGCCCGGGTCGGCCGGGGACTGGCGCTTCCTGCCAGGTCGGCCGGTGACTGGCGCTTCCGCCGGGTCGCCCGGGGATCGATCCGGCGTCTCGCCCGGCTCGGCGGCCTCTCTTCGGCTGCCACTGCGCCTCGCCGCACGGCACCGGCCACTAATCTCATAAATCGGGTCGGGATTCTGTAGAATGCGGGCCGATGCAGATCGACATCCATCAGCACATCTGGACAGCTCCTCTCCTCGACGCGCTCGAGGCCCGGGTCGACCTGCCGTTCGTTCGCCGGTCGAACGGGATCACCGTCCTCCACTCGGCCGGCGAGCACCCGTACGCGATCGATGTCGACACCGAGCACCCCGACCGGCGGGCCCGCCTGCTCGCCGACGACCGGGTCGACCTCGCCCTGATCGCGATCTCCAGCCCGATCGGGATCGAGGCGCTCGACCGGCCGGCCGCCCTCGACCTGATCGAAAGCCACCTGGCCGGTGTCGACGCACTCCCCCCCGGATTCGCCGCCTGGGGTCCGCTCGCGGTTCGGGCAGCCGAGCCCGACGACGTCGACCGGCTGGTCGCCCGCGGATGCGTCGGCGTCTCCCTTCCGGCCGGAGCCCTCGCCGGCCTCGCCGCGATGGCCCGCGTCGCCGGACTCCTCCGCCGGGCCGACAAGCTCGGCGTGCCGCTCTTCGTCCACCCCGGTCCGGCCGCCCGGCACGACGCGGTCGAACCGTCCTGGGACGAACCCCTCTGGTGGCGGGCGCTGACCGACTACGTCGCCGGGATGCAGGCCGCCTGGCTGACCTTTGCGAGCGCCGGCCGTCGCGAGTTCCCCAACCTCCGCGTCGTCTTCGCCATGCTCGCCGGCGGAGCCCCCCTGCTCAGCGAGCGGCTGGCCGCCCGCGGCGGCCCGACGATCGCGCTTCGCGACCGCCTCACGTTCTATGACACCTCGAGCTACGGGCCGGCCGCGATCGACGCGATGGCCGACCGTGTCGGCCCCGACCATCTGCTCTACGGATCCGATCGGCCGGTCGTCGACCCGCCGGTCGGTACCGCCCGGACCGCTTCGGCCGCCAACGCCGACTGGCTGGTCGACCAGCTCCGAGTTCGGGCGTGAGCATGCCCGGGCAGGTCCGCGTTCGGGCGATCCAGCCGGCACCGGTCGGCGTCGGCCTGCCGGGACCTGTGGGCGGCCGGACCGCTCGGCTCGACCGGGACCTCGCCGGTCCCGAGCTCGCCGCCTTCGCCACCCGGCTCGCCCGCGATCCGGATCGCTGGCGCCACCTCGTCCGCCACGACGACGACGCCCGCGTCTACGAGCTGATCTGGGCCGACGACCACGTCAACGCCTGGGTGATCTGCTGGTCGGCCGGCCAGGACACCGGCTTCCACGACCACGGTCGATCGGCCGGTGGGATCCACGTCGTCGACGGCACGATCTGCGAGGAGCGCCTCGCCCTCTGGCGGCCGTCCGTCGATCGGGCGTTCACTCCCGGGTCGAGCTTTCACGTTCCCCCGTCCGCGATCCATCGCGTCTTCCACGGCGGCACGCGGCCCGCGGTCTCGGTCCACGCCTACTCGCCGCCGTTGACCCAGATGGGCGACTACCGGTTCGGCCCGGACGGCCAGCTCGAGCGGGAGGCCCGAGATTGCGCATTGCCCTCCAGGACGGCTTCGTTCACCGTCCCGGAGGGAGCGCAGCAGTCAGCCTGAGATGACGGTCATTGTCGGATCACCTCCTCCGAGGTCTTCGGTCGTTCTTGGTCGGGTTCGGATGCGTCTGGTTCAGCCGGAGATGACGGTCATTTGTGGAACACCTCCTCGGAGGTACTTCGGTCGTCGTTGGCCGGGTCGGTCCGTCGGTTTCAGCCGGAGATGACGGTCATGTTCAGATCACCCCCCCGAAACCTGGTCCGTCCGCTGCCTTACGGGCGAAATAGACAAGCTTGATCTGCTCGATCTCGTCGACCCTGTCGTCGAGGTGACAGCCCGGCCACTGGCCGGCGACGGCCGCGCACTCCAGGCCGGCGCTCGCGAGTGCCGCCCGGATCACGGCCGGCTCGTGGTGGCGCTGGAAATGCCGGCTCGTTACCCTCTGCCAGACTTCGTCCTCGTCCTCGATGAACATCTCGATCGTCGCGCTGGCCGAGCCTCCCGGCTCGAAGGTCGACTCTGCCTCGCCCCGCCAGCAGAACAGGGCGCCCGGGTCTTCTCTGACGAACGTCTGGGCGAACGACGTCCGGTAGGTCTTGAGGGAGTTCACGTCAAACGCGTAGACCCCACCTGGAGCCAGGACGTCCGCGACGCCCTGGAATGCGGCCGCGAGCTCCTCGTCGGAGAGGAGATAGTTGATTGCATCGTCAATGCATGTGACGAGGTCGAACTCGCCGATCGTCGGGAGCGCGCGCATGTCGGCGACGAAGATCTCGTCGACATCGCCCGAGAACTTGGCCCGGGCCAGGTCGACCATCTCTTCGGAGAGATCGCACGCCGTGATCTCATAGCCGCGGGCCAGCAACGGAGCGAAGCTCTTGCCGGTGCCGCAGCCGATGTCGAGCGCCCGGCGCCCGAAGACGCCTAGGGCCCTGGCTCGGTCATCGATCTGAGCGAGCCAGCCGTCGTATTCGTAATCCGCCGTGAAGCGGTCGTAATAGGGAGCGAGTGTTGCGTATGCATGCTGGGCGGGATCGGAGGTGGTTTGGTATCTCATGACAGGTATGACCCGCGCCCGCTCGAAACCGTTTCATCGAATTTGAAATTTTCAGCGGTCATCGTGCGACCACGCAATGCAAGAGTCCGGATCCTGGGATTGGGGCGTAATCCGCCGGCGATGCACGTTGGAGGCGCGGCGGCTTCTGCGCAGCCCCGATGAGGTCGAGGATGTCGTCCAAGAGGCGATGGTCCGCGCCTGGAAGGGCCGGGCATCCTGCAACTCGCCCCACGCCCCGATCCCCTGGTGCGTTCAGATCACCCGCAACGAGGTCTTCCGCCGGATGACCCGGGCTCCCGTCAGCACAGGACTCGACGCGACCGCCGAATTGACCGACTCGTGCGCGTCTGACGCGATCGAACGGATCGCCTCGCAGATCGATATCGGTCGCGCGCTCGACAAACTTTCCTCAGACGAGCGAAAGTTGATTGCTCTACGCTACTCGCACGACTATTCTCAGCCTGAGGTCGCCCGACGGCTGGAGATCCCCGAAGGCACGGCCAAGGTGCGTCTGCACCGAGTCCGCAAACGGCTAGAAACGCTCATGGAGACCACGTGAAACCCTACTCTGACGTGACCGACTCGCGGGTCGTCAAGGCTCTCGCCCATCCGCTTCGCGCACAGATCCTCGCCGCCCTCGAGGATCGCGTCGCCAGTCCCAACGAACTCTCCCAGGAGCTTGGCGGCGACCTCGGCTCGGTCAGCTACCACGTGCGCCGACTCGTGCACCTCGGATTCCTCAAGCAGGTCAAGCAGACCCCCCGCCGCGGAGCGATCGAGCACTACTACACGGCGATCGCCAGGCCCCGCATCACCGACGCCGCCTGGGCCAACGTCCCGACGATCGTCAAGCGCGCGATGGTCGACGCGACCCTCGAAAGCGTCGGCCGCTACGTGGCCGCCGCCGCCGGAACCGGCGGCTTCGACGTCGCCGACGCCCACCTCACACGCAGTCCGATCACCGTCGACGCCCAGGGCTGGCGCGAGCTCGCAACCGAGCTCGGCGCCCTCAACGCCCGCGTCCTCGAGATCCAGCGGCAGAGCACCGAGCGCCTCGCCGAGGCCGAGGCGCCCGAGACACAGGCGACGGTCGTCTTGATGCTCTTCGACTCGACCGATGTCGCCGATCCCCCGCCCGCCACCGGCCCCCGGCCGGCCGTCACCCGGCACAAGCAGGCTGCGAACGGCGCGGATGTCTCCCTCGCGCCCGCGGTAGCAAGCCTTTGAGGCCAGCCGTGCGTCGGGCTGGTCTGATCGCCGCGCTGGTCTCCGCGGGTGCGATCGCCGGCTGCGGCGGCGGCTCGAACTCGTCCGGCTCGAACTCCGGAGCTCCTCCCGTCAAGACGGCGACGAAGGCCGAGTTCATCGCCAAGGCCGACGCCCTCTGCGCGGCCGGCAAGTCCTCCGAGCCCGACGAGGCCCAGATCGCGACCCTGCTGACCACCGTGCCGTTCCCCCGTGCCCACGTCACCGCCGTCCTCAGCAGCGCCTCCCAGGCGATCAACCACTACAAGGACATGATCGCCGCCCTCCCCAGGCCGGCCGCCGACAGCGCCGAGATCGAGACCTGGCTCTCCCAGGCCGGCAACCTCGGCGACCTGCTCGGCCAGCTCGCCGACGAGGCCCAGTCCGACACGAAGGGCGGGCTCAACGACGCGATGGACAGCACCCTCACCAAGATCGTCGAAGACGTCGGCCCGCCCGAGAACTTCGCCGCGACCTACGGTCTCAAGGACTGCTCCCACTTCTAGCCCGCTTCGCCGGCCGCAACTCCAGGTGTCCGAGCTGAGTCTGCTCGCCTCGCCGGTCACCGGCTCCTACTGCCCGAGCAGTCGCGCCCCGCACCACAGCCCGACCGTCGCCGCGACCAGGCCGCCCGGCACGCTCGCCAGGCCCAAACGGGTGAACTCACCCAGGTTCGCGTCCGTACCCTCCGCCCGCAGGACCCGACGCCACAGCAGCGTCGCGAGCGACCCGATGTAGGTCAGGTTCGGCCCGATGTTCGTCCCGATCAGCGCCGCCAGCACCGACACCGGGCCCGCCGGCGCCGTCAGCGGGACGACGAGCAGCGTCGCCGGCAGGTTGTTGACGACGTTCGCCAGCACCGCGCTGACCCCGGCGATCCCCAGCAGCCCGACCAGCGAGCTTCCATTCGGGAGCACGTCACCCACGGCCGAACCCAGCCCGTCCGCGCTCGCCGTGCTGACGATCACGCCAAGACCGAGCACGAAGACCAGGAAACCCGGCTCGGCTGCCCCGACGAGTGACCCCAGCGACGTCTCCCGCCGGCCGAGCCCCCGCACGCTGATCGCCAACGCGGCCGCCGCGGCAACCCAGACGGGCTCCAGACCAACAACCGAACTGAACCCAAAGCCGATCAGTGCCAGCCCCACCACCCCCACCGCGAACCCCGGGACTCGCGGTCGCTCCCGC
This sequence comes from Solirubrobacteraceae bacterium, assembly GCA_036268015.1. Lineage (GTDB taxonomy): Bacteria > Actinomycetota > Thermoleophilia > Solirubrobacterales > Solirubrobacteraceae > Palsa-513. The sequence continues at coordinate 7,058 of DATAUX010000238.1, read as the reverse complement.
CAGCTCTCCGCCGGTGGGGCTGCCCGCCGGTCGAGCTCGGACGCGAAGAACCGTCGCAGGACCGCCCACTCGACGCCCACCGCCGCCACCCATGGCAGTGTCATCAGCCCCGTGAACCGCGCGAATGACAGGCCCGTCGCCTGGAACGCCAGTAGGTTTGTCAGGTTCGAGATCGGCAGCACCACCGACGCCGAGTTGGCCAGGTGCGCGCACGCGTACGACGCCGGCTTCGCGCTCGTCCCCAACCGCCGCGCGCTCAGCAGGACGATCGGCGTCAGCAGGACCACCGTCGCATCCAGGCTCAGGACCGCCGTCACGCCCGCCGCCACCACGAAGACCAGGCCGAGCAGGCGGCGTGGGTTCCCCCGCGACCCGCGGCCGATCACCTCGCCGATCGCGTCGAACACACCCTCCCGCCGGCAGCCCTCCCCGAGCAGGAGGAGCGCCGCCAGGAACCCGACCGTCGGCCCCAGGCGGCCGAGCTCGGCCCGCGCCCCGCCGATGCTCGACGCCCCGACCGCCAGCAGGATCGCCGCCCCGATCGCCGCGACCCCCGCCTCCGGCAGCCTCCGCGAGATCGCCGCCGCGAGCGTGGCTCCCAGCGCAACCAGCGCCAGTACCAGGCCGGCAGTCCCCGTCATCCGTCGTCGAGCCTCCCCGCGGCCACCGGGCGCTCCGCCCCGTCCACCGGCCGCTCCGCCGCGGTCGGCACCCGCCGCCGGGCCGCCTCGACCGGCTGGCCCGCCAGCTGGCCCCCCGCGCACTCGGCGCACGCCACCTTCCGCCGCGGGTTGCGGATCCCGACCAGCCCGAGCAGTCCACCGAGCCCCACGAGGACCGCCGCGATGCCCACGCCGACGTGGAACGCGTGGACCGAGGCCGACTGGACCGCCCTCGCCACCACCGGGCCGACGCGCGTCGGGTCGACTCGCGCCAGCGTCTGGCGGTGCGCCGCCGCGACCGCCTCGCGGGCCGCCGGCGACAGCGTCCGTCCCGCGAGCCGGTGGTCTACCGACGAAGCGAACACCGCCGAGATCACCGCCCCGACCCCCGCGATCGCGAGCAGCCCCGCGACCCTGGCGACCGCGTTGTTGACACCCGACGCGATTCCCGCGTTGCCCTCGTCCGCGTCCGCCAGGACCGTTGCCGTCAACGGTGCCACCGTGCACGACAGGCCGAGCGAGAACACCACCAGCGCCGGCAGCAGGTCGGTGAAGTAGTCGACGCCCGCCCCGACCCGCAGCATCAGCGCCAGGCCCACCGCCGCCGCCAGCGGGCCGAGGCCCATGAAGAGCCGCGGCCCGAACCGGTCGGCCAGCCGTCCCGCCCGCTTCGAGAGCAGGAACATCACGATCGTCGACGGCATCGTCGCCAGACCAGCCTGCAGCGCCGTGTAGCCCGCGACCTCCTGCAGGAACAGCACCAGCAGGAAGAAGACGACCCCCAGGCCCCCATACATCGCGAACGTCTGCACGTTCCCGACCGCGAAGTTGCGCCGTCCGAACAGGCCGACCGGCAGCATCGGCGCCCGCGTCCGCCGCTCGTGGACGAGGAACACGCCCAGCAGCGCGATCCCCCCGAGACCGCTCGCCCAGACCTCCGGGCTGCCCCAGCCCACGACCGGCTGGCGGATCAGCGCCAGCACCGGCCCCGTCAGACCGACGAACGTCAACAGCGCCCCGACCCAATCGACATGCGCGTGCGCCGACCCCCGCTTTCGGCCCGGTACGGCGACCGACACGAGGGCGAGCGTGATCGCCACGAACGGGACGTTGATCGCGAAGATCAGCCGCCACGACACCGCATCGACCAGGTAGCCGCCCATCAGCGGCCCCACCACCGTCGCGATCCCCGCCCACGCCGTCCACGACCCGATCGCCGCGCCCCGCTCCTGCGCCGGAAACGCCGCCACGATCACCGCCAGCGCGCTCGGCGTCAGCAGCGCCCCGAACGCCCCCTGCAACGCCCGACCCCCGATCAGCACCTCGATGCTCGGCGACGCCGCGCAGATGATCGAGCACAGCCCGAAGCCCGCGACTCCGACCGAGAAGATCCGACGTTCGCCGAACAGGTCGCCCAGCGACCCCCCGACCAGGATCAGCGACCCCAGCGACAGCAGGTATGCGTTGGAGATCCACTGCTGGCTCGACAGGCCCCCGCCGAGGTCCGCCCGGATCGCCGGGAGCGCTACGTTGACCGCCGTCGCATCCACCCCCGCCACGACCGACCCCATGATCGCCGCGATCAGCGTCAAGCGCTTGCGCCGGTCGGCTGCTGTCGGCTCGGTCCCCGGCGACTCGCCGGCCTCACGACTTCTCATCCCCGGGGTGATCGGCCTGATCCTGCTGACGGTATCCCATCGACGGGTGGCGGACCGATCGTGGAGGCTCGACGGGTTCTGGGGTCGGCGGCCGGGCTGCGTGGTGTCTGTTGTTTTGGCGTTTCGGTACAAAACGCGACAAAGTGTCGTGTTTGTGCCGGTTCGTGGTTGGTCGCCCGTGGATCGTGGTTCGCCCGATCCAATATCGTGGGTCCAGTCGTCTTGCCGCGTTTTCTCTTCGAGCCGATCATGCGCCCAACCCAACCGGAAGCCCTTGAACCCGACACCGCCCCTGGTCGCGGGGCCCGGACCGGGGACGCGTAGTTCCGGTCGCCGGCTCCCACCGCGAGCGGATGCTCCGCGGCGAGCCGTACCTGCCCGGCGATCCGGAGCTCGCCGATGACCGACGACGCGCCCGCCTGCTCGTCGAGCGGTTGAACGCGACCAGCTCGCTCGACCTGCCGGCGATCGGGCGGATCCTCGACGACCTGCTCGGCGCGGTCGGCCTCGCGGCCCAGGTCACCCCGCCCCTCTGGTGCGACTACGGGTTCACGATCCGGATCGGCGCACGCAGCTTCCTGAACTTCGGCACCGTGATCCTCGACGGCGCGGCCGTCTCGATCGGCGACGACGTCAAAGTCGGGCCCGGCGTCCAGCTGCTGACCGCCACGCATCCGCTCGACGCCGCCGCCCGGCGGGACGGGTGGGAGACCGCCGAGCCGATCAGCGTCGGCGACGGCGCCTGGTTGGGCGGGGGCGTGATCGTCTGCCCTGGCGTGAGCATCGGCGCCGACGCCGTCGTCGGCGCCGGCAGCGTCGTCACACGCGACGTTCCCGCCGGGCACCTCGCCTACGGCAATCCCTGCCGCGTCGTGCGCGACCTCTCGCCCGCGGCCCGGTCGATCGACCCCTGAAGGCGATCCGGCGATCAGGCGTCTGGCGTCGTCGCCTGCGTGGGCGGCTCGGTCGGCGTCCGCGGGGCGGCGGGCAGCAGGTGGTGGACGACCCGCCTGCCGTCCTTCGTCGCCGCCGTGACCGCGTCGAGGGCGTCCCGATCGCCCTGCGTCGTCCGCGTGTGTTGGCGCTCGTGCTCAGCCCAGTCGGCGACGAGATATGTCTCGAGGAAACTCTCCGGCGAGGCGGCGTCGCGCATCGAGCGCCAGTGAATCGCTCCGGTCCGCCGCCGGGCGGCCCGCAGGGCGGGCAGCGCCGCGAGGAAGTCCGCCTCGCCAGCCGGGCTGACGTCGTAGGCGACGCTGACGAAGACCGGACCCTCGTCGCGCGACGGGTCGCCGTCGAGCGCCGGCATCGGCAGCTCGGCCGGCGCGATCTCCCTCGCGTCGGTCGCCGGCAGTCGCAGGACCGTCGCGACGAGCAGCCCGGCCGCCAGCAGGCCGGCGCTGATCAGGAGCGCCGGCTCCAGCCCGGCCCATCCGGCGACGCCGCCGAACGCCGCGCTCCCGATTGCCATCCCGCCCTGGAAGACGACCAGGTAGTACGACAGCGCCCGTGATTTCACCCACCCGGGGAGGGCCCCCTGGAAGCTGGAGTTGAACAGCGCGAGCGCGCAGATCCAGGACAGGCCGGCGCCGACCAGGGCGACGAAGGCGATCCACGGACTGCTCGTCAGCGCGAGGACGAGCGTCCCGGCCGCCAGGAGTCCTGTGCTCCCGGCCAGGAGTCGATCCCGGCCGAGCCGGCGCTTGGCCTGCGGCAGGAGGGTCGCCCCGATCACCGCGCCGATTCCGACACCCGCGAGCAGGAGGCCGTACCCGGCCGAGCCGAGACCCAGCTGCCGGCGGGCGAGGACCGGCAGCAGCGCCCAGACGGCACTCGCCGGGACGACGAACAGGCTCGCCCGGGCCAGCAGGACCCGGAGATCCCGAGACGCGACGATGAACCGCCCGCCGGCGCGCATCGCCCCGACCACATGCTCGGGCGACTGCGGGCGCGTCCGGACCGGAATCCGGGCCCGGCCGACGACGGCGAGCACGCCGAGGAACGAGACAGCGTTCGCCAGGAAGACCGCCCCGGCGTTGACGGCCGCGAGCAGGGCACCGCCGACGGCCGGACCGACCGCCCGCGCGAGGTTCTGGTTGACGGCGCCCAGCGCGATCGCGTCGGACCGCTCGGCGGCCGGGACGAGCTCCGGCTGGAGGGTCTGCCAGACCGGCGCGACGAACGCGTTGCCGACGCCGATCGCGAAGATCAGCCCGAGCAGGACGATCGGCGTGACCCACCCGGCGAGTGTCAGGCCGGCGAGCACGACCGACGCGACGAGCATCGCGAGCTGGCAGGCGAGGATCAGCCGTCGACGATCGAGCAGGTCGCCGAGCACGCCGGCCAGCAGGGCGAACAGCAGCACCGGCAGGCTCGACGCCGTCTGGATCAGCGCGACCGGCGCGGCCGCGACGGTCAGCGTCGACATCAGCCACTGGGCGCCGACCGTCTGCATCCAGCTGCCGACGTTCGACCCGAACTGGGCCGCCCACATCGCTCTGAACGTCGGCTCCCGCAGCGGCGCCCACGCGCTCGCCCCGCCGGCGGCCCCGGTCGTCGTGGACCCGCCCTCGGCGGGCCGCGTCCGCTCCCGTGGTTGCTGGCCGGCCACGGCCGTCGAGGCTACCTCGTCGGGGGCCGACCCGGCGCTCTGGGGGACGTCCGGGTGAGGCTCTTCGCCGCGTGGTCGGATCGATTTGCCAACCGGTCCTGATCCGCGGCCGGCCGGCCGGCGAAATAGAAGCGACCTGGTCCTGATCGTCGGGGTCGGGCGCGGAAACCTCGCTTCGCTGCTCCGGTGTCGCCTGAATCGCCCGGACCTGTTGACGCTCTCCCAGGGGCCGCGCCCGACCCGGGCGATCACCCGGGGCGCAGGAGTCGGGCCGAAGCCTCAGCCGAGCATGTCCCTCAGGGCGTTTGGCGAAGCCGGTCGAGGCCATCGAGGATCAGATCCAGGCCCCACGCGAACTCGACGGCGTCGTCGTAGCCGGCGGTTGGATCCGTGTGATCGGAACCCACCGGAAGGCCTCAAGACGATGGGGGATCCGTCGCGACTGCGGCCGACGGGTCGCGTGCCGTTGGACGACGAACAGGAGTGTCCTGGATTGCCTGGGCGACGCCGAGGACACTCGAGATCTGGTGGCGAACCTCTCTGGGCCGAGTGCGGCCGGACACGTAAGAACTCGTCCTCTCGTGACGCTACCGGGGGTATGGACGATATGAACGGCAAGATCCCAGCCACGATGACCGCCGGGCGATCGGAGAGTCGAGATCCGGTCTGGTTCTATGCGGCCATCCCGTGGGCGTTCGGTCTGAACGCGGCCGGCGGGCTGGTCGTTGCGCGGCGGGTGCCGGCTCACGCTCTGTTGGGGCTCACCGGTGAGATTCTTCTAGCCGGGTTCCTTGTGGCGTTCCCGCCGGTTCTGATCAGAGCGCTCGTTCGTCGGGACCGTCGGGCGTAGGCTCGGATCGTGTCCCCGGCCTGGCCGAGCCTCCACGAGGAGACGTCGCGCGACGCGGTCCGGGCTTCGGATGATCGCCGGCTGGCGCTCCCGACGGGGTTTCGACGCCGACGAGTCTGCGCTGGAACGCCTGCTCGAAGCCGAGCAGAAGACGATCAGCGTGTTGGTCCCGGCGAGGGAGGACGGATCGCGGAGCCCGCGTCCCTACAGGAGGATTCGATCCTGCCAGAACTCGGCCCGGCGCAGGGCAAGGGCGAGGCAATGTGGAGAGGACTGGCCACGACGATCGGCGACCCGGTCGTGTACCTCGACGCCGACACCGAGCGTTTCGACGCGCGATTCGCGCTCGGCCTGCTCGGCCCGCTTCTCCTCGACCCGGAAATCGACTTCGTCAAGGGGTGCTTCGCGCGACCTCTTCGTCACGGCGGCCACGTCATCCGGGGAAGGTGACGGCGCTCGATTGCAGGGACCGGCGCGGTGACGGTCACGGACCCGGTCTCCTGGTCCCGCTCGTCGGCACCTGCTATGAGAGCAGCCAACACGGCACCTGTAGCGGGCCGCCCACGTGCGCGGTCTCGATCGAGAGGAGACGAAGTGCAGTTCACCGGGATCGTCAAGTCGTTCGACGAGGACGAAGGCGGGGGCACGATCGTGCGCGACCGCGACAAGCTCGAGATTCCCGTACGTACGGCCGGCCTCGCGCTCGGGGTCAGGGCACTCTTCGAGGGCGACCGCGTCCAGTTCGACCTCGACCTGGGCGTCAACCCGCAGGCCCGCAACGTCGTGCTCGCGTAGCATGCCGGCCATGTCGAGGTCGTTGGTCTGGATTTCGGGCGCTTCGAGCGGTATCGGCGGGGCGCTGGCCGCGACGGTTCCGTGGGAGGGGGCGCGGTTGCTCGGGGTGAGCCGCCGGCCACCGGTAGTCGGTGAGCACGTAGAGGCCGACCTTGCGCAGCCCGCTTCGTGGGAGCTGATCGGGCGGTCGTTCGAACGCGAGCTGGCGGGCTGGTCGGGTGATCGTGTGGTGTTCGCGCATGCCGCGGGCCTTATCGACCCGGTCGGCTTTGTCGGCGAGGTAGCCACGGATGCGTACGTGCGCAACGTGATCCTCAACAGCGCCGCCGGACAGGTGCTCGGGCACATGTTTCTAGCGGCCACGAGGGATGTCGACGCCCGCCGCCATGTCGTGATGCTGACCTCAGGTGCCGCCAAGAGCGTCTATCCGGGATGGGCTTCATACGGGGCGGGGAAGGCGGCCGTCGACCAGTGGGTACGTG
>DATAUX010000237.1:0-7376 GCA_036268015.1 Solirubrobacteraceae bacterium | reverse complement strand
CGCCAGCTCGACCGGGGCGCCGAGCAGGTCGGCGAGCCGGTCGGCGCACGGCCGCAGGGAGAACTCCGCCTCACGGGCCTTGGGACGGCCGAGGTGGGAGACGAGGATGATCCGCGCCCCGCGGCGACGGAGCTCCTCGATCGTCGGCAGAGCCTCACGGATCCGCGTGTCGTCGGTGATCGAGCCGTCGTCGAGGGGGACGTTGAAGTCGACTCGGACGAGGACCCGTTTGCCGTCGACATCGAGATCGGCGAGTGTCCTCACAGGAGTCTCTGGACGACGTCGACGACACGATTCGAGTAGCCCCACTCGTTGTCGTACCAGCTGACGACCTTGACGAGCGTGCCCTCCATGACGGCGGTCAGCCCGCCGTCGACGACCGACGAGAACGGGCTCTGGCCGATGTCGGTCGAGACGATCGGGTCCTCGGTGTAGTCGAGGATCCCCTCGAGGACGCCCTTGTTCGCACGCGAGCTGATCGCCTCGTTGAGCTCGGCGACCGTCGTCTCCCGCTCGGCTACGAAGGTCAGGTCGACCAGCGATCCGGTCGGGACCGGCGCGCGGACGGCGAAGCCGTGAAGCCGGCCGTTGAGCTCGGGAATCACGAGGCCGACGGCCTTGGCCGCGCCGGTCGACGTCGGCACGAGGTTGAGGGCGGCGGCCCGGGCCCGGCGCAGATCGGAGTGGGGCATGTCCTGGAGGCGCTGGTCGGCCGTGTAGGCGTGGATCGTCGTCATCAGGCCGTGCTTGATGCCGACCGTGTCATGGATCAGCTTGGCGACCGGGGCGAGGCAGTTGGTCGTACACGACGCGTTCGAGATGACGTGGTGGACCGACTTGTCGTACTTCTCGAAGTTGACGCCGAGCGCGACGGTGATGTCCTCGCCGGAGGCCGGCGCGGAGATCAGGACCTTCTTGGCGCCGCCGGCCAGGTGCTTGGCGGCGTCGTCGCGCTTGGTGAAGAAGCCGGTCGACTCGATCACGACGTCGACGCCGAGGTCGCCCCACGGAAGGGCGGCCGGGTCGCGCTCGGCCAGCACCTTGAGCTCGACGCCGTCGACGATCAGCCCGTCGTCGGTCACGTCGACCGTGCCCGGGTAGCGGCCGAGAATCGAGTCGTATTTGAGCAGGTGGCCGAGCGTCTTCGAATCGGTCAGGTCGTTGACCGCGACCCATTCGATGTCAGCACCCGCTGCCTGCGCGGCACGAAACACGTTCCGACCGATCCGGCCGAAGCCGTTGATGCCCACGCGTACACTCATACCCTCTCCCTGTCAGCGGTCGTCAAGATCTCGCGGGGACAAGTCTCGCCCGGCGGACGCGTAGGCTATCAACGGGTTCCGCTCGCGATCTCGACGCGGAGGCCGTCGGGGTCGCGGAGGTAGCAGGCGTAGTACCGGGAGCCGTAGTTCGGACGGTCGCCGGGCAGGCCGTCGTCGGTCCCTCCGTTGGCCAGTCCGGCCCGGTGGGCGGCGTCGACGGCGGCCCGACCGGACGCCTCGAGGGCGACGTGGCCGTAGCCGGCGGCCGGCGGCCTGCCGCGACTGACGATCCACAGGCTCGGAGCGACCGTCCCGTAGGCGATCGCCCGACTCGAGTTGTGGATCCGGCGGCCGCCGAGAGCGAAGAAGATCGCGTCGTAGAAGGCGGCGGACCGGGCGATGTCCGAGACCTCGAAGCCGACGTGGTCGATCATGGCACGCATTATGCGCGACGCCTCCACCGGCCATCCGGCCGGCGGAGGACCGCCGGCCTTCAGCCGACGGGCGAGTCGCGTTCGACGTCGCGGTGGGTGACCTGGACGATCAGGTCGGGGCGTTCGCGGTAGCGATCGGCGAGGCGTTCGGCGATCGCGACCGACCGGTGCCGGCCGCCGGTGCAGCCGACGGCGACGAGCAGGTAGGACTTGCCCTCGGCGACGTATTGGGGGAGCAGGAAGTCGAGCAGGGGATCCAGCCGGTCGTAGAGGTCGGCGAGACGGCCGGTCCGGCCGATGTAGTCGACGATTCGCTGGTCGAGACCGGTCAGCGGCCGAAGGGCCGGCTCGTAGTGGGGATTCGGGAGGAAGCGGACGTCGAGGACGAGGTCGGCGTCGCGGGCGGGCCCGTTCTTGAAGCCGAAGCTCGTGAAGTTGACCGCCAGCTTGGACGTCGCCTCGTGGGACAGGTAGGCGTCGGCGATCTTCCGGCGGAGCCGGGCGGCCGTCAGCCCGGTCGTGTCGATCACGAGGTCGGCCCGGCCCTTGAGCGGGGCGAGCAGTTCCCGCTCGGCGGCGACGCCGTCGGCGATGCCGCCCTCGGGTGCGAGCGGGTGGCGGCGGCGGGTCTCCTTGTACCTGTTGATCAGGGTCTGCTCGTCTGCGTCGAGGAAGAGCACGCGGTGACGCAGCCCGGCCTGGGCGAGGTCGTCGAGAACGGTCTGCAGGGCGTCGAAGTAGTCGCCGCCGCGGACGTCGGAGACGACGGCCGCGTGGACGACCTTCGAGCCGTCGTGGAGGAACAGCTCGACGAGGCCGCCGATCAGCCGGGGCGGGAGGTTGTCGACGCAGAAGTAGCCGGCGTCCTCGAAGACGTTCATCGCCGTCGACTTGCCGGCGCCGGAGAAGCCGGTGATCACCATCAGGTCCCGGAGGTGCGGCTGGGGGACCTGGTCCTGATCGGTCGGGCTGGCGGCCATCGCTTCAATTCTCGCGGGTCGTGGACGCCGGACACCCGACGGGTGGTCAGCCGGCGGTCTTCCGGAGCTGGGTGAGCGTGATCGTCTGGGCGGCGGGCGGCGGCGAGGCGAGGACGGGGATGTTGATCTGCCGGATGTCGATCGTGCTCGTGAGCGTGCCGTACGTCCTCGTGGCGAGCGACGTCAGGATGCGAACCGGGAGGCCGGCATAGGTCAGGTACATCGTCACGGTTTCGCGGGTCGCGCCGACCCCGGCGAGCTTGGCCTTGAGCTGGGCGAGGAGCGCCCGGCTGATCCCCGGCTGGGTGAGCGTCGCCGGCGTGAAGCTGCCGGTCAGCCCGACGACCCGGTGGGAGTCGACGGTCGAGACGCCGATCTCGTGGAAGCGCCGCCTGGCGGCGAGCAGCTGGAGCGTCCTCGTCGGATCGACCTGCTCGGCGGATCGGAGGAGCTGGGAGTAGTCGATGCCGGCGGTCTTCGACGCGTCGGCGAGATCGACGAGAACCCACGGCCGTCCACCGTCGCGGGCGGCGATCTGCGGCAGGAGGACGTAGAACTTGGTGTCGACGATGCGCTCGGTCGTCGACTGACCGCTCGAAGTGAAGCTGAGCCGGCCGGCGAGGCTGGGGTGCAGGCGGAGCGAGGCCGTCCCGTCGAGCGTGGTCGGCCGGGCGCCGGATCGGCCGGGAACGGTCGAGTCGAGCGTGAAGTCCATCGAGTCGATCCTGTGGCCGGCCGACCTGGCGACCAGCGTCGCCGTCGTCGGCGGCGGGGATCCGGCGGGCGGTCGGGACCCGGTGGCCGGCGACGTGGACGCGGTGGCCGGCGAACCGGGCGAACCGGACGATGCGGCGCCGGAACCACACGCGGCGAGGCCGACGGCGGCACAGACGAGGGCAGCGACGGCCGGGGACCGGCGAATCGGTGGGGTCGATCTCATCGGGGACCTATACGCGGTGGAGGTGTGAGTGGAGCTCCCGGCCGACCTTGGCCGGCAGGCCGGGAACCGACTGGAGCTGGTCGGCCGACGCGGCGACGACGGCGTCGGCCGACCCGAAGTGGTCGATCAGGGCGCGCTTGCGAGCGGGCCCGACGCCGGGGAGGTCGTCGAGCACGGAGGCGGTCATCGCCCGGTCGCGGCGGGTCCGGTGGTGGGTGATCGCGAAGCGGTGGGCCTCGTCGCGGATCCGCTGGAGGAGCTGGAGCTCGGCCGTGTCGTGGGCGAGGACGAGCGGCCGGTCGACGCCGGGGAGGAAGACCTCCTCGAGTCGCTTGGCCAGCGAGACGACGACGACCCCACGTCTGCGGAACCCGTCGAGGGCTTCGATCCCGGCCGACAGCTGGCCCTTGCCGCCGTCGATCACGACGAGGTTGGGCAGGCTGGCGAAGCTCGAGTCGTAGTCGGGGTCGTGGGGCGAGATGTCCTGCTGGCGCTCCCAGTTGGCCAGCCGGCGGCCGAGGACCTCGGCCATCGAGGCGAAGTCGTCGGGCCCGTCGACGGTGCGGATCTTGAACCGGCGGTAGTCGGACTTCTTGGGGAGGGCGCCGTCGAGGACGACCATCGAGGCGACGGTGTGGGTGCCCATCAGGTTCGAGATGTCGAAGCACTCGATCCGGACGGGGACGGTGTCGAGCCCGATCGCCTGCTGGAGGCCGTCGAGGGCTTCGGTCCGCCGGTCGCGGCGGCGCTCGGCGGCGAGCTTGTCCTCGTCGAGGGCGAGCCCGGCATTCCGGACGGCAAGCTCGAGGATCCGCTTCTTCTCGCCGCGCTCGGCCGCCCGGATCTCGACCGGACCGCCCCGCCGGACGGCGAGCGCGTCGGCCAGGACGGGGCGAACCGGGCACTGGACGATGACCTGGGCGGGGATCGAGACGCCGGACTCGTAGTACTGGAGGACGAACTCCTCGAGTACCTCGTCGACCGGCCGTTGGGCCTCGTTGGTCAGGTAGAAGGACTGACGGTCGGTGAGAGCGCCGTCGCGGACCTGGAAGACCTGGGCGTTGGCGTCGGTCCCGGCGACGGCGATCGCGACGGCGTCGAGCGTGCCGACCGACTCGTTGGCGACCCGCTGGCGCTCGAGCAGGGACTCGACGGCCCGGAGTCGGTTGCGCTCGACGGCGGCCTGCTCGAACTCCTGGGCATCCGAGGCGGCCTGCATCCGACCGGAGATCTCCCGGGCGAGCAGCTTGTACCGGCCGTTGAGGAAGTCGATCACGCGGTCGATCCCCTGGCGGTAGTCGTCCTTCGAGACATATCCGACACACGGGGCGGCACACCGCTTGATGTGGTAGTCGAGGCACGGCGACCCTGACCGGCGGCCGGGCTCGGGGCCGGTGCACGAGCGGAGCATGAACAGCTTCGAGAGGAGGGTCAGCGTCCCGCGGACGCGCTTGGCGCTCGAGTACGGACCGAAGTACAGCCGGTCACGGCGGTGTCGTTCGCGGGTGAAGTAGACACGGGGAAAGTTCTCGTCCATCGAGATCGCGATGAACGGGTAGGACTTGTCGTCGCGGAGGCGGATGTTGAAGCGGGGCCGGTACTGCTTGATGAAGCCCTGCTCGGTCAGGAGGGCCTCGGCCTCGGTGGCGACGACGATGCACTCGATCGAACGGATCTCGGCGAGCATCGTCCCGACGCCGAACCCGTTGGCCGTCTTCCCGGCGAAGTGGGAGGCGACCCGCTTGCGGACGGAGTTGGCCTTGCCGACGTAGATCACGCGTCCGCGGTCGTTGCGAAACAGGTAGACGCCCGGCTGGTCGGGGAGCTTGCGCCGCTGGTCTGCGAGCGAGTCTGTCGTCGGGTCGGTCACCCTGATCGAGGATACGTGGCGACCGGCGGGCACCGGCCGATCGGGCTTCGGGGGGTGGTGCTCTGGGCCGGTCGCGGAGGGCTGGGCTGGTCGGCGGGCGAGCCGGCCGGGCGGGAACTCGGGCGGCCGGTCACAGAATCGGTCGGTCAGGGTTCTTCTGGGTATGGGCTTCACCGAGCCGACCGACGGGGACCTGCTGGCGGCGACGCGATCGGACCCGGAGGCGTTCGCGTCGTTCTACGACCGGTACGAGACGTCAGTCGTCGGGTACTTCATGCGCTGCACGCGCGATCCCGAGCTGGCGGCCGATCTGACGGCGGAGGTCTTCGCGGCGGCGCTCGGCGCTGCGCGCAGGTATCGGCCGGACGAGCCGACCGCGGCCGGCTGGCTGTTCACGATCGCCCGCAACACGATCGCCAAGAGCGTCCGTCGGGGGCAGGTCGAATCGCGGGCGCGGGCCCGCCTGGGGATTCGCGAGGCGATCGGTCTGGGCGCGGGCGAGCTCGAACGGGTCGAGGCGGAGGCGAGCGGCGACGGCTGGGTGCTCCACCTGCTCGACCGGCTGCCGGTCAGCCAACGCGAGGCGATCAGGGCGCGGATCGTCGACGAGCGGACGTACGTCGAGATCGCCGCCGACCTGCGGACTTCCGAGCTCGTGATTCGCAAGCGCGTCAGCCGGGGCCTCGCGACGCTGAAAGCCGAACTGGAGAGACCGAGATGACGTTGTTGCCAGAGGTCCGCCGCCAGCTGGGCGATGCCGCCAGACGTCGAGCGACCGGCGGGTGGACGCGCCGTCTGACCGGGCTTCTCCGGGGAGGCCCGAGACGGGGTCTCGTCGTCGTCCTGGCTGCCGTGCTCGGCACGGGTGCCGCCGCGTACGGCGCGAGCCGGCTGATCGCCGGCAACACGGCGCCGTACATCAACGCAGCGCTGCAGACGCTGGCCAGGCGGGATCCGGCCTGCCCTGGGTACCCGATCCCCGGGAGCACGAGCCAGGGCAGTCCGAGCCCTGCGCTGCTCTCGATCCTCGGCGTGCTCCGCCGGCCGGCGGCGCCGGCCGACGAGTTTCCGCCGCCCGGCGTGATCGGCCTCGGCCAGCGCCACGGCCGGCCGCACCAGCTCTCACGGGCGGCCCGACTGTCGCACTTCGGCGTCGACGTCTACGTCCGCTACGTCCGCCGGGCGAGGACCGCGTACGGTGCGGCCTACTACTTGATCCCGGCCGGCGGGCAGAGCTTCGAGACGCCGGCCCCGGCGCGGTGCACGGCCGAGCTCGAGCACGACCTTCCACGAATGCCGGCCGCGCTCCGCACCACCGCACGGCGGGAGATCGTCCAGATGCTGGCCGCCCAACGGCGGTCCGACCAGCCGCACCCGAGCGTCTGCGTCACGGCGCTCAAGCTGACCGGTCGCTTCGCCGGCGACGGGGGCGGGGTCTGCGGATCCAGCCCGTCGGCGATCGCCGGCGGACGCAGTCTCGGCAGCACGACGACGCCCGGTGGGAGCACGACGTTCACGGCGATCGTGCCCGACGGCGTCGCGACCGTCACGATCTCGTTCGCGGACGGCGCGACCACGACCGCCCGCGTGGTCGGGAACGTCCTCGTCGCGAGGGCTCCACCGGGCACGGGGGCTCGGGCGCCCGTGAAGATGGTCTGGCGCTCGGCCGGTGGACGCATCCTCAAGACGATCGCCCGCGCCTAGCAGGCAACCATCGGAGCTGGTCGGGTCAGTACTGGCGCCAGGCCGTGTAGACGCGGAACAGGCCGTAGATGCTGACCCCGAAGAGCACCAGCAGGCCCAGCGTGCCCGGGCCGGTCGCCGCGAGGCGGGAGGCGGCGGTCAGGGCGACGACGAGGACGGCGACCGACCCGTAGAGGATCGCCCGGT
>DATAUX010000236.1:0-6224 GCA_036268015.1 Solirubrobacteraceae bacterium | reverse complement strand
TTCGCCGGCCCGCAGGCCGAACTCGAGGAGATGGTTCGGCGGCTCGGCCGGATGGAGATCGGTCCGGCCGACGAGGTCGTCCTGGTCGACAACAGGCCGGACCACACGCCGCCGGTCGGCGGCCTGCCGGACGGCGTCGTGATCGTCCACGCCGGCGAGGTCGGCTCGTCGTGGTATGCCCGGGATGCGGGCGTCAGGGCGACGCGGGCGGAGTGGCTGCTGTTCATCGACGCGGACACGGTCCCCGCGGCCGACCTCCTGGACCGGTACTTCGATGTCCCGCCGGCCGGGGATGTCGGCGTGCTCGCGGGCGGCGTCCGCGACTGGACGACGAGCGACACGTCGTGCGCGAGGTACATAACCGCCCGGCGGAAGATGGATCAGCAGATCACGCTGTCCTACCCGTATCGGCCGTACGCACAGACTGCCAATTGTCTTGTGCGCCGGTCGGCGTTTGCGGAGATCGGCGGGTTCCCGACCCACGCGTTGTCGGCCGGCGACGCTGATCTGTGCTGGCGCCTGCAGGACGCCGGCTGGGGCCTCGAATCGCGGCCGGACGCGTACGTCGACCACGAGAACCGGACCCAGTTCTACGCTCTGTTTCGCCAGCTCGCGCGTCACGGGGCGGGCCTCGCATGGCTCGAGCGCCGCTACGCGGGGAGCGCTCCGCCGCCGACGGTGCGAGACCTGGTCGGACGGATACCCCACTACCTGCTGGCGGCCGTGCGGGCCCCGGGGCGGGAGGAGGCGTTCTTCGCGCTGGTCGACCTGGTCAGCCTGTACGCGAGGGACGCCGGGCGCCTGCACTACAACCGCGCCCGGCCGCGACCGGTCGCAGCGGCCCACTGAAGACGGGTCGTGGCGCCCGCGATCAGCGTCGTCGTCCCCGTCCGTGACGGTGCCGGTTCACTCCCGGCGCTGCTCTCGAGCCTGGCGGCCCAGACGCTCGAGGCGGGCCGGTTCGAGGTCGTGATCGTCGACAACGGGTCCCGCGACCGGGCGACCGCCGAGATCGCGCGGGCGGCCGGGGCGGTCGTCGTCTCGGAGTCGTGGGCGAATCGGGCGCGGGCCCGCAACGTCGGCGTGGCGGCCGCCGGGGCGCCGTTGATCGCCTTCACCGACGGCGACTGCCGGGTCGGGCCGGGCTGGTTGGAGGCGCTCGTCGCCTGTCTCGAGCAGGCGCCGCTGGTCGCCGGACCGGTCGTCGTCGACGGCCACGCGAACCCGGGCCGGTGCGAGCGTCTGGAGGCGCTGTGGCGCTTCGACCAGGAGACGAACGTCCGCGTCCGGGGCTGGGCGGCGAGCGCGAACCTCGCCGCCCGTCGCGACGTGCTGGAGGAGATCGGCGGGTTCGACCCGGCGTATCTCCAGATCGGTGAGGACGTCGACGTCTGCCTGCGGGCCCGGGCGGCCGGCCACGGGCTGGCGTACTGCGCGGACGCGATCGTCCACCACGACCCGGAGACCCGGCTGCGGCCGATCCTCGGCCGGGCGTTTCGCCACGGGTGGTCGAGCAACCAGCACCATCACCGGCTCCCGATGGCGGTCGGCTGGCGGTACTGGCGCCACCCGCGTCCGGCCGTGTTCGGCGACTGGGCGCTGTCGAGCCGGGGCGGCGACCCGATCGCCGACCGGGACCTGCTGTCGATCGCCCGGGCCGAGTACGCCGCCCGAGTCCTCGGGTCGGTCTACGCCGAGCTGCGCCGGGCGCGTTGAGCGCGGCCTAGAATTCCCGCTGATTTGCCGGAACCTCGCAAGGCCGTCTGGTGGCGCTACCTCCTCGGCAGTCTGCTCGTCGTCCTGCTGACCACCGGCGCGATCTCGGCGGCCGCGCTGCTCGAGGTCAAGCAGGTCTCGCGGGCGCTGGCCCAGAGCCCGCGGATCGAGGCGGCGAAGTTCCTGACCCCGGATCAGGCGGGCGCGCCGCAGACGATCATGGTGATCGGGTCCGACCGGCGGTACGCGGGGACCGACGCGTCGACGAGCGGGCGGACGGACACGATCATGCTGATCCGGATGGACCCGAACAAGGGTCAGACGTCGATTCTGTCGATCCCGCGGGATCTGCTCGTCAACTTCACGATCAAGGGGGCGACGTACACCGACCAGAAGGTCAACGCGGCGTACACGTACGGCGGTCCGCAGGGCGCCGTCCAGGTCGTCAAGGCGACGCTCGACGGGATCCAGATCAACCACGTCGTCGACGTCAACTTCAAATCCTTCTACTCGGTGATCAAGGCGATCGGCTGCGTCTACGTCGACGTCGATCACACGTATTTCAACCGGAACATCGGGACGGTGGCGACCGACTACGCGAACATCGACCTGAAGCCGGGCTACCAGAAGCTGTGCGGCTATCCGGCGCTCGACTATGTCCGCTACCGGCACACCGACTCGGACTTCGTCCGCGTCGCCCGCCAGCAGGACTTCATCCGGGCGGTCAAGGAGCAGGTCGGCGTCTCGGGCCTGCTCGACAACTTCGGCAACATCACGAAGGCCGTCGGCAAGTCGATCGAGACGGACTTCCGTGGGACGACGGACACGCTGCGCCTGCTCAAGCTGGCAGCCTTCTCGCTGTCGAAGCCGATCCGCCAGGTCCAGTTCCAGGCGGATCCGTTGGACATCATCGACGGCGAGGACTTCGTCTCGGCCACGCCGGAGCAGATCACGGCGACGGTCAACGACTTCCTCCACGGCAACCAGCACGCCCAGGTGAAGACCGCCTTCCACGCGGAGGGCGCGCTGCGCAAGCACAAGAACTTCGCGTCGATCGGCCTGTACCCGCTGGTCAGCACCGACCGTGAGGCGGCGGACACGATGGCCGAGCATGCCCACGTCAAGGTCGAGCTGCCGACGCTGAAGACGGGCAATGGCGTGCTCACCGACGAGCACACATACGACGTCCGCGACGAGCAGGGCAAGGTCCACCGGGGCTACCGGATCGACTGGCGGACGGACGCGGTCGGCAGCTACTACGGGATCGAGGGCATGAACTGGACCGACCCGCCGCTGTTCGGCAACGCGTCGACCCAGACGATCGGCGGGATCACGTACCTCCTGGTCAACGACGGCTCCCACATCCACGACGTCGGCTGGCGGCGCGGCGGGATGCTCTACTGGATCAGCAACACAGAGCTCGAGGGTCTGACGAACGCCCAGATGCTCTCGCTCGCGCGGTCGGCCTCGGTCCTGCACGTGTCGACCGGCCATCACAGCCGCGCGCGGACGGCGGACGGGTCGGACGGGACGTCTGGAGGGCCCGACCAGACGAGCGTCGGGTCGGGGTCGGGTTCGACGACCGTGGGGTCGGGGTCGGGGTCGACGGCGGCGACCCCGGACGAGTAGCCGGAGCCCGGAGGGGCGGGGTCGGGTCGCGCGGACGGCGTGGCGCGCGCGAGTCGTTCGCGGAATCCGCGGGTACTGGACCGTCCAGTACTGCGCGAGTACTACCCGGTACCGGTCGAGTACTGGACCGTCCAGTACTCGGGCCCCGCGACTGACAGAAGCTCCCACGGCTCACCGCCTGCGCTCACGTCCCGTGTAGCCTCCGGGACGCGGTTCCCGACGCTCAACGACGCGAGCTACAGGTTCACGCTGATCGAAGCCCTTCGTAGTGATGATCGTCGGCTGAGCCCCGTCTCCAGCGCGACCCTGGTGTTGTGTCAGTCAGGTTGCGTGCCGCCCACCGGGCGGTGTCATGTCGTCCGGCTCAGGCGCTGAGGATCGGCCCCCGCGGATCGCGCAGGTAGCCCTTGACCTCGCGCAGGAGCGGCCGCTCGACGTAGAGCGTGGCGGCGCCCGTCACGAGGAGATAGACGGCCGCCTCGGCGATCGCCAGGGCCGGTGTCCGGTGGCCGTCGAACTGCCGCAGGACGAGGACGATCACGGCTGCGGGGATCGTCGGGAGGATCGCCTGGGTCGAGTGGCGGAGCACGCCGAAGGCCGGGAAGAGCCGGATCAGGTAGACGATCCGGCCGGCGATCCCGACGGCCGCGGCGAACGCCATGCCGATCCCGAAGCCGGTCAGGCCGTCGACGATCATCAGGGGAATCGCGGTCGCGACGCAGGCGAACATCGTCACGATGCTGACGACCGCGATCGGCCGCGTGTCGGCCCGGGCCCGGTAGTAGTCGTCCCAGTTCGCCCCGATCTGGTCGGCCGCGGCGATCAGGCCGAAGATCTGGATCAGGGCGAGCGCCGGACGCCACCGGTCGCCGAGCCCGAAGTCGACGAGGTCGGGTGTGAAGAGGGCGATCGCGACGCCGAGCGGGACGCCCCACATCAGGCCGAGCCGGTTCGCCTTGGCAAACGACTCGAACAGCAGCTCGGGCTGGTCGGCGACCGCGCAGATCGCCGGGTAGAGCGTCTGGCTGACGATCTGGTCGACCTGCGTCGTGTAGAGGACGATCGAGCTGGCCAGCGTGATCGACCCGACCCCGGCCAGGCCGAGGACGGCGCTGCCGGCGATGATCGAGCTCTGGGCGACGATGATCCCACCGACCCCCGCGACGGCCAGCGGCCAGGAGAAGCTGACGTACTGGCGGACGGTGCCCGACTCGTAGCGGAAGGCCAGCTGGTACGGCGACGCCTGGAGGATCGCGAGCGCGCCGGCCCACGCGCCGGCGACCATCCCGACGATCAGGCTCCAGTAGCCGGCCCCGGCGATCGCCAGGCCGACCGTGACGACGAACCCGACGATCGGCTCGAGCACCTCCAGCCGGCGCTGGCGAAGGAACTCCATCCGCTTGTAGAAGACCCACAGCGGCGACTGGAGGATGTACGCGGGGATCGTCAGGAGCAGGGCCAGGCCGGGGGCGAGCAGCTCGGACCGGCCGTAGAGCAGAGCGGTCAGGCCGACGACGACGACCGCCAGGACGAAGAACGCGCCCGAGAAGAGGATCTCGAGCGTGAAGGCCCGCTGGAAGGCGAGTTCCTGGTCGTCGTCCTGCTGCTGGACGTACCGGTCGCTGACGCCGATCTGCTTGAGCCAGCCGAGCGTGCCGAGCGTGACGACGAGCAGGCCCCAGACGCCGTAGTCGCTGCGGCTGAGGAAGGCCGCGACGATGAACCCCTTGATCAGGCCGAGCGACGTCAACCCGGCGAGGAAGACCGCGTTGATCAGCATTCCCCGGGCCGCTCTGCGCCGCAGGCCGAGCGCCTCGACCGGCGCTTTGTCAGCGAACTCCGGCGGCGGCGCGGGCACGTCGTCGGGGGCGTCGGGCGGCGGGCTCGTGCTCAAGGCCGGCGCCGGTCGGTCAGGCCGCCGGGCGTGCGAGTACGGCGGCGTGGGGGAGGCCCCGCCAGACACCGATCAGCTGCTCGCGGCCGGCCGGGCTGACCGCGAGGCGGACCATCGCCCGCAGCGGCGTCGGCGGGTGGGCGACGCCCTGCGGGAGGAAGTAGATCGGCGTCCGTTCGAGGATCTCGAAGCCGGCGCTCTCGACCATCCGGTGGAACGCGGCCACGTTCGGCTGCCACCACCACGGCCGGTCGATCCCCTCGAGCCGGACGGTCGGCGTCCGCGGGCGCAGCCACGACGGGATCGCCTCGACCATCTCGGCGATCACGAGCCGACCCCCGCAGACGCCGCGCAGGCGGTCGAGCGCGCGGACCGGGTCGCGGAGGTGGAGGAGGAGGCTGCCGAGGAAGACGAAGTCGAAGGTCCCGTGGACGTCCGGGTCGAGGTCGTAGATGCTGACATCGACCCGGTCGACCCGCGAGTCGAGGGCCTCCCGGGCGAGGGCGAACGCCTGACCGCCGCCCTTGAAGTCATCGAGGATCTGCCGGCCGCTCGCGAAGTGCCCGCCGACCCGCGTCTGCGGCGGCCAGTCCCACCGGGCCGGATCCTCGATGTCGAGCGCCGTGACCGACGCCGCCCCCCGCCGCTCCATCTCGAAGGCCCAGAAGCCGTCCCACGTGCCGACGTCCAGACACCGCTTGCCGGCCAGCGACGCCGGCAGGGGCACCCGGGCGACGGTCGGTCGCGTGTCGAAGAAACCCGGCGTGACGAGGTCCGGGCCGAGGTCCATCGTGTGGTACCAGCTCATCGCCCTGACCCGGTCGGCAAGGTTCGGCGGGGCCGTGGTGGCATCGGTCGACACGCCGGCATCATCGCGGATCGGTCCGCCCCCGCGCCGGGGCCCCGGCCGCGGGCGGCCGGCGGGTGGTCTGGGCCCGACACGAGTCGTCTAGCCTGCACGCGGTGGCGAGGCCTCGGCTTTGAG
>DATAUX010000235.1:0-1798 GCA_036268015.1 Solirubrobacteraceae bacterium | reverse complement strand
AGCTGGCCGAGGTCTTCGGCGCCCAGTGTGTCGTCCTGGCGATCGACGCGAAGGCCCGGGTCGGCGGCGGCTGGGAGGTCTTCGTCGCCGGCGGGCGGACGCCGACCGGCCGGGACGTCGTCGAGTGGGCTCGCGAGGGCGTCGACCGGGGGGCCGGGGAGATCCTCCTGACGAGCATGGACCGGGACGGTACGAACGACGGGTACGACCTCGAGCTGACGCGGGCCGTCAGCGACGCCGTCGGCGTCCCGGTGATCGCGTCCGGAGGGGCCGGCGAGCTCGACCATCTCGTCGCCGCGCTCGAGGTCGGCGCGTCCGCCGTCCTGTGTGCGTCGATCTTCCACTACGGCGCCCACACGGTCGGCGAGGCGAAGGCCCACCTCGAGGCGGCCGGCATACCCGTGCGGGTCGGGTAGCCTGCTTCGAGGAGGACGATGAAGTCCGTGACAGGCCAGACGGTGCTCGACGCGCTCGACGCGATCCCGGCCGGCCGGACGCTGCGCGCGGCGGCGGCCGACCTGGCGGGCGTCCACGTCGTCGGCGGCGCCGTCCGTGACCTTCTGGTCGGGACGAGTCCCCGCGAGCTCGACGTCGTCGTCGACGGCGACCCGGCCGACCTGATCGCTCGGCTCGACGAGCTGGGTGGAGCCGATCCGGGGCTCGGCGTCGTCCGTCACGCCCGGTTCGCGACGTCCAGCGTCGACGTCGCCGGCGGGCGGATCGACATCGCCCGGTCGCGGCGCGAGCGCTACGCCCGTCCGGGCGCGCTGCCCGACGTCGAGCCGGCGCCGCTGGCCGACGACCTCCTGCGACGGGACTTCACGGTCAACGCGATCGCCGTCAGCCTGTCCGACGGCCGGCTCGACGCGGCGGCCGGCGCGCTCGACGACCTGGCTGCCGGTCGGCTCCGCGTGCTCCACGACGACAGCTTCACCGACGACCCGACCCGCCTCCTGCGGCTCGCCCGCCTGCGCTCCAGGCTCGGCTTCACGGTCGATCCGCACACCGCCGACCTGGCGTCCGCCGCCGGTCTCGGGTCGGTCAGCCTGGCCCGGATCGGCACCGAGCTCCGGCTGGCCCTGGCCGAGCCCGACCCGGTCGCCGCGCTGGCCGCGCTCGCCGAGCTTCCCGGCCTGCCGCTCGACGTCGACCGCGACCTGATCGGCCGCGCCGCCGATCTGCTCGTCGCCGACGGCCGGGCCGACCTCCTCCTGCTCGGGACGGCGACCCGCCGGCGGGCGGGGACGGCGTGGCTCGCCGGGCTCGAGCTGACCGCCCACGAACGGGACATCGTGCTCGCGACCTGGGACGCCGGCCCGCTGGCCCGGGCGATCGCCGCGGCCGGCGGACTTCCGTCCGAGCTGCGCGCCGCGCTCGGCCGCCAGCCGGTCGAAGCCGTCGCCCTGGCCGGCGCGCTCGGACCGGCCGAGGCGGCCGGACGCTGGCTGGGCGACCTGCGCCACGTGTCGCTCGAGATCGACGGCGGCGACCTGATCGCCGGGGGGATCGCGCCCGGTCCCGAGCTCGGCCGGCGGCTGGACCGGACGCTCGCCCGCAAGCTCGACGGGCACCTGCCGCCCGGACGCGAGGCCGAGCTGGCCAGCGCCCTGCTCCCGGATCCCGAATGATCGGTTCGTACGGCCTCGACCTGCGGCTGGCCGGCGGTGCCAGGGTTCGGTTCACTACGCGAGCCGACGGCGATCTCGGCCTGACCACGCCGGGTGATCCGACCGCGGAGGTGCTCGCCAACCGTTCGCGTCTGCTCGACGCCTGCGGGGTCGCGGCCTTGGCCGCCGGC
>DATAUX010000234.1:0-12846 GCA_036268015.1 Solirubrobacteraceae bacterium | reverse complement strand
ACCGCCTGGCGGACCTCGTAGCCGGTCATGATCGAGATGTCGTCGATCGCGACGACGTTCGCCGGGTCGGCCATCGCGACGAGCAGGGTCCGCTGGTCGACGAAACCGACCGGCAGGGCCTCGTAGCGCTTGGCGGCCGTGATGTTGACGAGGTTGGCGGCCGTCATGTCGACGGTGAACACGCTCAGGTCGATGAAGTCGAGGCCGTAGCGCTCGGCGATCGCCCGGGCGAGGCCGTCGGGCGTCAGGGCGGCCGCGGCGACGAGGACGTGCTCGGGCGTCGTGCCGGCCCGCTTGGCCGCGGCGATCGCCTCGTCGACGCGGTCACGCGTGCACAGGCCGAGCTCGACGATCACGTCGGTCAGGAAGCGGTTCGAGCTGCCGCGCCTGGTCGGCGCGATCACGCCGCTCCAGGCCGGGTCCTGGTCGCGGGCGAGCGCGCCGTCGATCTCCTCACCTGACGGTGGTACCGCCCTCAGCCGGGTCTGGCGCTCATATGTGATCCGTGGGTCGGTCATCTCTGGCTCCCGTGCGCATCGCCGCGAGCGGCGGGTCTATGCCTGTCCATATGCGGAAGCTCCGTGCGCCCTGGCGGACAAGGATCTCGAGCCCGTCGACCGTCTCCACGCCGCGTTCCCGGGCAGCTCGGACGAGCGGCGTCGGGCGTTTGCTGTAGACGAGGTCAACCACGTAGCCATACTCGGAGAGATCATCGGCCGCGACGGGCAAATCCCTGAGTCCTTCCGAATCCTTGATCGAACACGCGTCGAGGCCGACGGCCGTGCAGTTGACGAGGAGATCGGCCGGAGCGGCCCGCGTGACCGCCGTGACGTCGAGCTCGGCGGCCAGGTCGGCGGCCCGGGCGCGAGTCCGATTCCAGACGGCTACTCTGGCGCCGGCCTCCCGCAGGGCCCAGACGACGGCCCGGGCGCTGCCGCCGGCGCCGAGCACGAGCGCCGTCATCCCGGCCGGGTCCCGGCCGAGCGCGTCGAGCAGGCCGGGCGCGTCCGTGTTCTCGGCGGCGATCTCGCCGTCCGGGGCGAAGCTCAGCGTGTTCGCCGCGCCGATCGCCCGGGCGGCCGGGCTCGCCCGATCGGCCAGGGCGAGGGCGGCCGATTTGTGCGGGATCGTCACGTTCGCGCCGACGAAGCCGGCGCCTGCCAGCCGGCGGACCTCCGCGGCGAACCGGTCGGGCGTGACCGGCAGGAGGTCGTAGGACCAGCCTTCGAGTCCGAGCGCGGCGAACGCCGCCCGGTGCATCGCCGGCGACCGGCTGTGGTCGACCGGCCAGCCGAGGACGCCGAGCCGCCGGCTACCCACTACACGTCGTCGGCGACCGGCCGTTGTCGGCGTTGCGGGCCGCGTTGTACCGGGCCGAGTCCGCCTCGAACTGGGCGAACGTCGTCGAGAACGCGTCCTGCCCGCAGGTCCCGGGCTTGACGACGTAGTAGAGGTAGGAGACCTTCGCCGGATGGGCGGCCCCCTGGAGCGACGCGAGGCCGGGGTTGCCGATCGGCGTCGGCGGCAGGCCCTTGTGGATCCGCGTGTTGTACGGCGACCGGCTCGCCAGCTGGGAGTCGGTCAGCGGGTGGTCGAAGTCGTTGAGGGCGTAGCGGAGCGTCGCGTCGATCCCGAGCGACATACCCGCCCGCAGCCGGTTGTAGATCACCGCGGCGATCAGCGGCCGCTCGCGGGGGACCTCGGCCTCGCGTTCGACCATCGACGCGATCGTGACGACGTCGTAGGCCGTCAGGTGGACCCGCTTCGCCGCGGTCAGGTCGACCTTCGCGAGGTTCTGCTTGAACGCGGCCAGCTGGTCGTTGATCAGCGTGCTCGCCTTGTCGCCGGGCAGGAAGTCGTACGTGTCTGGGAAGAGGAAGCCCTCCAGCGAGTGGACCGACTTCGGCGCGCCGTAGGTCGTCGGCTTGAGGACGTGGGAGTGGGCCGACGCGGCGTAGTAGTCGCCGACGACGCCGGCCTTCTTCGCGATCGCGGCGATCTCCAGCCGGGTGTCGCCCTCGGGGATCGTCACCTTCAAGGTCACGGTCGGCTGGCCGGACGTGCTCGTCAGGGCGGCCAGCGCGGCCCCGTAGCTCATCCCGCGGCGCAGGGTGTACCGGCCGGACTCGAGCTTTCCACGCTTGCCGGAGAGGGCGGCCCGGAGCTTGAAGAAGAAGGCTGACGAGATCACGTGGTCCTTGGCCAGCAGCGTCCCGATCGCGCTCGTCCCGGCGCCGGCCGGAATCACCACGTCGACCTGTCCGCTGCCGTTGCCCTTGAGCGGCTGGAACAGCGAGACGAGGAACCAGAGGACGATCAGGACGACGACGAGCGCCGCGATCGCGCCTGTCCGCCCGCGGGGTCCGATCCTCCTGGTCGTCGGTGTGGCGTCGGACATCTTGCTCCGTCGGGGGGCTTGCCGGTCGAGCGACCTGCGCAGGCTACCGACGCGGGTCTCCGGGCCAGCGCCCGCCTCCGGAAGCCGCCGGCCGACGCGGGGCGCCGGCAACCGCCGCCGGCCGGGCGCCGGCTCGTCGTCGGCGGGAGTCCGCGCGCCGCGCAGGCCGGCCAGCCGGCCGCCGAGGTTCCCCGGGAGCGACGGGCGCAGCGGCGGCAGCCGCCCGGCCTGGCCGCGTCGAGCGCCGGCCGCCGCGTCGTCCGGGCCGAGGTCCGCCGAGTATCCCTCGGGCGGCTGGTAGCCGGGGTGCGGCGTGAAGTCGGTGCTTTCGTGGACCGCGTGCGGGTCGCCGTGAGCAGTCGGCTCGAACGCTGCCGGAGCCTGCTCGGGCAGCCGCCGCCGGTAGGTGCCGCGCTGAGCCGACCGGCCGTTCGGGCTGCGCCTGCTCGGCTTCCCGGGCGGCACCGGCCGATCGTGGCCGGGATCCGGGCCGTCGTGCGGCGCCGGCTCGTCGTAGGCGGGATCCGGGTCGTCGTGCGGCGCCGGCTGGTGGTAGCCGGCGTCCGGTTCGTCGTGCGGCGCCGGCTGGCGGTAGCCGGCGTCCGGTTCGGCGTGGGGCGCCGACGGGCGGTAGCCGGGGTCGAGCAGATCGTCGGGAGAGTGCCTGGCCGGCGGGGGGACCTCGAGCGGCCAGCTGACGTCCGGCTGTCGCGAGAGGCCGGGGTCGAGCCCGGATGCGATGGCCGGAACGTCGATCGGCCAGTCGAGGTCCGGCGGCCGGGAGACGGTCGGGTCGAAGTCGAGGTCCGGCGGCCGGGAGATCGTCGGGTCGAAGTCCGACGCGAGGATGTCGAACGGCTCGGACCCGGAAGCCGACCCGCCGGTCGGGGTCCCGTCGCGGCGCGCCCGCCGACGCTCCCGCTCGCGCCGATCGCGCTCGCGCTGCTCGGCGGACCGGCTACCCCCGGAATCTCCTCTACGTGACGGGCTCATGGCGGTGTCGCGGTTTGGCGCGACGGCGCTTCCCCGCTCGGCGTCACCCTAGAGCATCCCTGCAGGTTCCGGGAATCGCCGGCCTCGCGCTCAGCGCTCGACCGCCCGCTGGGCCTGGAGCCAGCTCTGGAGGAGGTGGGCGGCAGCCCGCGAGTCCTCGCTCGCCCGGGATGTCGGGTCGCGCTGGGCCAGGCGGGTCGTCAGCCGCTCGTCGTAGAGCTCGACCGGCACGTCGTCGCCCAGCCGCTTGGCGAGCCGGCCGGCGAACTCCCGGGCTTCGGCCGTCTGGGCGCTGTCGCCGCCGCGCAGGGAGCCCGGCAGGCCGACGACGACCCGCTCGACCTCCCGTTCGGCGACGAGCGCCGCGATCCGCCCGAGTCCCCGCCGGGTCCCGGCCGCCAGGACGTGTTCGATCGGCGTGACGATCGTCCACGTCGGGTCGCAGACCGCGCACCCGCAGCGGGCGCTCCCGTAGTCGAGGGCGAGGACTCGCACCTATGCGGCGGCCGTGAGCGCGCCGGCGATCGCCGCGCGGGCCGCGTCGATCGCCGCGCCGACCTTCGCCCCGTCGCGCCCGCCGGCCCGGGCCATCGTGTCCCGGCCGCCGCCACCCCCGCCGGCGACCTGGGCCGCCTGCTTGACGACGGCGCCCGCCTTCACGCCGCGTGCGACCAGGCCGGGCGACACGCTGGCGACGAACAGGGCCCGGCCGTCGCTCGACGCGCCGAGCACGATCGCCGCGTCGCCCAGCTTGGGCTTGACCCGGTCGAGGATCCCCAGCAGGGCCTTCTCGTCCGCCGCGTCGACCACGCTCGCGAGCACCGCCGCACCCTCGATCCGCTCGACCCGTCCGGCCAGCTCGTCGGCGTCGACCAGATTCGCCGGTCCGCCGCCCGACCGGGCGGCGACCGCGAGCGCCCGCCGTTCCTTCTCGCGCGTGCGCAGCGTCGCGACGGCCGTCTCCGGCGTGCTGCGAAGCTCGCCGGCGATCTCGTGCAGCAGCTCGTCGTGGCGGCGCAGGAGCGCCACCCCAGGCGGACCGCTCAGCGCCTCGATCCGGCGGACGTTCGCCGCGCTCGACGTCTCCGAGACGACCCGCAGGACGCCGATCTCACCGGTCGACCGGACATGCGTCCCGCCGCACAGCTCCCGCGAGAAGTTGCCGTCGCCGACCTCGACCATGCGGACGATCTCCCCGTACTTCTCGCCGAACAGGGCCATCGCCCCGAGCGCCTTCGCCTCGTCGAGCGTCGTCGTGATCGGCCGGACCCGGTGGTTCTCGGCGATCCACGCGTTGACCTGGTCCTCGACGTCGCGGAGCTCGTCGGCCGTCAGGCCCTGCGAGTGGCTGAAGTCGAAGCGCAGCTTGTCCGGCCCGACGTATGAGCCCATCTGCCGGACATGGCTGCCCAGCCGCCGGCGCAGGGCGGCCTGGAGCAGGTGGGTCGACGTGTGGTTGCACTCGGTCGCGTGCCGCGCGACCCGGTCGACCCGGGCGACGACCCGCTCGCCCGGGCGGAGCTCGCCCGCCTCGAGCACCGCGAGCACGGCCTGGTCGTCGCCCAGCCGGACGACCTCGGCGACCCGCGCCCGGCAGTCGCCTTCGACGCACTCGATCACCCCGCCGTCGGAGACCTGGCCGCCGCCGGCCGCGTAGAACGGCGAGTCGGCGAGCTTGACGAGGACGCCCGCCCCGCCGTTGCCCGACGCGAGGTCGACCGCGCCGACGGTCGTCGCCTGGTCGAGCGTCTCGTAGCCGACGAAGTTCGTCCGGAAACCCGTCTCCCCCGCGAACGCGAGCGCCGCCGCGCGTGGATCGCCGCCCGAGTCCCGGGCGCCCGCTCGCGACTGGCGACGTTGGCCGTCCATCAACCGGCCAAAATGATCCTCGTCAACTGCCAAGCCCTCCTCCGCGAGGAGTTCCTTGGTCAGCTCGAACGGGAAGCCGAACGTGTCGTGCAGGCGAAACGCGTCGGCCGCCGGGACCTCGCCCGCCTCCCGGCCGCGCTCGATCAGCTCGCCCAGCGTCCGCATCCCCTGGTCGAGCGTCCGGCCGAAGCTCTCCTCCTCTGACGCGAGCCACTTGTCGATCGACGAACGCTGTTCGATCAGCTCCGGGTAGTGCCCGCCCATCTGCTCGCGCACGACGTCCGCGTAGGTCGACACGAAGCCCGGCTCGAGACCGAGCGTCCGGCCCTGGTGGATCGCCCGGCGCATCACCCGGCGCAGGACGTAGCCGCGCTCCTCGTTGGACGGGACGACCCCGTCGGCGATCAGGAAGTTCATCCCCCGCGAGTGGTCGGCCAGGATTCGCATCGCCCTGTTGGTCGCCGCGTCGCTCCCGTACGTGCGACCCGAGAGCGACTCGCCGAGCTCGATCAACGGCTTCAGGCGGTCGGTCTCGAAGACCGACGGGACGTCCTGCATGATCGCCGCCATCCGCTCGAGGCCGAGGCCGGTGTCGATGTTCTGGGCCGGCAGGGGTCTCAGCGTGTCGACCGGGTTCTGGTCGTACTGCATGAAGACGAGGTTCCAGTACTCGAGGAACCGCTCGTTCTCCCCGCCCGGGAGGTCCTCCGGCAGGCCGAACTCGACCCCCCGGTCGAGGTAGAGCTCCGAGCACGGCCCGCACGGGCCGGTCGGGCCCGCCTGCCAGAAGTTCTCGCTCCGCGGGCAGGCGACGATCCGCTCGCGGGGAACCCCGACCGATAGCCAGGCGTCGATCGCCTCCTCGTCGGCCTCGATCCCGAGGCCGTCGTCTCCTTCGAAGACCGTGATCCAGATCCTCTCCGGGTCGAGGCCGAAGCCCTCGAGCGAGAGCTCCCAGGCGAACTCGACCGCACCCTGCTTGAAGTAGTCGCCGACCGAGAAGTTCCCGAGCATCTCGAAGAACGTCAGGTGCCGGGCGGTCGTCCCGACGACGTCGATGTCGACCGTCCGGAAGCATTTCTGCGCGCTCGTCAGCCGGTTGCGCGGCGGCTTCTCCTGGCCGAGGAAGTACGGCTTCAGGGGCTGCATCCCGGCCGTCGTGAGGAGGACGGACGGGTCGTGGGACGCCGGGACGAGCGACCCCGACCCGATCAGCAGGTGGCCGTGGTCGACGAAGAACGCGTGGAACCGGTCGCGGATCTCGTCGGTGCGCATGCGCTGGAGGTTATCCGCGCGCCGCGGACGCGCTCGCCCAGGCCCGCCCCGTCTCGCCCCAATTGGGACCGGCCAGCCCGCCGGCCAGCCGCCCCACCGGCGACCCCACCCCCGGCGTCGGGCGCGGCCACCCGCGGGCGCCCGTTGGCCGCTGGCCGCTGGCCGTGCCATGGTGTGGCCGTGTGTCGCCGGCGTCCGGTGCGGGCTTCGCCGACTCTTAGGCAGCTGTGTCTTCTCACCCTTGCGCGTGGTTGACATGTGCGCTACCGTGGCGGCATGTCGCGCGGCCCGGGTGACTTGCATGGTGTCAGTGCTCTGCTGGCTCGCGATCCTCTCGACAGGCCACTGTCATGACTTAGCCGGAGAGTCTCGCGACAGGCCAGTGTCGTGAGCTGGCAGGAGCGGGTCGTCCCGTTCACCAAGCCCCTATGTCGGGCCGTGTCGCGCCGGGCGGATCGCGTGCGGCCGGGTTCGCGTGCCCGCCGTCCCGGACCACGTCCGCATACAAAGCCGTCGTTCGGCAACTGCCAAGGAGGACCGTCTGATGTTCGATCTCACCACCGCCCGCGAAATCGCTTACGGTCCGGGTGGCGAGCTGTCCGTGAGGGTCTTCCGCGACCGTACGGAGAAGAACATCTGGTACATGGAGCCGGCTCCCCGCCTGCGGATACAGAATTCCCAGCCGGTGTTCAGCCTGACGAGGTACCTCTCGAACGATTCCGAGGTCGCCGGCGTGCTCACCTTCGACGTGGAGCTCCACGCCCCGCAAGACGCAAAACTGGCGGCAGAGCGCGAGATACCGGAGATCGAGGCCTGGGGTGACTTCACCTGGGTCAGCGGCGACGCCTTCTTCGACCAGACCTTCCCCGGCCCCGGAGGCGTCATGGTGCCGCTTGTGACCCAGACGCCCTCGCTGTTCGGATCCAACGTCGCGAGCTTCCAGGTCGCGGTCGCCACGCCTGAGGAGGTCGCCACGTTCGTCGCGGCCTTCACGACGCCGGGCGGCGTGTCCCCCTGCCGAGTCGAATACCAGATGGGAGTGCTGACCCAACTGCTGGCCGCCGAGGCCCGGGTCGTCTACAAGGCGGACGTGGCGATCGACTACGAGCGGACGTACGCGACCAAGAAGGACACCTGGGGAAACAGGAAATCCGTGCTCGTCGGCGTCAAGCAGACGCTCAAGGAGTCCGGAGCCGGCGACGTGAGGGTCACGCCCGGGGCCGGCGTGAGCGACGAGATCAAGCAGATGGTCACCGACTGGGCCTGGACGACGCTGGAGAACCAGGTGGCCGCCGCGGTCGATGCCGCGAGGGCGCTCGCGCAGGGTAATCAGAGCCCGGTGTCGGTGACCAGCGACTTCACGCGGACGTACTCCGAGGACGCCATCGTCGAGTGGTCGACGCCGGTCTCGGCCAACCTGCCGAGGTTCGACGACGCCACCTGGCCGCGACTCTACCGCGAGGTCGACAACCGTGAGCTCGTCGTCACCTTCGCGCTCGCCGGCGACCTCTACGGGCCCGACGACGTCGACCTGTTCGAGTACGTGACGGTCGAGGTCAGGTATCCGACCCGGACGACCGACAACACCTTCCAGCTGATCCCGGGCGACGACGACGCCGTCTCGAAGACCTACGTCGCCCCCGGCGGAGGGACGTTCGACCCGAACTACGAGTACCGCTACACCGTGCAGTTCGGCGGCGGCACCCCGGCCTACGAGTCCGCGTGGATCTCGGAGACCGCGACGCTGGTCGTCCTCCGGCCAAGTGACTTCGGCATCCGCAACGTCACGTTCCTCGGCCAGAACGTCCCGTTTGGCACGACCGTCGAGAAGGTCCTGATCGACTTCTTCGAGGTCCCGCCGGGCGACCTGCCGTCGAAGATGCAGGTGAAGGAGATGACCGCCAACGGGGAGGCGGGCCAGGTCTCCTTCAGCAGCGCGTATCACGTCCCGATCACGAATATCTACAACTACCGCCTCCGGTACCTCCTGAAGACCGGGACGACGGTCGTCTACCAGCCCGGCCAGCAGTTCGGGTCGGCGAACGCCGATCTCGTGATGGTCCTCGATCCGGCCCCGAGCCTGGCGAACATGGCGGTCCGCGGACTCGTCAGCGCGAAGAAGAAGGGCTTCCTCGATGTCAGCCTGCACGCTAGCTACTACGACGTGCAGAACTCGGCGCACGAGCTGACACATCGATGGACCGGCTGGAATCCGCCTCGCAAGGTCGGCATCCAATCCGCGGAGACGTGGTACTTCGACGCCCAACCCGATCCGGAGACCGCCTACTTCGACCTCAGCGGGCAGATCGTGTACGGAGAGGGCATGCTGCTGCTGCCGGTCAACGGCCTGAAGCTCCCGTACAAGAACGGCCCGCTCTTCCTCAGTGACACCGAGGAGCTCCTCAGCGTCGAGATCTTCAGCGACGCGATCGACTGGGAAGCGGTGACCTTGGTCACGCTCAACCTCTTCCAGGCCGTCGACGAGGCGGGCGAGATCGCCGCCGGGGAGGCCCCGAAGACGGGCTTCGCGCTTGCCGAGCTCGACGATCCGGAAGTCGCCGCCGGCTTTACCCAGCCGATCGCGTACTCCGTGCTCAAACCAGCCGACGGCGTCAAGCGCCTGCCGAGCTTCTACACCCTGCGCCGGCCGATCAGCTCGGAGAAGATCGTCTTCTACTACAACGGCGACTACGTGCTGGCGACCGGCGGCGCCGTGGCGGTCGACGAGACGGCCGTGACCGGCAAGCTCCAGCTCCACCTGCCGCCGCTGCCACCCGCGGGCGGCGGCCGGGGCATCGTCCATCGGGTCGAGATTCCCGTCGCGTCGCTCTGAGCCGGCGATGACGACGACCTGCCCCGGTCGGCCACCGGGATTCGACGGCTCGGTTGCGAGACTTGGTGCGACCGAGCCGGGGATCGGGCCGGCCTGGGAGGACGAGCTCCGGGTCGTCTGCCCGCGACCCGACTCCTCGTCGAGCCGGCTCTGCGCCAACGGCGATCCGATCGAGTTCGCCTTCGTCTGGCCCGCCGGCGAGCTCCGCGCGACCTGCGATCCGGCGCCGGGCGCAGCCCCCGGCGCCCGCCTCGAGCGGGCCCGCGCCGCCGGCGAGGGCCGGCTCTCGGTCCGGCAGCGCGCCGCCGTGACGAGGCTTGCCGACTGGGCCGGCGGTGCGGGGCGCTACGGCGGCTGGGTGGGTTCGCGCCTGACGGCCGGTCAGGTCACCCGCAAGCTGTACGTCGAGATCGTCGACGCCGCGCCCTGGCAGGACTGGTGGCCCACCGGGCGGCTGCTCTGGAGCCCAGGCTCGGCCGTGCCGGCGTCGCTCGCGGTGATGGCCGGCCTCGACGAGGTCGACGGGACGCTCGAGGTCTACTTCCGTGTCCCGCGGATCCATCCCGACACCCTCTGCGAGCTGCTTTCCAGGGCGGGCCTCCCCCCGCACCGGCGGGCACTGACCGCAGAGTTGGCGCGGCTCACCGGCCAGGCGGTTCGCGGATACCTTCCCGGACGCGATCAGGGCCTCAGCATCGTCCTGGCGCCCGACGGGCACGCTCGGGCGCTGACCTGGTACACCCACGCCGGGATGCTCTTCGGCCCACCCGCCCGGGCGCGTGCGGCCTACCTGGCGGCGGGCCGCCGGGCCGGCTGGCCGATGGAGACCTACGCCCGGCTGACCGCGGCCGACGCCGACCAGGCGACTCCCGACCACGGGCTTGCCGGGGTCAGGATCGACCGGGACGGCGGTCTCGCGAGCTCGATCACCTGCGGCCTGCGACCTCCCGGCGGGAGCCGTCGATGACCGACGCGCCGGATCTCACCGGCCTGCTCGGCCTCCAGCGCCCGAGCGGGGCGTTTCCGTCGACCGTGGCGGATCGCGAGACGTCCGCCGAGGACGAGACGTGCTTCGTGACCGCATCGGTCGCCCTGCTGCTCGGCGGAGCCGTCGACGGCGGCTCGGCACGCGCCCGGTCGGCCCGCGAACGGGCACTGAACTTCGTCGAGTGCTGCGAGGTGGCCGAAGCCCCAGGGGCGTTCGCGTTCTATCCACGTGGTGGGTCAACCCCACGGATCGTCGAGCGCCTGCCCGCCGACGCCGACGACACGTCGGTCGCCTGGCTCGCCCTGCTCGCCGCGGGTCGGCGGACCGTGGGCGACGCCCGGCGGGCATTCGTCGCCCGGATCGGTCCGTCCGCCCGGCTGCTCGTGCCCGGCGACGCCCCGCCGTGGGTCCGCCGGGGAGCGGTCCGCACCTGGCTCGTCGAACGGGGCCGCGACAACCCGGTCGACCTCGTCGTCAACGCCAACGTGGCAGCGCTCGCCGCGCGGATCGGCGAGACGAGCCACGCGGCATGCGTCGGCGCGTGCGCCACGTTGCTGGCGGCGGCCGCCGGCGACTACGACCCGACCGCGTTCGCCCGGCTGCTGGCGCCTTTCTACGCGAGCATCTCCGAGCTCGAACCGGCGGTCAACCGAGCCCACGCCCTCGGAGCCAGCACGCTCGGCCCCTGCCGGAAATGGATCGCCAAGGCCGGCCGCGGAGACGACCCGTTCGACGATGACCAGCCGCTCTACTGCAACCAGCACGGTAGCCCGGTGT
Source organism: Solirubrobacteraceae bacterium (assembly GCA_036268015.1). Taxonomy (GTDB): domain Bacteria; phylum Actinomycetota; class Thermoleophilia; order Solirubrobacterales; family Solirubrobacteraceae; genus Palsa-513. The sequence continues at coordinate 1,713 of DATAUX010000234.1, read as the reverse complement.
GGAGAGCACCCGCCCTGCAGCGCGCCCGGAGGCTCGCCGAGCGCGGTGGCCCGTGGACAACCGAAGCCCCAATTCCTGGGAGGACAAGATGACCCTGTTCCCGCCGGACGTCCTCGAGGCCGCCGGCATCGGCACCAAGCCGGCGCTTCGCGTGAGCACCAAGTACATGGAGACGTTCCTCCCCGTCCGGCCGGTCTCCTCCGGCACCGAGCTGCATCCGTTCGAGAACGGGTCCGGCGTGATCGACCTCTACAGCGTCGGCACCGACGCCCGGGTCCGCCGTCTGCGCCGCGGCCAGGCGGCGGCGGCGCCGTACGAGGAGACGCGGCTCGGGATCACCGCGACTCAGCTCTACGTCTTCGTCCCCGCCGACGGTGGCGCCGACACGCCGTCGGTGTTCGGTCTCGACGGCAAGGGCGCTCTGACGCTCAGCACCGCGCAGCCGGACGGCAGCTACCTCCAGCAGCCGTGCCAGCCGGCTCGCGCAACCCAGGCGATCCGGCGGTTTCTCGGCGTCCGCGGCTCGACTGGCCGGGTCTACGTCAACGCGCGACTCGACGACGGGCGCCTGGCGACCAACTCCTACGATCCGATCGGGCAGAAGTGGGCCGGCGAGGTGTGGGTGCCGGTACACGGGCCCGATGGGACGGACGCGATCGTCAAGGACATCGCCGTCGCCGCCAACAACCCGGTCCAGTCGGCGTTGTTCGCAATCGACAGCGACGACGAAGTGCTCTTCGCGGAGGACAGCTTCCGGACCTCGACCCTACGCAAGCTCGGCCGGAAGGCCAGCCGTCTGGCCGTCGTGACCGACGCGAGGAACCTCCTCTGCGTGTTCGCCGTCGACGCGATGACCGGCCTGCTATGGGTCAAACGGCAGCGCGCCCACTCGACCCAGGGCATCCAGTTCGACGACTGGGTCCGTGTCGACGACTCACAGGACCGCAGGCTCGTCGACGTGCGAGCCAACCTGAGGCTCGACAACGCCGTGGAGGTGTTCGCCTTCGACGAGGCCGGGTCCCTGCGCCACAGTCACGAGCTGGCCGACGCGAAGGGCAAGCCGGTCGGTTGGCAGGTTCTCTTCCCGATCGGCGAGCAGCCGGCCGGATCGATCTTCGCGACGACACGCAACTCCAGCGGATATGCAGAGGCGTACACCGTCACCAGCGACTCGGAGGCCTACCGGTTCTGGCAGTCGCCCGAGTCCGAGCAGTGGTTCTCAGAGCACCTCGAGATCGCTCAGAGCGCCGACGAGCTGATCTCCGTCCCCACGCATGCGACGGAGGTCGTCGTCGTCGACGACACGGGGCAGCCGGTCGGAGATGCCGATGTCGTCGTCAATGCCTCGTTCCTGTCCACCCTGTGGGTCAATGGTCTGGCCTACCGCGCGAGCATGGTCGATCCCGTGAAGCTCAGGACACCAGCCAACGGGAAGCTCGTCCTCCACCAGCGAGCGAACGCGCTGGCCGGCGCGACGCTGCTGATCGCCACCCCGCAGACCCAGGCCGGCGCCCCGCTGGTCGTCGAGCCCAACTCCCAACTCCAGGAGAAGCTCGCCGGCATGAACGCCGCGGCGATCCTCGACGCGAAGGACTCGGCCAGGCAGCCGCTGCTTCCGATCGGGATCAAGGACCGCGAGAAGATCGCCGAGAGCATCGCGCAGATCACGAAGCGGTCGATGGACATCGCCCAAGCCGTTCAGCCGGGCACCCG
>DATAUX010000233.1:0-2079 GCA_036268015.1 Solirubrobacteraceae bacterium | reverse complement strand
GAGCTCGCGGGTCAGGGAACGCAGGTTGCGGGGCTGCACGTGGGATACATGGACACGGACATGGTCAGTCACGTCGACGCGCCGAAGAACGACCCGGCCGACGTGGCCCGAACGGCCCTGGACGGGCTGGAGGCCGGCGAGGTCGAGATCCTCGCGGATGCGCTCAGCCTGCAGGTCCGGTCGGGACTGGCCGGCGGGGTCGCCGCCCTCTACCCGCAGCTCGTCTGACCGAACCGGTCAGGCCAGGGTCGACGGGACGGGCGGGCGAGGCCGAGAAACTTCGCAAGACTGAGTCTCATCACTTGGTAGCCTTGGGCGATGGGTACCCAGCGACCGGCCGAAGCCCCGGGCGAGGAGGTCTTGGGCGTCACGAATGTCAGCGTCCGGTTCCCGGGCCGGGAGGTCCTTCGGGACGTGAGCTTCGGGATTCGGCGGGGCGAGTTCACCGGGCTGATCGGGTCGAACGGGGCCGGGAAGACGACGCTGCTTCGGGTGATCCTCGGCCTCCAGACGCCCGGGCAGGGCCGGGTGGTCGTGTGCGGGGCGCCACGGTCGCGACGCAACCCGCTGATCGGCTACGTCCCGCAGAAGTTCCTGCTCGACCCGGACATGCCGCTCCGGGCGCGCGACCTGGTCGGGCTGGGAGTGGACGGCCACAGGCTGGGCGTGGGGCGGCCGTCGCGGGCGAAGCGGGAGCTGGTCGAGGAGATGCTCGGGGCGGTCGACGCGGACCGGTTCGCGGACACGCGGATCGGCCGGCTCTCAGGCGGCGAGCAGCAGCGGGTCCTGATCGCCCACGCGCTGATCGGACGGCCGCGACTCCTGCTGCTCGACGAGCCGCTGGCGAACCTGGACCTGCGCAGCGGCCACGACGTCGTCTCCCTGCTGGCGAGGATCGCCAGGGAGCAGGGGATCGCGATCCTGATCTCGGCGCACGAGATGAACCCGCTGCTGCCGGTCCTCGACCGGGTCGTCTACTTGGCCGAAGGCCGGGCGGCGAGCGGAACGGTGGACGAGGTCGTCCGCACCGACGTGCTGAGCGAGCTCTATGGCCGGCGGGTCGACGTACTCCATGTTCGGGGACGCGTTCTGGTCGTTGCGGGTGGCGGGGACGGCGAGGACTCGTTGGCGTCGGTCGGCGGTGGCCAGCTCGAGATCGTCACGTAGGCGGGGCGGGTGTTCTCGGGCTTCATGATCAACGCGTGGGTGGTCGCGACGATCGTCGCGGTCGTCGCCGGGACGGTCGGGTTCTTCGTCGTCCTGCGCGGGTCGGCGTTCGTCGCCCACGCCGTCCCGAACGGTTCGTTCGCGGGTGCGGCGGGGGCGAGCCTGATCGGCGTGAGCACGATCGTCGGCCTGGGCGTGTTCGCCGTGGTCGGGGCGGTCGGGATCGGCCTGCTCGGCCGGCGGGCGCGCCGCGACGTGGCGACGGCCCTGGCGCTCGTCGTGATGCTCGGGCTCGGCGCCCTGTTTCTGAGCCTGAGCGCCGAGTACGCGCCGGAGATCTACTCGCTGCTGTTCGGCGAGGTGCTGGGCGTCAGCAGCCAGGAGATCTGGCCGACCGTCGGCCTGGCGGGCGCCTGCGTCGCGGCGATCGGCGTGATCTACCGGCCGCTGATGGTGTCATCGGTGGTCGGGGAGGTCGGCGAGGCGCGGGGGGTCAGTGCCCTGGGAATGGAGCTGTGCTTTCTCGTCGTCGTGGCCCTCGCCACGACGATGACCGTCCCGGTCGTCGGAACGCTGCTGATCTTCAGCCTGATGATCGGCGCTCCGGCCGCAGCCCGGGCGCTGACGAGCAGCCCGGCGCGGGCGATCTGCCTGTCAGTCGGGATCGCCGTGCTGACGGTCTGGGTGTCGATCGCCGCGTCGTATGAGACCGACTACCCGGTCGGGTTCTTCGTCGGCGTGCTGAGCGCCGCTTCTTACGGGGGCGGTCGCGCAGTCCGCGTCCTCGCCGCCCGGCTCGCCTCGCTTGGCTTGGCGGAGGGTGGGGCGTCGCCGGGGTAGCCGCTCTCGGGGGTGTCTGCGGGTCGGACTCCGCCCCCTTGAGAGAGGGGCGGCGGGTGTGACGGCGCGGTG
>DATAUX010000232.1:0-13343 GCA_036268015.1 Solirubrobacteraceae bacterium | reverse complement strand
CTGGAGCGCCAGCTGGGCACCCTCGCCCGGCAGGCCGCCCGGCCCGGGCGGGTCGAGCGCGACGACCAGCTTGTCGCCGTTGTACTCCCGCAGTGGCGTCATCCGCGCCGGGACGTCGGCCTCGGTCGGGACGACGAGGATCGCGTAGTCGGCACTCCGGACCGTCAAGGCCCGATCGAGCTCCTCGATCGCCTTCGGCTGGCTCAACCGGCTGCTCTTCGCCTCGAAGACGATCCGCCCGCGAGCCGGCCCGCACGCCGCGCCGACGCCGACCACGATGTCGCCGGTCCGCCGGGTTCCCTCGAGCAGGTCGCCGACCGCGTCGCACCCGTCGCCCTGGGCCAGCGCCAGCCGGTCGATCGCCTCGTGGACCTGCTCCTCGAAGGTCCGGCCCTTCGCCGTCCCCTTGTCGCGCTCGGCCGCGACCTCGTCGAGCTTCTGGCGCTCCGCCCGCAGTCCGCCGATCTCCAGGCGCATCTCGTCGATCCGGCTGGTCATCGCCGCCAGCTGGTCGGCCTGCCGGTCGGCCGCCTGGCGCATCATCGCCTGGGCCATCGACTTGAAGTCCGACAGCGGGTTGCTCGCGTCGGCCGACGAGAACTGGCGGACGAGGTCGGCCCGCGACTGGGTCATCACCTCGCCGACGATCGACCGGACCTGGTTCTGGACGGCGCTCGTCGAGTCCTCGCCGAAGTGCCGGGCCAGGATCTTCGCGACCTGGCCGTCGTCCGCGCCGAACGCCTCGTCGACCTTCTGGTCGAGTCGCTCGGCGACCTTCTTCGCCCGGTCGACGAACTCCGTCTCGAGCTCCCGGGCCGCCCGCTCGAACTCGGCCCGGACGAACTCGGCATTCGCGCCGGTCTGCTCCCGGTCGAGCACCCGCACGCCGATCTCGACCGCGTCGACGATCAGCTTCGTCGGGTCCTCGCCGGCCCGCTCGCGGTCGCGGACCAGACGGACCGCGCACTCGTCGTCGAGCTCCAGCGAGTCGATCCAGACCCGGTCGCCGCGGGTCCGGACGTTGCTGCGGAAGAGTGTTGTCGCGGCCTCCATGAGCGAGCCATCCACCATAGGACCCCGGTCGGACGGACTCCACCCGACCGGGATCCGCCCAGGAGCAGGCAGATCTCGCGCGCCGGGCGGCCCGCGGCGGTCGCGCCGGCCGGCCGCCACCACGTCAGGCAAACGGCCGGCGCCGGTCGGCGATAGGTTGCACGCATGTCGGGTCCACACGCATCCAAGCTCGACCACCTCGGCAACACGGTGCACACCGTCCGCCAGCTGGTCAAGGCCGGCGTCGTCCGGTTCGAGCGTCCGGACAAGCTGATCGCCCTGGCCAAGGCGATCCGCGCCTGGGGGCCGACGCCGGCCGCCGGGTACACGGCGTCGGCGATCCGGGTTCCCGACTCGATCGCGATCGACGACGAGCTGGGGACGCTGACCTTCCGGGAGCTCCACGTCCGGACGAACGCCCTGGCCCACGGGATGCGGGCGGCCGGCATCGTCGAGGGCGACGGGATCGGGATCCTCTGCCGCAACCACCGCGGCTTCGTCGAGGCGACCGTCGCCTGCTCGAAGCTCGGGGCCAGCGCCCTCTACCTCAACACCGGGTTCGCCGGGCCCCAGATCAGGGACGTGATCGCCCGGGAGAACCCGGCCGGCCTGATCTTCGACGACGAGTACACGGGCCTGATCGGCGACCAGGCCGCCGGCCGGCACTGCTTCATCGCCTGGCACGACGGGAACGCGGCGACCCGATCCGACAACGCGGTCGAGGGCGGCCGGATGACGCTCGAGGCCCTGATCGCCGGCGGCGATCAGACCGACCTGACGCCGCCGAGCCGGCGGGGCAAGGTCGTGATCCTGACGTCCGGGACGACCGGCACGCCCCGCGGTGCCGCCCGCCGCCAGCCGGAATCGCTGAGCCCGGCGGCAGCCCTCTTCTCGAAGATCCCGCTCAAGGCCCGCGAACCGACCGTGATCGCCGCGCCCCTCTTCCACACGTGGGGCTTCGCCCACTTCACGCTCGGTCTCGCCCTCTCGTCGACCCTCGTCCTCCGCCGCCGGTTCGACGCCGCCGAGATCCTCGAGGCGGCGGCCACCAGCCATGCGACCGCGCTGATCGTCGTGCCGGTGATGCTCCAGCGGATCATCGAGCTCCCGCCCGCCGCGACCGCCGGGCTCGACCTCAGCCGCCTGCGGATCATCGCCGTGAGCGGATCCGCCCTTCCCGGCGAGCTGGCGACCAAGGTCATGGACCGCCTCGGCGACGTCGTCTACAACCTCTACGGGTCGACCGAGGTCGCCTGGGTGACGATCGCCACGCCCGCCGACCTCCGGGCCGCCCCGGGGACCGCCGGCACGCCGCCGCGGGGGACCACGGTCCGGCTCTACGACGACGCCGACCAGCCGGTCGACCCCGGCGCTCCCGGCCGGATCTTCGTGGCCAACGAGATGCTCTTCGACGGGTACACCGGAGGCGGCAGCAAGGCCGTCATCGACGGCCTGATGAGCACCGGCGACGTCGGTCACTTCGACCAGGCCGGCCGCCTCTTCGTCGACGGCCGCGACGACGACATGATCATCTCCGGCGGCGAGAACGTCTTCCCCCGCGAGATCGAGGATCTCCTCCACGCCCACCCCGAGATCGACGACGTCTCCGTGATCGGGGTCCCCGACGACCAGTTCGGTCAGGGCCTCAAGGCCTTCGTCGTGCTCGCCTCCGGCAGCCAGCTCGACTCGACCGCCGTCAAGACCCACGTCCGCGACAACCTCGCCCGCTACAAGGTCCCCCGGGACGTCGTCTTCGTCGTCGAGCTCCCCCGCAACGCGACCGGCAAGGTCCTCAAGCGGGAGCTGCGCCTCCAGCAGGACTGACCGCGGCCGCCGGGTGCCTGCCTGCCCTCGGGTGCCCGCCTGCCCTCGGGTGCCCGCCGCCTCGGGTGCCCGCCTGCCGCGGGGTGCCTGCTCGCCGGCCGAGTGCGCGGCCCGGCCGCGCGGTCCCCGGCCGGCGGACGTCCTGGGAAACCGCTCCCAACCGTCACCCGCAGACCGACCGTCCGCGTATCATCCCTGCATGGATCCACGGAGGGGTCGGGGGACCGGTCGTATCGTCGCGCTCGCTGCGGCATTGGTAGCGCTCGTCTCGCTGGCCGGAATCGGCTCGGCGATCGCCGACACGTCGACCCCGGGCGGCGCGACCGGGGCGACAGGAGCGACCGGCACGACCGGCGCGACGACGACGTGCGCGGCCGCCGATACGACCTGCACTTCGACGCCCGACACCCCCGCCGCCAAGCAGCCCCGACCCTGCCCGGTCTCCGCGGCGACCTGCCCGACCGATCAGGTCCTCTCGAACGAGACGACGTCCACGACGTGGGCCTATGACGACGCGACCACCCCAGTCCGCCGGGCCCCGTCGACCTCGTCGCCCCGCGTCGCCACGCTCCACCAGAACACCGAGGACGACCTCCCCGAGGTCTACATAGCCCTCCGCGAGCGCCAGGTCGGCTCGACCAACTGGGTCGAGCTGCGGATCCCGATGCGCCCCAACGGGACGACCGGCTGGGCCCCGCGCGCGGCGCTCAGCGACTTCCAGGCCGTCACGACCGAGCTCGTCCTCACCCGCGCCGACGAGACCCTCAAGCTCTACAGGGCCGGCCACCTGATCTTCTCGGCGCCCGCCGGGATCGGCACACCCGGCGACCCCACGCCGACCGGGCACTTCTGGATCCGTGAGGAGTTCCCCGTCCGCGGCGACGCCGCCTACGGGCCGTTCGCCTTCGGCACCAGCGCCTACGCACCCGGTCTCACCGACTGGCCCGGTGGCGGCGTCGTCGGCGTCCACGGAACCAACCAGCCCGGCCTCGTTCCCGGCCGTCCATCCCACGGCTGCGTCCGCCTGCGCAATTCGGACATCGCTCGCCTCTCGCACCTCGTCCCGATCGGGACGCCCCTGTTGATCCAGTAGTTCGGCAGGTCGTCTGCGGGATGTCGCCCGGCGGACGCCGGGGGCCGCGGGCTCGTTGATCGGGTCGCGTACGAACGGCGACATTTTCATCGTGTTTCGTACCGTCTGCCGGAAGGTGAACGGATGTCCGGCCGGTCGGTCGGCCGGTGGGTCGGTCCTCGAAGCTGCCGAACGGACGGGCGGGGCGGCCGGAGCCGGCGTCGGGGGGGCCGGGCCAGGGCCGGGGCCGCGGGGAGGGAGATCCGCGTCTCTCGGAGGATTTGTACGAAACGCGACAGTTTGTCGTTGTTCGTACCGAAACGCGAAAAACTCTTTCTCAGGCGCGGGTCCCGAAGTCCTCGGCGTAGGTTGCGCCCGATCGTCCCATGCCGAGCGTTCTCGGAAGGCCGGCGACGACGCCGATCCCGGTGTCCCGGAACGCCGGGTTGAGGATCTGGGCGCGGTGGGGTGGTGAGGCCATCCAGCTGGCGACCGTCGCCGCCGGCGTCGCGAGCGACCCGCTCGCGGCCGCGATGTTCTCCCCGAACCAGCGAATCTCGGACGCCGTGGCGTAGCCTGCGCGCAGCGCCCGCCGCAGCGGGCTTTCGCCGGCCGGGCCGACGTGGTCGAAGTAGTCGCGCGCGACCATCTGCGCCGTGTGGGCCTCGGCCGCCGCTTGGAGCGGGGCGTTCTCGCGCAGTGGCCGCAGGCCGTGGGCCGACCGCTTGGCGTTGATCAGGCAGAGCGTGGCCGCCCGGACGCGGGCGAGGTTCCTGGAGTTCGGGACGATGTGGGCGTCGGCGCAGACCGGAGACACCGAGGCCGGCGACGCCGAGGCCGGCGACGCCGAGGCCGGCGACGCCGCGCCGCCGGCGACGAGCAGGGCGGCGGCTGTCATGAGGACGCTGGTGAGACGGAAGATGTTCGGCCTGGCGGGCATTTTGATGGCGACCGGGACGGTTGGTCGTGAGACCGATATCGGACGCGATCGACCGGTCGGGCGCGCAAAAGGCCGGAAACCTGGACGCGTGTTCGGGTGCCCTGGCGCGCCCCGGCCGGCTGGCCGGCGGGACCTCCGGCGGCTGCGCAACAATCAGGTGGTGTCCGTGCGTGCAGACGAATTCGACCTCGCCGGCCTCGGCCTCGCAGCGGGCGAGGGCCGGCGGCTCGAGCTGCGCGTCCGCGTCGCCCCGCTCGATCTGGCCAACGAGCGGTTCGTGGCCGTCCCCGACGAGGTCGTCGCCGTGCTCGACGTCTCGCGGATGACCGGGTTCGGCCACGCCCTGCGGCTGCGCTTTGCCGCGGCGATCGCCGGGCCATGCATGCGTTGTCTGACCGACGCCGCCCCCCAGGTCGAGGTCGACTCGCGTGAGGTCCACCAGCCGGGGAGCGGGCCCGAGCTCGAGAGCCCGTACGTCGTCGGCGACCTGCTCGACGTGTCGGCCTGGGCCCACGACGCGTTCGCCCTCGCGGCGCCGACCCAGATCCTCTGCCGCGCGGACTGCCGCGGCCTGTGCCAGGAGTGCGCGGCCAACCTCAACGAGGCGGGACCCGACCACCGTCACGAAGCGCCGCCCGACCCGCGGTGGGCGAAGCTGAGCGACCTGAAGCTCGAGTAGGCCGGCTTCCTGTCAAACTCGGCGGCGTGGCCATCGAGTACGAGGGCGTCGCGCTCGAGTCGGCGGCGGACGCCGCCGAGGTTGATCGGATCGAAGTGGTGATGGTCTCGGCGACCGCCGAGGATCTCGAGCCGCCGGGGGACTACGATATCGTCGGGCGGGTGGCGACGGCCGTCGTCACCGGCGTCCCGCTGGTGCTGCTGGTCTACGCCGGCTACCGGGCGTGGGGCGGGGCACTGCGGTGGACCGACCTGGCCGTGCTGTTCGTCTGCTACTTCATCACGGGCTTCGGGATCACGGTGGGCTACCACCGGCTGATGACCCACAGGGCGTTCGCGACGGGCCCGCGGACGCGGGGCGTGCTCGCGGCGATGGGCTGCGCGGCGATCGAGGGTCCGCCGATCGAGTGGGTCGCCAACCACCGGATGCACCACGCGTTCTCAGACCAGGAGGGCGACCCGCACAGCCCGCACGTGGGCCATGGGACCGGCTGGCGGGGGGCGCTGCGGGGCCTGGCGCACGCGCACCTGGGCTGGCTGTTCACGTCGGAGTTCGCGAGCGAGGAGCGGTACGCGCCGGATCTGCTGGCCGACCCGACGGTCCGCTTCGTCGATCGGACGTTCGTGCTCTGGGTGCTGGTCGGCCTGGCTGTCCCGTTCGGGATGGGCTACGCGCTGAGCGGCAGCGTGTACGGGGCGCTGACGGCGCTGCTGTGGGGCGGAGCGGTGCGGATCTTCCTGCTCCATCACACGACGTTCAGCATCAACTCGCTGTGCCACTACTTCGGCAGGCGGCGCTTCGACACCGAGGACGAGTCGCGCAACCTGCTGTGGCTGGCGCCGCTGTCGATGGGCGAGTCGTGGCACAACAACCACCACGCGTTCCCGACGTCGGCGACCCACGGGATGCGCTGGTGGGAGGTCGACTTCTCGACCTGGGTGATCCGCGGGCTGGAGGTGACCGGCCTGGCGTGGGACGTCGTGCGGATCAGCCGGGAGCGCCAGGAGACGAAGTTCAGCGGGGCGGACCGGGTGGGGGCCGGCGGCGGGCCGTCGGCCTGAGCTGGTAGCCTTTCGCGTCCGATGGCCGTCCCCAAGCAGAAACAGTCGCACAGTCGAACGACGAAGCGACGTTCACAGCACAAGATCGTCAGTCCGGCGCTCAACGAGTGCCCGCGCTGTCACGCTCCGCGCAGGCCGCACCGGGTGTGCGAGTCGTGCGGGACGTACAACGGCGTAACGGTCGTCGCGCAGCACGCGCACGATCACGACCACGACCACTAGTCACCCCGGTGGTCACGACGGTCGCGGTCGACGCGAACGGCGCGGATCTGGGTCCGGCCGAGGTCGCCGCGGGCGCGCGCCTGGCGGCTGGGGAGGGCGTCCGCGTCCTGTTGTTCGGACCGGCTGACCTGGTCGGCCCGTCCGGCGATGGAGTCGACGTGTTCGACGCTCCGCTGTCGATTGCGAAGGAGCGCGATCCGGTGCGCGCTGCCCGGCGGTCTCCCGAGTCGTCGATCGTGCGGGCGGCCAGGGCGGTCGCCGCGGGCGAGGCGCAGGCACTGGTCAGCGGGGGCTCGACCGGGGCGGCGCTGGCGGCCGGCCTGTTCCAGATCAAACGGGCGCCGGGGATCCACCGTCCGGCGCTGGCGGTGCCGGTCCCGGTGCCGGGGCATCCGGTGACGCTGCTCGACGTCGGCGCGAACACCGAGGCCCGGCGGGAGCATCTCGTCCAGTTCGCGTTCATGGGGGCCGCGTTCGCGACGGCGGTGCTGGGTGTCGAGCGACCGCGGGTCGGCCTGCTGTCGAACGGGGGCGAGGCCGAGCGGGGAAGTCAGCTGGTGCTCGAAACGCACGCGATCCTCGCCGAGCGGGCGGCGGCCGGGCCGGGGGCGTTCGAGTTCGTCGGCAACGTCGAGGGGACGGACGTGCTGAGCGGGGTGGTCGACGTCGTGGTGACCGACGGGATGACCGGCAACATCGCCCTGAAGCTGATCGAGGGGGTCTCGCAGACGGTGCTCCGGGCGGTCCGGGACGCGGCCCTGTCGTCAGGCCGGTCGAAGGTCGGCGGGATGCTGCTGCGGCCGGCGCTGCAGGAGTTCCGGGCGAGCGTGGACCCCGAGCGTCAGGGCGGCGCCTACCTGCTGGGTCTGCGCCGGCTGGGCGTCCTTCCGCACGGGCGCTTCGGCCGGGACGGGATCGCCCAGGCGATCCTGCGGGCGCGGCGGGGAGTCGAGGAGGATGTCGTCGGGCGGACCCAGGCAGCCCTCGAGGCGGCGGGTGCGCTGCGGCGAACGACGGGCGTTGGCGTGTCCGGGAATCGCGATACCGTGCCGGTTGCAGATGACTGACGCGAACTCTCAGATGCTCTCCGGCGGCCGCGGATCGTCGCGGTCGACGGCCGACCGGGCCGCGGGCCGGCCGGTCGGGCGGCGGCGATGACCGGGCCTGAGGTGCTCGGCCTGATCCGGGGGCATCTGGCCGATGAGCTCGACCTGGATCCGGCGGCGATCGAGCCGGCGACGCGTTTCAAGGAGGATCTCGAGGCCGACTCACTGGACCTGTACACGCTGGTCCAGGAGCTCGAGGACACGTACGGCGTGTCGATCTCCGACGAGCAGGCCGCGAAGATCCTGACGGTCGGCCAGGCCGTCGACTTCGTCGTCTCCCACGCTGGCCCGTAGTTCTGGACCTTCTACGTCAACTGCTCGACGAGCTGCCGGAGGATCTGCACCGACAGGTCTTCACGCACGCGTCGTGGACCCAGCGGCGCAGCGACTCGTACGCGCGGCTGGCGTTCCTCGGGGACAGCGTCCTGTCGCTGGCGGTCACGACGTACCTGTACCCGCGGCTCGAGGCCGAGCGGTTCGGGGCCGGGCGGCTGACGAAGATCCGGGCGCAGGCCGTCTCTGGGGTCTCGTGCCGGGCGGTGGCCGAGCGACTGGGGGTTCCGGCTCTGCTGCGGGCGGCGGCGCCGGCGAGCGTCGGCGACGCGGCGGTTGCCCTGGTCGAGACGGAGCGGGTCCTGGCGTCGGTGATCGAGGCGGTGATCGGGGCTTGCTACCTGCACGCCGGGTACGAGCCGACGGCGGCCGCGGTCGTCGAGGCGTTCAAGTACGAGGTCGAGCAGGCGCTCGACCACCCGGTCGATTTCAAGTCGACCCTGCAGGAGCGGTTGGCCCGGACGGGGGAGACGGTCGGCTACGAGGTCGTCGAGGAGCTGGGGCCGCCGCACGACCGGACGTTCGCCGTGGTCGCGCTGGTCGCCGGCGTGAGCATCGCTCGGGGGTCGGGCCGGAGCAAGAAGCACGCCGAGCAGGAAGCCGCGCGGGCGGCCCTGGATGCGGTGACGGGCGCGCTCAGATGACGGCCGGGTCGAGTCGACCGGGCCGGGGCGGGTGAGCCGGTGTACCTGAAGTCGTTGTCGATGAAGGGATTCAAGTCGTTCCCCGACCGGACACGGTTGGAATTCGGCGAGGGCATCAGCGTCGTCGTCGGACCGAACGGGTCGGGCAAGTCGAACATCACGGACGCCGTGCTCTGGGCCCTGGGCGAGCAGTCGCCGTTGGCGGTTCGGGGCCAGTCGATGCAGGACGTGATCTTCGCCGGCGGACGGGGGGTCCAGGCGCGCAAGGAGGCGGAGGTCGAGTTGGTGCTCGACAACTCGGACGGGACGATCGACCTGCCGGCGAGCGAGCTGTCGATCGTGCGGCGGCTGAACCGGGCGGGCGAGGGCGAGTACCGGATGAACGGGGCCCGGTGCCGGCTGGTCGACGTGCTCGAGGTCCTGTCGGACACGGGGATCGGCAAGGAGGCGCACTCGGTCGTCTCGCAGGGACGGGTGGAGGCGATCGTGACGTCCAAGCCGCGGGACCGACGGCTTCTGATCGAGGAGGCTGCCGGGCTCGGCAAGCACCGCAAGCGCCGGCGGCGGGCGCAGTTGAAGCTGGAGCGGACCCAGGAGAACCTCGACCGGTCGCTGGACATCGAGCGTGAGGCTCGGGCCCGGCTGCGGCCGCTCAAGCGCCAGGCGGAGGCGGCGGCGCTGCACGAGCGTCTGGAGCTCCAGTCGGGGCAGGCGCGGTGGGAGCTGCTCCGCGACGAGGTGCGCCTGCGTCTGGCTCGGCGGGTGGTGGCCGAGGACCAGGCGGCCGCTGCGCGGACGGGGCGGGCGGCGGTCGAGGCCGAGCTGACGGTTGTGGCGAAGCGACGGGAGTCGGCCGAGCGGGCACTGTCGGAGCGGAGCGCCCGGCGGGACGAGATCGCCCGGCGGGCGTTTGCGGCGCGGAGCGCGCGGGATCGGGTCGGGATGCGCCACGACCAGGCGCGGCAGCTCGTTTCGGGTTTGGAGGATCGGGCCGGACGGCGGGCGGTCGAGCTCGGCGGGCTGCAGGCGGACGAGACGGGGCAGACGGCGTCGGGAGCCGAGCGGATCACCGAGCTCGAGTTGGGGCTGGCGGGTCTCGACCAGGAGCACGAGGCGACGCTCGAGCGGGAGCTGGCCGCGCTCGACGCGGATCGGGTGGCGGCTGCCGCCCGGGTCGCCGAGCTCGGGGAGGAGCGGGCGGCCCGGCAGGCGGAGAGCGCGGCCGCCGAGGCGGCGGTCGAGCTGGCCCGGGCCGGGCGGCGAGCGGCCGAGCTGGCGGTCGAGGCGGCGCGGCGGGAGGCGGCCGGCGTCGGAGCCGAGCTGGCGGCGGTCAACCAGTTCCTGCGCAGTCATGTGGCGGCGTCGGGCCAGCCGGACGCGCTCGAGCACGGGCTCGAGGTCGAGGCCGGCTACGAGCTGGCGGTGGCGGCCGCGCTCGGCGGCCGCCTGGCGGCCGCCGTGGTCGCCGACCGTCATGCCGGCGGCGCGCTGCTCGACCGGGCGGGCGCGGATGGTGGCCGGGTGCTCGTCGGTCGGGCCGGCGACCGGGACGGCGACGGCGACGGCGACGCTGATCGCGACGGTGACGGTGTCGGTGATCGGGGCGGCGATCCGGGGGTGGTGGATCCGGCGGCCGACGAGCCGGGATCACCGGCGCCTGGCGGGCGGCGGCTGGTCGGCTTGGTGCGGGGTCGGCCGGACGTCGTCGGCGTGGTCGGCCGGCTGCTGGCCGACGCGTGGGTGGTCGAGACGTTGGACGGGGTCGCGGAGGACTTCGGGGGGATCGCGGTGACCCGGACGGGCCGGGTGTGGTTCGGGTCCTCGGGCGAGCTTCGGCAGGTGGCGAGCGGTGGGCGGGAGCGGGCGCTCGAGCAGCGCAACCGGCGTGAGGCGCTGATCGGTGTGGCCGGGCGGGCGGCCCAGGCCGAGCAGGAGGCGCTGGCCCTGGGGGCGGGGTCGCAGGCCGAGCTCGAGCAGAGGCTGGTCGGCCGGGAGGCGGCCGACCGGGCGCTGCGGCTGGCCGACCGGACACATGCGGAGGCGCGGGAGCGGGAGCGCCACGCGGGTTGGATGATCGAGCAGCGGCGGGCGACGCCGGAGCAGGGCGAGGCGGCGGTCCGCCGGGCCCAGCTGGAGGGCGAGCTGGCGGCCGAGCGGCGGGCGCTCGAGCGGGCGGAGCGGGAGCGACTGGCGCGGGAGCGGCGGATCGTGGTTCTGCGCACGCAGGAGGCTCGCGACCGGGCGCTGGCGCCGCGGGCGGAGCGGGCGGCCGGGGTGCTGGCGCGGGTCGGCGAGGGCCTGATCGCCGAGTTGGCGAAGCTCGAGGCGGAGATGGAGTCCGACCGGGCGGCGAGCGACGGGGTCGCGGCCGAGCTGCGGGCGTGCGCGACGGCGGAGGCCGACCTCCAGCGGAGCCTGCGCGAGCGTGGGGAGGCGGTCACCGCGGCGGAGGTCCTGGCGGCCCAGTCGCGGGATCGGGCGCAGGAGGCGGTCGTCGAGCTGGGCGAGATCGCCGGGAGGCTTGGGCTGGAGTCGGAGCCGGGTACGGAGCCGCTCGACGAGGATCAACGGACGGCGCTGCGGGAGCGGATCGAGCGGTTGGGGAAGCGGCGGGAGCAGCTCGGGCCGGTCAATCCGCTGGCGGCGGAGGAGTACCGGGAGGCGTTGGAGCGGGTCGAGGAGCTGGAGGCCCAGCGGGTCGACCTGGAGACGGCGCTGCGGGAGCTGCGGGCGTTGATCAGGGATACGGACAAGCAGATCACCGACAGCTTCGACGAGGCGTTCGGTGCGACGGCCAGCAACTTCGAGCAGCTGGTCGGCCAGCTGTTCCCGGGTGGGCGGGGCCGTCTGCGGCTGGTGCGCGAGGATTCGGGTCCGCGGGCGGTGAGCTCGGGTCAGGAAGGGCAGGCGGCCCCGGCGGCGGCGGACGCGGAGGCGAGCGCGGAGGCGGAGGCGGCGGCCGACGAGTCGACCGACGAGGGCGGTGGGCCGGACGAGCTGATGGGCGTGGAGATCGAGCTGACGCCGGCGGGGAAGTCGATGACGGCGCTGGCGTTCCTGTTCGCGGTGTTCCTGGCGCGCCCGTGTCCGTTCTACATCCTCGACGAGGTCGAGGCGGCCCTCGACGATCTCAACATCAGTCGCTTCCTCACGCTGCTGGAGCAGTACTCCTCGCGCGCTCAGTTCATCGTCGTCACCCACCAGAAGCGCACGATGGAGGCGGCCGATTCGCTGTACGGGGTCTCGATGGGGGCCGACGGGATCTCGAAGGTGATCTCGCGGCGGCTCCCGGCCGACCCGGCGCCCGCCGAGCGGGCTGCGTAGCCGCTGGCGGAGCGGGTCGCTGCGCGCGTCACGCGCGCTGGTAAGGTCGCCGCCGTCATGGCGCGTGACTGGCGGGAACTGTTCATCGTCGACGGGCTGCCGCCGGCGCCCGCCGAGGACGAGTCCGCGGGCTCCGAGCGGCGCATGGGACGGTTCCGGCGGCTGCGCGAGAGCCTGCGCAAGACCCGCCAGGCGCTGCAGTCAGAGATCCAGGCGACGCTGTTCGAGGATTTGTCACCGGAGACATGGGAGCGGCTGGAGGAGGCGCTCATCTATGCCGACGTCGGCGCTCAGACGACCGCGAAGGTCGTGGCGCAGCTCGAGCAGGAGGCCACCGAGAACACGTTGTCCGGCGGTCAGGCGCTGTCTGACCGCCTCGTCGAGCTGCTGACCGAGATCGCCCGCACCGGCGAGGACACGATCGACCTGCGCCCCGAGCCGACGGTGATCCTGGTCGCCGGCGTCAACGGCACGGGCAAGACGACGACGCTCGGCAAGCTCGCGTGGCATCTGAGCCAGGAGCTGGATCGCTCCGTTGTGCTCGCCGCGGGGGACACGTTCCGCGCCGCCGCCGTCGAGCAGCTCGAGCAGTGGGCCCAGCGCGCGGAGGTCGGCTTCATCAAGGGTGACACCGGCGCTGACTCGGCCTCGGTCGCGTTCGACGCGATCGGCCAGGCGCGGCGCGATGGCGCCGACGTGGTGCTGATCGACACCGCCGGCCGCCTCCACACCCAGGACAACCTGATGGCCGAGCTCGCCAAGGTGCGGCGCGTGATTGCCAAGCAGATCCCCGAGGCGCCGCACGAGACGCTGCTCACCGTCGACGCCACCACGGGGCAGAACGGGCTGCGCCAGGCCCAGCTGTTCTCCGAGACGATCGATGTCTCGGGCCTGGTGCTCACCAAGCTCGATGGCACCGCCAAGGGCGGGATCGCGCTCGCGATCGCCGCCGAGCTCGGGATACCGGTCAAGCTGATCGGCGTGGGGGAGCAGCTCGAGGATCTGCGGCCGTTCGACGCGGCCGACTTCGCTCGGGCGCTCGTCGGGCCGAGTTGACCGAACCGCTGGGCGGGGGCGTGCCCGAG
>DATAUX010000231.1:0-29478 GCA_036268015.1 Solirubrobacteraceae bacterium | reverse complement strand
GCGGGATTCGCTGCGGCGGGGCCGGATCGAGGATGACGCGCGACGCCGGCTCGGCGTCGAGCCGACGCCGCTGACCGACGCGGACCTGCTGGCGGTCGACGAGCGAGCGGCCGCCGGCGACGACGCGCTCGGGCTGGCGCTGGCCGAGCTGCCCGAGGAGACCAGGCTGGCGCTCGTCGCGCGGGTCGTCGACGAGCGGGCGTACGAGGAGATCGCGGCTGAGCTGGACTGCTCCGAGCATGTCGTGCGCCAGCGCGTCCACCGTGGCCTGGCGCGTTTGCGCGCCAGATTGGAGGAGACCAGATGACCGCCTTCGACCACCTCGAGCGAGAGCTCCGCGTCGCCGTGCGCCGCCGCCACCGGCGGGCCCGAAGCTTCTGGCGCCGGCCGCTCGTCCTGGCTGCGGCGATCGCGCTCGTGATCGGCGGGGGTGCGCTGGCCGCGACCGGGACGATCCGGATCGGTCGGGCGTACGACCCCGACCCGAACGCGAGGCCGGTGCCGAGCACGGGTGGCGGCGTCCTGAGCGGAGCGGTCCGCACGCTGGGCCTGCGCGTCGCCGACCCGGCGGGCGGGCCGCCGTGGACGCTCCGCGTCTTCCGGTCCTCGCGCGGCGGAGACTGCGTCCAGCTCGGGCAGATCGCCGACGGGCGGGTTGGCGTGTTCTCGCCGCCGGACACGCTCGAGCCGCTCCACGCGTGGCCGGAGGGTGACTCGAGCATCTGCAGCGGGCAGTCGCGCGACGGCTTCCCGATCGTGCGGGGACTCCAGTCGATCCGGGTGATCGGCGGCCGCGGCGATTCTCGCCGCTGTCCGGCCGGAAGTCGCCGGGAATGTCCGATCACGAGCGTGACGGTGCTCCGCTACGGCCTGCTCGGACCGGACGCCCGCCGGGTGAGGCTCCTCGGCCCGGGCGGTGTCACGCTGGCGTCGACGCGGACCGGCGCGCGGAGCGGCGGGGCGTACCTGTTCGCCGTGGCGCGCCCGATCGGGCCGTACGTGGCGGCGGATCGGGTGGAGCAGGCGGCGGCCGACCGGGCGGCGCGCACGCTGGCGACCGACCGCGCGCGGGGCGTGTCCGCGCAGCAGGCGCTGGTCGACGCGGCGCGAAGCGGGGGTCGGATCCAGCCGGGGGAGTTCGTCCGGCCGCCGAAGTTCTCGGTGGTCGCGACCTTCGCCGACGGTCGCGTGGTCCGCGTCGCCGGCCCGGGTCGGTCGAAGGCCGCACTCCCCGGCGTCGCGGCCGCCGGTCGGGCGCCGCAGCCGAAGCTGCCGAGCGATCTCCCCGTCCGGGTCCGGATCGCGAGCCCGGGGCGTTTCGCCGTCGTCAGGCTGAGCTTCCGGGCGCCGGTCGGGATCAGGCGGTTCGATCGCCACTACACGGCGACGCTCCACGGGCCGATCGGGACCGGTTGCGTGGATCAGCGGACCGGGGGCGGGTTCTATGCGACGACGACCGACATCGCCGCGGGATCGACGGTCCGGTTCGTGCTCCGGAAACCGCGCGGCGCCCGGGAGAACGGTCGCGAAGGGTGGTGCCCAGGGCGCTTCGGCGGGGCGATCGCCTACAGCACGTCAGACGGCGCGGGAACCTCGACGATCGGGACCTACGCGTTCACGATCCCGTGATCCGCCGTGCCCGGGCTCAGCCGGCGCGAGCGAGCCCGAGTCCCTGGGCATAGCCGCCGTGGAGAACGGCCTCGCGCGGGCCGGGATCCATCAGGTCGCCAGCCATCAGCCGGGCGGGCTCGGGCGCCGGCCCGATCACGCGGACGCGGGCGCCGCGGCCGCGGACGACGGCTACCTCGAGCGCCTCGCGGCCGCGGAAGGCGCGGTTGACGAGGCCGAGCCGGGAGAGCATCGCGAGCGGTAGGCCGTGCATCGGGTTCAGGCAGAGCAGTTCGGTGCGCCTGCCGACCGGGGCGGCGTCGAGGTTGGTCATGCTCCAAACGCCGCCGTCGACGTACTCGCGCCCGTCGATCTCGACGGCGTGGAAGAAGCCGGGAATCGAGCATGAGGCGACGACTGCCCGGGCCACGGAGGCGTCGGGCGCGCCGGGCGCGCCGAAGACGACGCGCCGTCCGCTGTGGCGGTCGACGCCGACGATCCGCAGGCGGCCGTCGAAGCGAGTCCGGTCGCCGTCGATCGAGCGCTCGAGCTCGGCGAGCGACCGGGTGCCGTCGGGCAGGACGGCGAGGACGCCTCTGCGGACGAGCTCTCCGGGAAGTCGCTCGAGACGGAGGGCCGGGCCGATCACCGGCGCCAGGACCCGGCCGGCAGTCCGCTCGAGCCAGTCGACGGCCCCGGGGTCGGGCGACTGGGCGATCGGTGCGACGAGGTCGGTCTGAGAGGCGGCCGCCGGCGTTCCGGGTTCGGCGGCGGGCTGGATCGACCGCGGGCGGCGGAGCGTCACGCCGGCGGCGAGTCGGGCGGCGACGATCGACCCGGCGGACGTCCCGACGAACGACTCGGTCTGGCGCAGATCGAGCCCGCCGGCGTCCTCGACGCCGGCGAGCAGGCCGGTCATCCAGGCCTCGCCGAGGGTGCCGCCGCCGGCGAGCACGAGCACGTCGGGACGGGTCAGTGGTGGCATGGGCACACGCGGCAGACTACCGCGATCGCACCCGGCAGCCGTACGTGATAGCGTACGGGCGTATGGCAGCCTCACCTCGCGACGACGTCCAGCAGGCGAGCACCGTCGGCCCGCGGGTGCGCGCGCTGCGCGACGCGATGGGGCTCTCGCTGCGTGAGCTGGCGGTCCGGTCGGGTGTCAGCGCGCCGATGCTCTCGCAGGTCGAGCGGGGGGAGACGAGCCCGACGCTGCACGTCGCGGCGCGGATCGCCCAGGGTCTTGACCTGCGCCTGTCGCAGCTCCTGCGACTCGACGAGGATGGGGCCGTGACGGTCGTGCGGGCCAGCGACCGGCGTCCGGGCGGCAACGCGCGACGGGGACACCGCTACGAGCTGCTGAGCGCGCCGCGACCCGGCCAGCGGGCCGAGCTCTCGCGGCACACGCTCGCCGCCGGGGCGTCGACCGGGGGTCGCGAGGATCCGCCGATGCACGAGCCGGGGAGCGTCGAGACGGCGCTCGTCGAGCAGGGCGAGGTCGTCCTCGTCTGCGATGGCGAGAAGTACTCGCTGAGCGCTGGCGACTGCGTGACGTTCGACTCGGACCTGCCGCACCATTTTGAGAATCCCGGTCCCGGCGAGGCCCGGCTCCTGGCCGTCCTGGCCGCGGGCCTCCGGCGTAGCTGACCGTCGTCACGGAAAGAGAGGTTGCGATGCCCCAG
The DNA here is from genome assembly GCA_036268015.1 of Solirubrobacteraceae bacterium. Lineage (GTDB taxonomy): Bacteria > Actinomycetota > Thermoleophilia > Solirubrobacterales > Solirubrobacteraceae > Palsa-513. Next base: position 26,188 of record DATAUX010000231.1, on the reverse strand, counting down.
ACGCTGCTCGACAAGATCTGGTCGGCCCACGAGGTGGCGCCCGGCCTGCTGTTCATCGACCTGCACCTCGTCCACGAGGTGACCAGCCCGCAGGCCTTCGACGGGCTGAGGCTCGCCGGGCGGGTCGTCCACCGGCCGGATCGGACGCTGGCGACGGCCGACCACAACGTCCCGACCGACGGCACGCCGGTCGCGTCGCGGATCCGTGACTCGCTCTCCCGGGTGCAGGTCGAGACGCTCGAGCGCAACTGCGAGGAGTTCGGCGTGCCGGTCTACTCGCTGGGGTCCGACCGGCAGGGCATCGTCCACGTGATCGGTCCGGAGCTGGGCGTGACCCAGCCGGGTATGACGATCGTCTGCGGGGATTCGCACACGGCGACCCACGGGGCGTTCGGCGCCCTGGCGTTCGGGATCGGGACGAGTGAGGTCGAGCACGTCCTCGCGACCCAGTGCCTGGCCCAGCCGAAGCCGCGGTCGATGTCGATCCGCTACGACGGCGGGCTCGGGTTCGGCGTCACGGCGAAGGACCTGATCCTCGCGACGATCGGCCAGATCGGCGTGTCGGGCGCTGCCGGCCATGTCGTCGAGTTCATGGGTCCGGCGATCGAGGCGCTGTCGATGGAGGGCCGGATGACGGTCTGCAACATGACGATCGAGGGCGGCGGCCGGGCGGGGATGGTCGCGCCGGACGACGTCACCTTCGACTGGTTCGAGCGCGACGCCCGGCCGGGGACGCCGGCGGCCCTGGAGGAGGCGGTTGCCGGCTGGCGCGAGCTCCGCAGCGATCCGGGGGCGGCGTTCGACCGTGAGGTCGTCGTCGACGCGTCGAGGGTCTCGCCGCAGATCACGTGGGGGACGACGCCGGGGATGGTCGTCGGGGTCGCCGGCAGCGTGCCGGGACCGGATGACTTCGCCGGCGCCGACGACCAGGAGGCCGCCGAGCGGGCGCTCGCGTACATGGGACTCGAGGCGGGAACGCCGATGCAGGACGTCAAGCTCGACCGGGTCTTCATCGGGTCGTGCACGAACTCGCGGATCGGCGACCTGCGGGCGGCGGCGGCGGTCGTCAAGGGCCGGAAGGTGGCCGGCCACGTCAACGCGATGGTCGTCCCGGGGTCACAGCGTGTGAGCATCCAGGCCGAGGCCGAGGGACTCGACGACATCTTCCGGGCGGCCGGCTTCGACTGGCGGACGGCGGGCTGCTCGATGTGCCTGGGGATGAACCCGGACATCCTGGCCGAGGGCGAGCGGTGCGCGTCGACATCGAACCGCAACTTCGAGGGTCGTCAGGGCCGCGGCGGCCGGACGCACCTCGTCTCACCCGAGATGGCCGCGGCCGCGGCGATCGCCGGCCATTTCGTCGACATCCGCGACTGGGAGAACTGATCCATGGAACCTGTGAAGGTCATCGCGGGCGGCGTCAGCCACCTCGACCGGGCCGACGTCGACACCGACCAGATCATCCCCAAGCAGTTCCTCAAGCGGATCGAGCGGACCGGGTTCGGTGAGTTCCTGTTCTACGACTGGGCCAAGGAGCCGGGCTGGAACCTGCCGCGCAACCCGATCCTCGCGGCTGGTCGGAACTTCGGCTGCGGTTCGTCGCGCGAGCACGCGCCGTGGGCGCTCGAGGACTACGGCTTCCGGGCGGTGGTCGCGCCGAGCTTCGCGGACATCTTCTATTCCAACTGCACGAAGGTCGGACTGCTGCCGGTAGTGCTCGGCGAGGAGGACGTCCGCGCGCTGGCGAAGGCCGGGACCGGCGAGGTCGACCTCGAGGCGCAGGAGGTGCGCTTCGCCGGCCGGTCGGTCGGATTCGAGATCGAGGGCGAGCTGCGCCACCGCCTGCTCAACGGGCTCGACGACATCGCGCTGACGCTCGCCCAGGGCGATCGGATCTCCGCGTACGAGGCCGACCGGGAGCGAGTCGGCCCGGTCACGACGGCGCTCGACGGCGGTCGCTGACGCGTTCAGCCGGCCGGCGTGAAGACCTTGGAGGTCCCGATCACCCGGCCGGCGGCGTCAAGTGCCTCGACCTTGAAGTCGCCGGCGCTCTGACCGATCGGGACCGACGTCTCGAACCCGGACGTCGCCCGTGTGGCGACGGTCGTCAGCTGGTCGGGTCCTGGCCCGGCCAGCACCTTCCAGGCGGCGAGCCTGGTCGCGCCGTTCCAGCTCGCGTAGACGGTCGTCTTCCCGCCGTCGGTGCGGGCCGCGCCGGCCGGCGGGGCGACCGGCAGTCCGACCCACGGCTGGACGTACGCGCGGTAGGTGATGTCCGGGGACGGGAAGATCCCGTCGAAGAGGAGCTTGCCGGACTTCGTGTATTCCGAGAAGTAGGGGACCTCGCCCCAGCCGACGAAGACGTTCCCGTCCGGCAGCGTCTGCACGTTGCCCATGTACTCGGACTCGAACGTCGCCCCGTGGGAGAACTCGACGCCGCTGGACACGGTGTGGTTGGCGAGGTCCAGCTTCAGCGTCAGCCCGCGGGACGGGCCGGTCGCGGCGAGGAACTGGCCGGCGCCGGTGATGTCGCAGCAGTGGTCGTCGAACATCGTGACCACCGAGCCGCCATGCAGTTCGACGTCGTGCTGCCACTCGAAGTGGTCGGCCGGCGGGATCGCGAAGCTCGAGTGCCTGCCGCCGAGCGTCCACTGGATCCTGCCGGTCGCGATGTCGACCTCGTAGGCCGCCGACGTGTTGCGCATCGAGACGAGGAACGTGCCGTCGGCGTGGAGGTCGATCGAGTTGACGTGGTACGCGTCCCACGGGAAGCCGTTGGCCGGGGGCTGGGCGTAGGAGTCGGAGACCGGGATGTGGTCGGACGCATTCCAGCTGTAGAGCAGCTTTCCGGTCGTCAGGTTGTACTCCTGGACGGCGGAGTCGACGACGGCTCCGCCGTTCACGCCGCCGTACTTGGCGAGGTCGGCGGGGACCGGCTTGTTCGCCGTGACCCAGGCGTCGTCGCCCTGGATCAGGAACGAGTGGAGCGTGAGCACCCAGCCGTCGGCTCCCTTCAGGGTTGCGACCGTCTGGTAGTGCTGGTTGACGACGACGTCCTCGCCGCTGTTGATCTGACCGGTCGCGGTGACGTTCCCCTGCCACCAGCTGAGCACCGGCTTGCCCTGATATGTCCCGGTGTCGAGGTTCGAGGCGACGTCGTCGGCCGGGACCGGCCGGAACCAGACCGGCTGCATCTTCCCGTCGAGGATCAGCGGCCCGCTCTGGCCGACGATCGGAGGCTTCGTGACGTCGTAGAAGTTCGCGAGCATGATGTAGCCGGGGATCTGCGCGCTGGCCGCCGGCGCGTCCGACTGGATCTTCGGCGGGTGGAGCCCGGGCGCCGAGACATAGGTGTAGGCGCCCCTGGCGGTGTACGCGCCGAGCGGTGCGCCGTGTGAGCGGGGGAAGCCGAAGGCGACGGCCGCGAAGCAGGCGAGCAGGCCGGCGACGCCGATCCCGACGAATCGCCCGGCGTGGGGCTTTCGGCCGGGCGGGGCGGGGTTCGGCACGAGCGTGAACGTCAGCAGGGCGGCGAGCCCGGCGAGCCCGGCGGCGATCAGGTAGCTGATCCGGAAGCCGTCGGTCAGCGACTGTGGCACGGCCTTCCCGGTGCTGATCAGGTGGGTCGTGTGCTGCGTCGCGAACGAGATCAGGATCGCGAGGCCGAGGCCACCGCCGACCTGGCGGGACGTGTTCACGAGGCCGGATGCGAGACCGCCCTGGCCGGGCTTGGCGTTCTGGGTCGCGGCGATCGTCGACGGGACGATCGAGAAGCCGATCCCGATCGCGGTCAGGATGCCGGGCAGCATCACGTATTGGACGGCGCTGCCGCTGGCGCCGATCCTCGCGAACAGGGCCATCCCGCTGGCCATCAGGATCAGGCCGCCGCCGAGCACGGGCCGGACGCCGGCGCGGCCGACGAGTCGTCCGGCCTGCGAAGCGCAGGCGAAGATCGCGAGGGCCATCGGCAGGAAGGTCAGGCCAGTGGCGATCGGTGAGAGTGCGAGCACCTGCTGGAGATAGAGCGAGCCGACGTACCACATCGGGAAGAGGGCGGCGCTGAAGAGCAGGACGATCGCGTTGATGATCCGCAGCGGGCCGACGAAGACCCCGGGCGGCACGAGCGGCGCGGCGGCGCGGGCTTCGATCAGGGGGAAGAGCGTGAGCAGGACGGTCCCGACCGCGATCGGGACGAGCGCGGCGGCCGAGCCCCAGCCGTCGGACCCGGCGGTCACGCCGCCGTACGCCTCGACGAGGAGGCCGATCGTCAGGACGAGGGCGCCGGCGAGATCGAAGCCGGGGCGCTTCTCCGCTCTGTGGTCGGAGACGACGCCGCGGGCGACGAGGGCGGCGGCGATCGCGATCGGCGGGTTGATCAGGAGCACCCAGCGCCAGCTCAGCTCCTGGGTGATGATCCCGCCGAGCAGCACGCCGGCTGCGCCGCCGGCGCCGTTCATCGCGCCCCAGAGACCGATCGCCCGATGGCGCTCGGGCCCGGCTGCGAATGACGACGTGATGATCGCGAGCGACGAGGCCGCCATCAGGGCGCCGCCGAGACCCTGGAGTGCGCGCGCGCCGATCAGGACGCCGCTGGTCGGCGCCGACCCGCCGGCGAGCGAGGCGAGGCCGAAGAGCGCCAGCGCGCCGACGAACGTCCGCCGCTGGCCGAACAGGTCGGCCACCCGGCCGGCGAGCATCAGGAAGCCGGCGAAGACGATCGCGTAGGCGTCGATGACCCACTGGAGGTCGGCCGAGGAGAACCGCAGGCTGACCTGGATCGAGGGGAGCGATACGTTGACGATCGACAGGTCGAGGATGACCATGAACTGCGCGACGCAGCAGACGGCGAGCAGCCATCCCCGGCGCGAGCCCGGCTGTTCGTCCGTCGCCTGTGCAGCCGCCGCCGCGGGCTGGCGGCCCGGCAGGCTGCTGCTCATGCCCTCGTGACCGTGAGCGCCGGTCGGGGTCGCGACCGCGTCGGCGTGTGCGGCGCGCCGTCCACGGTGGTCAATACCCGCCGCTGGTCGTCTTCGTGATCGGCTTGCCGGCCGGCGTGATCAGGTACCAGGTCCCGCCGTGTGAGGTGAGGCCCTCCGCGGAGATCAGGCCCGAGCCGGTGTAGGTGTACAGGGCCTGCTCGTTGTACAGAACCTGGATCGTGCCGTCGGCCCGGGTGAAGCTCGAAAGCAGCGAGCCGTTGACGCCCGGTCCGGCGGTCGGCGCGCCGGTCTTGGCGAGGGGGCTCCACAGGGTGGCGCACGACCCGGTGCACTTGCTGGCCTGTGACGGGTCGGCGCTGAAGACGTAGAGCGGCTTGCCCGACGCCGTGTCGAGGACCTTGCCGTACCCGGGCATCGTCTTCGTGTCGACGGTCGCCGACGCGGCGGACCCCGTCCCGGCGGTCGTGCCGCCCGTCGAGCTGCTCCCGCAGGCCGCGAGGACCGTGGCACCGAGTGCCAGCGCGGCCACGAGTGCAGTTTGTGATCGCCGCCGTGTCGACATGCCGAGCACCTCCAAAGTTCTTACCACTTACTTATTTGGACCGCGCACCGCATGGCCGCAGCCAGACACCAGCACCGTCACGACCGGGCACGGAACACTCCGGCTAGCGCCGCGCGGGCGAGCCTGGCTGAAACGACCCCGAACACCTAATACGAGCCTAACCGAAACCCTATCAGGAGCAGGTCAGGCGACGGTGCGCATCGAAGTGCACGAAAGTCGCCTGATTCGACCGAATTGGCCAATATGATCGGCGGGCAATCGTGCGTGGTCTGAGCAGAGCCGACGGGAGCGCGGGCGGGCGCGACGGACTTCGCGGCATGCGTCCGGGCTGGTCGGGGCCGGCGATCTTCCCCGGCGGTGTGCTCGCGGTCCACGAGCTCCGGTACCTGCTCGCGTATGGGGCGGACGCCGGCCACGAGTTGCACGCGCACGGGGACACGTATGTCGGCACGGCCAGCCTGCTCGCCGGCCTGCTGGTCGCGATTCCGGCGGTCGGCGTCGGCTTCGGCGTGATCCGGGCACGGCGGGGAAACGCGTCGCTCCGGCGAGCGAGGCTCCGGCCGTGGCAGTCGTGGCTCGTCTGGGCCGTCCTCCTGACGGTGGGATTCTGCGGGGTCGAGGGTCTCGAGATGGTCTTCGAGTCAGAGCATCCCGGTGGCTTCGCTGGCGTGTTCGGCGCCGGCGGGTGGTGGGCGGTCCCGGCGGCCGTAGGCGTCGCGGCCGTGTTCACGCTGGCCAGACGAGGCGCGCGGGCTCTCGTGCGCCTTGCGGCCCGTCCCCGGCGGCGTCGGGCGGATCGAGCCGGGACCGGAGTCGTGTCGGGGGATCCGGTCCGCGTCGACCGGCGGGCGCGGCAAACCCCGCTCGCGAGCGGCGCGGCCGGTCGGGCGCCGCCCCGGTCGCGGCCTGTCGTCCACCACTCGCCCTGAGCAGCGCTGCCGGCTGGCAGCGCCGCGTCGTCGTAGCCGGGGGAGAGAGGTCGACGTCTGCACGAGATCGGACCGCCGCAACGGCGCCCGGCCAGTGGTCGGGCGCGAGTCCGCGGCGTGGTCAGCCCAAGCCGAAAACGGAGGATGCCCGCGATGCCGAGCACCGATCACGAACAAGTTCCGGAAGACCCAGTACGCCTGTCACGTCGCTCACTCCTGGGCGCGGCCGCGGCCGGAGGCGCCCTCGGCGGCCTCGGCGCGGTCGGACCCCCGGCGCTTGCCGCGCCGGTCGCCGGGCCGGCGCCGGCGAGGATCGGGTCGGGACGCCACCGGGAGTTCTGGCTGTCGATCGAGTCCTTCGAGCAGAACCTCGTGCCGACGGGCTTCGACCAGATGATGGGCGTGGCGGTCAGCGGGGCGAGCTTCGCCGGGCTCGGCTTTCGCGGCTACACGCCGGGCTTCGGGGCTCCGCTTCCGGCGGACGATGGGCCGGCGGGAATCGGCCCGAACACCGGCATCCCGGGACCGCTGCTGCGGGCTGAGGTCGGCGACCGGGTGACGGTGCACCTGCGCAACAACGACGCCGAGTTCAGATGGCCACACTCGTTTCACGTCCACGGTTGGCGGTATGCGTCGGGGAGCGACGGGTCATGGACCTACCGGGACCGCGGCGGGGATTCGCGCAACGGGGCCGCGGTCGCGTACGGCGAGACGTACACCTACCACTACACGGTCCCGGCGACGGCGGTCGGGACCTGGCCGTATCACGACCATTCGATGCCGCAGTTCTACCCGGGGGCCGACCCGTCGGTGGCCAACCCGATGGAGCTTGCAGCCCAGCTCGGGATGTTCGGGATCATCGCGGTCACGGACGCGGACACGCCGCGGGTCGACCGGGAGTTCTACCTGTTCTTCCACGACCTCTACCAGGACGACGTGCCCGTCCTCTCACAGGACTTCGACTGCTTCAACGGCCGGGCGTACCTCGGGAACACGCCGGTCTTCGAGGCGAGGGTGGGGGAGCGGGTCCGCTGGCGGATCGCGGCCCTCGGCAAGGAGTTCCACGTCTTCCACCTCCACGGCCACCGGTGGTTCAACGGCGTGTACCACACCGACTCGCAGATGATCGGGCCGTCGACGACGGCGACGATCGAGTACACGGAGGACAACGCGGGTGACTGGCTCTACCACTGCCATGTCACCGACCACATGCAGGGAGGGATGATGGGGCGCTACACGGTCACAGCGTGAGCTGACGGCGCGCGCAGGTCGGGCGTCCGGCCGCTGGGCGGGCTCAGCCCGCGACCAGCAGCCGGGCGCCGATCTCGGCCTGGTCGAGGTCGAGCAGGCCGCCGTTTCGCTCGTGCCAGGCGCCGGACTCGAGGTCGGCGGCCAGGGCGGCGACGGCGCGGCGCTCGACGGCGGGCCCGACCCGCGCCCAGACGGAGCTGCCCCGGCGGACCCGTTCGTCCAGGTAGGCGTGGGGACGGCGCCAGTGGGCGTGGAAGAACCCGTCGACGCAGTCCCAGGGGATCGGCACGGTGTCGATCCGGGCGTCGATCGCCGCGGCCCGGGTGGTCAGCGTGGGTCGGGTCCGAGCCCAGGCGGCGAACTCGGGGAGATAGTCGCGGACGAGCCAGAAGCGGTCCATCAGCGTGTTGTCCCATTGAAAGACGACGACCAGCCGGGCGACTCGCGCCATCTCCCGAAGACCCGCGACGGTCGTGGCGGCTGTGGCTGCGAGGATTCGTCTCATATCCCACGAACTCCACGCGGCGACGAGAGTCGCGGTGTCGGCGCGTCAGCGGTGAATCGAGATCGCGATCGCGTGGACGTTCCCGGAGACGGCCTCCCACGTCACGAGCGGGGTGCCGGCCGGGGTGAACGCCGCGAGGGGGTCGTCGCCGGCGCGGGTCCCGGGAAGCGTGGTCGGCCCCAGCAGGCTGGGGTCGCCGGCCGGCGTGAGGGCGGCCCGAACCGGGCCGACGCCGTCCGCGGCGGGCGGGGAGTCCACCCAGGTCACGAGTCCCTCGCCGTCGGGTCCGATCGCGACGGTCCCGGATTCGCCGTTCGGCGCGAGCGCGATGATCGGGCCGAACGACCCGCCGGGCGGGGCGATCGCCGCCCGGACCGGGTGGGTGTCATCCGCCGGCGGGCCGGCGGCGTTCGTCCACTCGAGAATCGCCCGGCCGCCCGACGCGATCGCCGCCCGCGGCTTGCCCTGGGGCGTGTCGAGCGTCTGGCCGGGGTCGACGACCCGGCTCGACCCGAACGGCTGGTCCGGGGCCTGGCGGATCGCCGCGCGAATGGCGAGCGGGCTTGACGGCTCGGACGAGCCGCTCTGACTGCTCCAGGCGATCACCGCTCGTCCGTTCGGGGCGTCGGCCACGGTGACCTCGCAGGTGCCGTTGCACGGCCCGATCGTCTGGACGGCCCCGCGGTTGCCGAGCGGGTCGAGCGTCTCGGCGAAGACGTGCCGGTCGGTCGCGTACGCGACCAGCGTGTCGCCGGCGCCGTCGATCCCCAGCCCGGCACTCGCGATGCCGGCCGTGAAGCCGCCGGGCGACACGCGTTCGGCGATCCGGATCGCCGGCTGGGGCGGCCGGCCGGTCGGCGCGATCACGAGGCGGAGGATCGCGGGCGGTCGATCGGCCTGCGTCGTCTGGATCCACGCGGCCGCGACGGCGCCCCGGCGGTTGCCCCGGACCACGGAATTCTCGAGCGTCAGGCCGCTCGCCAGCCGGGAGTCGTCGGTCAGACGGCCGCCCGCGTCGAGCCTGGCCAGATCGAGGTTCTCGCTCGTCTCGCAGTCGTCGGACAACGACAGCGGCCTGCTGAACATGACGGCCGCGCCGCTTCCCGTCGCGACCGGCCCGTCGTCGATGTTCAGGCCAAGGTCACCCGGCCGGCTTTTCGGTGGGCTGGCCGGCGCGGCTGTCGGGGGTCGGCTGAGGCCCGCGACGATCAGGCCGCCGGAGACGCCGATCGGGTGGACGCACGACACTCCTCCGTCCAGGCCGCTGACCCCGACCACGACGGCTCGACCACCGACCGCCGCGCCGGTCAGGTTGGCCGCGACCGGAACCGACGTGACGGTCGACCAGGCCGCGGATCGGGCGGGCCCGGCCACCGGTCGAGTCGCCCGGCCTGCCGTCCGGTGCGAGCCCGCGGCGGCCTGGGTCGGGTTGCGCCCACCGCTGGAGCACGCGGCGAGCGCGAGGATCGCGGCCAGGCCGGCGATCGCGGGCTGCGAGGTCCCCGGCCGCCGTCGGCTCAGAAGATCGGCGAGCTCGGTTTGCGCGACTCGTGCAGGAGCGGAGCCGGCTGGGGGATCTGCTGGATCTGGCACGGGGCGGCCGTCGTGCATGTTGGGTTGGTCTCGTCGGCCGGGGCTGGCGCCTCGACGGCGTAGAGCCTGCTGCCGTCCTCGGCGATGCCGAGGATGACGCCGGGCAGTTTGGCGTAGGACCCGTTGCCGCCGGTTGCCGTGTTCATCTGGCCGAAGACGCTGTCGAAGACGTAGCAGGCGCCTTCCAGCGAGACGAGTCGGACCGTGTGCCCGTCGAGGACCGGCGGCGACGGCGCGACCAGGTCGGTGTCGCCAGGCCCGCCGCAGACCTCGCCGGCGCCGCCGCTGCTGACGCGCGTGCTGTGGCCGGTCGCGGCGTTGTCGGCACGGACCTCCCACGCCGCGTCGCCGACGTCGTACCCGGACGGCTCCCAGAGGAAGCTGATCAGCCGACCGTCGTATGCGAGTCCCTGGACGGCGCCCGAGCGGGAGATTCCGGCGCAGTCCTCCTTGGACGGGCACTTGCCGGGCATCACCCCGTGCGGGAGGGTCTTCAAGCTCCGGTGGCCGGGTGTCCACAGCAGGATCTGCTGGACCTGCTGGTGGTGGGCCGGGTCGAGCCGGGCGAAGGCGATCCGCCCGTGAGACATCGACCCCGTCGTGTCGGAAGTCCCGGTCGGATGCGGGATCGCCGGCGTGCTCTCCCGGTCGGTTGCGAGGTTGAGGACGTGGATCCGGCAGCCGCGGCCCGAAAGCGGGTTCATGACCCCGAGGCCGATCGCCACCGGCCCGGGCGTCTTCAGGCAGCGGGAGAACGTCACGACCGGCGCGCCGGTCGCGCTGGTGCCGACGCTGACGTCGAACGGCTCGGGCCGGGGCGCGACGTTGAGCGCCCGCGTGAGTCCGCCGTGGGACCCGACGAGTCCATAGCCGCCGGTCACGGGCACGCTCCAGAGCACCCAGCCGCCACCGGCCGCGACCGGCACGTCGGCGTCGAGCGTGGCGAGGACCGGACCCGCGGCGAACGGCGCCGCCGGTGCTGGAGTCGGGACGCCCGTCGTCCCGGTCGTCCCGGTGCTCGTGGTCCCGGTCGTTCCCGTCGTCCCTGTCGTTCCGGTCGTACCCGTGGTCCCGGTCGCCCCTGTGGTGCCAGTCGTCCCAGGGGTGCCGGTCGCGCCGAGGGCTCCGGTCGCGGCGCCGGCGAGGATCGTGAGTCCGGCGAGCGCTGCGGCGGCTGCGAGGTGTGGTCTCATGCCAACGGGAACACGCGCGAACTGCGAAGGTCGCGGTCGTGCGGGTCGGCGGTCGACCGTCGAGGCCGTCGGTAGTAGGGTGCTCCGCCGGATGACGCACCACATCGTCACGCTGCCCGGCGACGGGATCGGCCCGGAGATCATGGGTCCGACGCTCGACCTCCTCGGCCGGGTGATCGACTTCGAGGCCGACGAGCACGTCTTCGGCGGGGCATCGATCGACGCTCACGGGGTCGGCCTGACCGACGACGTCCTGGCCGCGTGCGGCACGGCCGACGCGATCCTGCTGGCGGCGGTCGGCGGGCCGAAGTGGGATACGACCGACCCTGACAAGCCGCGCCCCGAACAGGGGCTGCTGGGCCTGCGCAAGGGTCTCGGCCTGTTTGCGAACCTCCGGCCGGTCCGGCCGCTCCCGGCGCTGTATGACGCGAGCCCGCTGCGGCGGGAGCGGATCGAGGGGACCGACCTGCTGGTCGTCCGGGAGTTGACCGGGGGGATCTACTTCGGCGAGAAGACGCGAACCGCCGACTCGGCGAGCGACCTGTGCGCGTACAGCACGGTCGAGGTCGAGCGGATCGTCCGGGTCGCGTTCGGAGCGGCCCGGCGGAAGGTGACGAGCGTCGACAAGGCGAACGTGCTCGAGACGTCGCGGCTCTGGCGGGAGGTCGCCGGCCGGGTCGGCCGGGACGAATTCCCGGACATCCCGCTGGAGAACCTGCTGGTCGACAACGCGGCGATGCAGCTCGTGTCGAACCCGGCGGACTTCGACGTGATCGTCACGGAGAACATGTTCGGGGACATCCTCAGCGACGAGGCGGCGATGATCACCGGGTCGATCGGCATGCTGCCGAGCGCGTCGCTCGGGGCCGGCGGTCCGGGCGTGTTCGAGCCGGTCCACGGGTCGGCGCCGGACATCGCGGGCCAGGGAATCGCCAACCCGCTGGCGATGTTCCTGTCGGCGGCGATGCTCCTCCGGCACGGACTGGGCTTGGAAGCCGAGGCCGCGGCGGTAGAATCAGCCGTGGACCTCGCCCTCCAGGGCGGTCTGCGGACCCGTGACCTGGGTGGTCGGGCGACCACGGCCGAGGCTCTCGGGGCCGTGCTCGAGCATTTACAGGCATAGGGGAAAGGTCGGTCTGACGTGAACCAAGCGGACCTCATCTGGCTGAACGGGGAGTTCGTCGCCTGGGAGGACGCGAAGGTCCATGTCCTGACGCACGGCCTGCACTACGGAACGGGCGTCTTCGAGGGGATCCGGTGCTACGACACCGAGCACGGTCCGGCGATCTTCCGCCACCAGGACCACCTCGACCGGCTCGAGCGGTCGGCCAAGCTCTACTACATGCCGATGCCGTACTCGACCGACAAGCTCCGGCAGGTCACGCACGAGCTGATCGTCCGCAACGGCCTGCGGTCGTCGTACATCCGGCCGCTCGTCTACCGCGGTTACGGCCAGATGGGCCTCAACCCGCTGGACGTGCCGGTCGAGGCGACCGTCGCGCTCTGGGAGTGGGGGGCGTACCTCGGCGAGGAGGGCAACACGTCGGGGATCCGGGCGAAGGTGTCGTCGTGGCGGCGGATCAGCCCGGACTCGCTGATGCCGCACGCGAAGGCGTCCGGCCAATATCTCAACAGCGTGCTGGCGAAGGTCGAGTCGGTCAAGGCCGGCTACGACGAGGCGATCCTGCTCGACGACCACGGCCGGGTGTGCGAGGGGTCGGGCGAGAACATCTACGTCGTGCGTGACGGCGTCGTCATCACGCCGCCGCAGACAGCGTCGATCCTCGACGGGATCAACCGCAAGTCGCTGCTGGCGATCGCCCGGGACCTCGGCTACGAGGTGCTCGAGCGGGATCTGGCCCGGGCGGAGCTGTATCTGGCCGACGAGGTCTTCATGAGCGGGACGGCGGCCGAGCTGGTCCCGGTCCGGGAGATCGACGACCATGACATCGGGACGGGCAGGCCGGGCGAGATCACGATGGTCCTCCAGCGGGCGTTCGAGGATGCCCTCCACGGGCGCTCGGAGCGGTATCTGGAGTGGCTTGACATCGTCGACTTCCCGGCGACCACGGGGCCGGCCGAGCCGGACGCGGCGCCGACGACCGGCGACGCGGCCGCCAGGGTGGCCGGCAGCGCGTCGGCGGAGCTCGGGATCGCGAGCGCGTGATGGCGTGCCGGGTCCTCGACGCGCGGCGAATTACGCGGGCGGCCGGCTAGCGCGAGCCCGCGCGTCCGGCTGCTGACCGAATTCCGCCGGGGCCAACTTTCGACGTACTAGGAGTCACCTTGAAGACGATCCAGCTATATGACGCGACGCTGCGCGACGGAATGCAGGGGGAGGGGATGTCCCTGTCGGCGCACGAGAAGGTCCGCGTCGCGCACAAGCTCGACGAGCTCGGCGTCCACCTGATCGAGGCGGGCTTCCCGGCTTCGAACCCGAAGGAGCGCGAGCTGTTCGATCTGCTGGCGGGCGAGACCTTCGAAGGGGCGGAGATCGCCGCGTTCGGGATGACCCGGCGGCGGGCGACACGCGCCGACGACGATCCGGGCCTGCGGCTGCTGGCCGAATGCGATGCCCGAGTCTGCACGCTGGTCGGCAAGACGTGGGGGCTCCACCTCGAGAAAGTGGTCAAAGTCGACCGTGCCGAGAACCTCAGGATGATCGCCGAGTCGGTCGCCTTTCTCGTCGGCGAGGGCAAGCGCGTGATCTACGACGCTGAGCATTTCTTCGACGGGTGGCGGGCGGACACGGCGTACGCGCGGGCATGTCTGCGGGCGGCTGCGGGGGCCGGGGCCGAGACGGTCGTTCTGTGCGACACGAACGGGTCGTCGCTGCCGTCTCAGGTGACGCTGGCGACGCGGGACGCGATCGGCACGCTGGACGGGTCGGTGCGGATCGGGATCCACTGCCACAACGACGCGGAGTGTGGTGTCGCCAACTCGATCGCGGCGGTCGAGATCGGGGCGACACAGGTCCAGGGGACGATCAACGGGTGTGGCGAGCGGACGGGCAACGCGAACCTCGTGTCGATCATCGCGAACCTCCAGCTGAAGCTCGGCCGCAGGTGTCTGACCGACGACCAGCTGTCGCGGCTGACCGAGACGGCGCACTTCGTCGACGAGCTGTTGAACGTCACACCAGACCCGAACCAGGCGTATGTCGGGAAGAACGCGTTCGCCCACAAGGGCGGGATGCATGTGGCCGGGGTCAGCGCGGACGCGAGCACCTTCGAGCACGTCGACCCGACCGTGGTCGGCAACCAGCGCCAGCTGCTGGTCAGTGAGCTGGCCGGCCGGCAGACGGTGATCGAGAAGGCCCGGGCGGCCGGCCTCGAGATCGACGGGGAGGCGGCCAGCCGGCTGCTCGACCGGATCAAGCTGCTCGAGCACGGCGGCTACCAGTTCGAGGCCGCGGACGCGTCGCTGGAGCTGCTCCTGCGCAAGGAGTCCGGAGACTACGAGCCGCTCTTCAGGCTCGACTCGTGGCGGGTGATCGTCGAGAAGTCGGCCGGCGGCGTCGTGTCGACCGAGGCGACGGTGAGGGTCTGGGTCGAGGACGAGCGTGTCGTGTCGACGGCCGAGGGCGGTGGGCCGGTCAACGCACTCGACAAGGCCCTGCGGGCGGCGCTCGGCGACGCGCACCCCCACCTCCATGACATCGAGCTGGTCAACTACAAGGTGAGGATCCTCGACGAGGCGAAGGGCACGGACGCGGTGACGCGGGTCCTGATCGACGCATCCGACGGCGAAGATGTGTGGGGTTCGATCGGTGTGTCGGAGAACCTGATCGCCGCGTCGTGGGAGGCCCTGGTCGACTCGATCGAGCACGGCATGCAGCCGGGCCGGGCGCCGGCCGGTCACGCCGCCCGTGAGCGCTGACCGCGGGCCGATCCCACTGGCGCGCCCGGTGATCGGGCCGCCGGAGGAGGCGGCGGTGCTCGCCGTGCTGAGGTCGGGGCAGCTGTCGCTCGGTCCACGCCTGGCTGCTTTCGAGGAGCGTTTCTCGGCGCATGTGGGCGCGGCTCACGCGAGCGCGGTCTCGAGTGGCACGGCCGGGCTTCACCTGGCTCTGCGGGCGGCGGGCGTCACCGACGGGGACGAGGTCGTGACGAGCCCGTTCTCCTTCGTCGCGTCGGCCAACGTCGTCGTCTTCGAGCGGGCGAAGCCGGTCTTCGCGGACATCGACCCGGTCACGCTGACACTCGACCCGGCGGCCGCGGCGGCGGCCGTGACCGACCGGACGACGGCGATCCTGCCGGTCCACATCTTCGGCTGGCCGTGCGAGATGGAGCCGCTCGAGGCGCTTGGCCTGCCGCTGGTCGAGGACGCGTGCGAGGCTTTGGGCGCGGTCCACCCGGACGGCGTGACGGTCGGTGGGCGGGGTCACCCGGCCGTGTTCGCGTTCTACGCGAACAAGCAGCTGACGACCGGCGAGGGCGGGATGGTCACGACCGGCGACGAGGCCGTCAAGGTGCGGATCGACTCGGAGCGAAACCAGGGCCGGGCGCCGGACATGAGCTGGCTCGACCACGACCGGCTGGGCTTCAACTACCGGCTGTCTGACATCGCGTGCGCCCTCGGTCTGGCCCAGCTCGACCGGCTCGACCAGATGCTGGCCGGCCGGGCGCGAGTCGCCGGCCACTACCGGGATCACCTGGCCGGCCTCGACGACGTCGACCTGCCGTGCCCGGACGCGGGCGGGGCGGTCCGGGGTTGGTTCGTCTTCGTCGTCCAGCTGCCCCGTGGTGTCGACCGGGATGCGACGATCCGCGCGCTCGGCGACCGGGGCATCCAGTCGAAGCCGTATCTGCCGGCGATCCACCTGATGAGCTACTACCGGGAGAAGTTCGGTCACCGGGAGGGTGAGTTCCCGGTCTGCGAGGACGTCGCCGCCAGGTCACTGGCGCTGCCGTTCTTCCCCGAGATGTCAGAGGGGCAGGTCGCCCGAGTCGCACGGGAGCTGGCCGGCGTGCTCGGCCGGGCCGGCTGACCCGACTTGGCCGGTGTCCTGCGGTGTGCGTCGTCTGCGCGCCCGCGAGGCCCGCGCAAGCTGGGGGATGCGCGAAGATCCACGGGATGGCCGAGCTGCCGCTGACCGGAGGATGCAACTGCGGGGCGGTGCGCTACGAGGTCACCGAGCCGCTCGTGATCGCGAGCTACTGCCACTGCACCCGCTGTCAGCTACGCAGTGGGGCCGCGGCCTCGCCGAACGCCCACCCTGCGGTCGGGTCCTTCCGCATCGTCGAGGGTGCCGACGTGCTCCGGCAGTGGAAGCCGGACGGCGGTGGTGAGAAGTGGTTCTGCCGGGACTGCGGGTCGCCGATCTTCGGCCGTAACGCCAGCCACCCGGACTCGATCGGGATCCGCATGGGCACGTTCGACCGGGACCCGGGGATCCGTCCGAGCGTCCGTGCCTTCGTCGCCGACGCCGCCCCGTGGGAGGCGATTCCCGACGACGGCCTGCCCCGCCACCGGCAGAGCCGTCACGCGGCGTCGTAGCTCGCGACCAACGGGTGGCAACGGCTCGGCGACGCCGTGAGTGTGAACGTCGTCGACAATACGTTCACCCGAAGGATAGATCCGAGTGCTGCACGCGCCCACCGATCCACCCCTGCAGGCGGTGGATCGGGACCGGGGGGCCGGCGTTCAGTAGCGACCTTCGACCTTCGTCCGGCTTCCGGCCCACCTTCCACGGATCGAAGCGACGCATCGTCGGATCCGGCGAGCCGACACGACACGACGGGTGGGGGGTGAGTGAGCACCCGACGTGCAGCTGGGGGTAGCCCCTGGCGGCCTCGCTGGGCTCCCGGGAGTGTCACCCTGACCTTCGTGAGCTGGCCTCTAAGATCGCGGGCGTGAACGATCTACCAGACGAGTCCTCGCCGACCCACGAAGATCGGCTGGCGAGCGAGCTTGTCGCGGCTGGCGGTGACTTCGCTGCCGCCTCCGTCGGGGGCGCACTTGGACTCATCGGAGGTCCCGTCGGTGTGGTAGTTGGCGCCGCTGGCGGGGTCGCTGCCACCCGGGTGTTCCGGCGCGTTGGCGCGCAACTGCGTCGACGCTGGCTCGATCCCCGTCAGGAACTGCGGCTGGCCGGCGCGTACACGATCGCGGCCGACCAGGTCAAGAGCCGACTCGCAGCTGGAGCGCAACCCCGCGGCGACGGGTTCTTCGAGTCGGGTGTCGACGACCGTGCACCTGCGGAGGAGCTCTTGGAGGGCGTCCTGAGGGCGGCGGCCGACGCCTACGAGGAGAAGAAGGTGCCGTTCTTGGCCAACATGTACTGCTCGCTTGTCTTCCGCCCCGACATCAGCCCCGCGTACGCCAATTCCCTAATCCAGCTTGCGGCGGCCTGCACCTGGCGCCAACTCGTCATCCTGGCGTTCCTCGGCAACGGGCCCGCCGATCTCGATGCGGACGGCAACCTTATTCTTGACTCCCGCCCGATGGCGGCTGCGCGAGAGCCGCGATCCGCGGTGTGGCTGGCCTTCGACGGGCTCGGATCTCTTGGCCTGATCGGAGTCCGCCAAAACGACGACTCTGTAGCACGCGTCGGGGCCATCGTTGGCACCATCGGAAGCTTTGAGAATTTTGGCGCGGAGAAAGCGGAACTCACCAGCATCGGGCGGGATCTGTTCGACCTGATGCAGCTTCGCTGTCTACAACGACATGACCTCGCCGAACTCAACGCCGTGTTGAGACAGCCCTGACCGGGCGTCGTCCCGGTAGGCTGCCGTCCGCTCACTCGTCAGCTCGCAGGCGGCGCATGCAAATGGCTCGTCGCTATTTCGTGTGGGTAACGCCGGGTAGGCCCAGATCGAGTTTGCCGACCGTGAGATAGATCATCGCGATGTGGTCCCGGGTCGGACGGTACCCGTGAGCACGTCGTTTTCGCGGGATTGCACGAGCGAGTTGAGGCCCTCCAGCAGTCTCCGTTGCTGATGCGGCTCTCAAACTATCGACGACTGGCTGATGTCGATGCCTGCTTGGCTGCAAGGGCATCGCGCAGCCTCCGCCTCGCCTTGGGAGAATCGGCCGATGCTGACGTCGGCCGGCCCGCCTGCCGGCCCGATCACGGTCTTCGGGGCCACGGGCAAGTCGGCGGTGCGGCCGCGCGTGTGGTGCGCCGGGCGGACGCCCGGGTGCGGGCGGTGGTCCGCGACCCGGCCCGGGCCGGCCGGCTCGAGCGGTCGGGTTGCGAGATCGCCGTCGCCGATCTCGGCGACCCCGACCAGGTGGCCGCGGCGATCACAGGGTCGAGCGCCGTGCTCGTGATCTTCCCGACCGCGCCCCACGCAGATGACGCGGCCGCGGCGATGACGGCCACGATCGACGTGATCGCCGACGCGCTGCGGGCGACCCGGCCGCCGGTTGTCGTCGGGATCTCCGACTACGGCGCCGGGCTCGACGCGGGCACCGGCGTCACACTGAGCTTCCAACACCTCGAGACCCGGTTCGGTGACCTGCCGGGCGCGGTGACGTTCGTCCGGTCTGCCGAGCACATGCACAACTGGGCCCGGCAGGGCCCGGAGGCGATCCGCACGGGAATGCTCCGGAGTCTCCATCATCCGCTGACGAAGTCGTTTCCGACCGTGTCCGCGCCAGACGTCGGCGTGGTCGCCGCGGACGTCCTCCTGACCCCACCGGTCGGCCCGTCACCGCGGATCATCCACGTCGAGGAGCCGACGCGCTACACGGCGCTCGACGTCGCTGCCGTGCTCGGCGACCTGGCCGGCCACCCGGTGGTCGCCGGCGAGCTGCCGCGCGCCGACTGGGCCGCCGCGCTCGGCCGAGGCGGGCTGGGCGAGAGCTACGCCGAGCTCATCGTCGAGCGCTTCGAAGCGCACAACGCCGGTCGAATCGAAGTGGAACCCGGCGCGGAGGTCCGGCGGGGACGACCGAGTTGCACGAGGCGATCGCGTCGACGATCCCTTCGTCCTGATCGGCGCTGCCGGTCGCGACGTCGACCGGCGGGGTTTGCCCAGCACGTCGGCGGGTCGTGGCGCGACCGGATCAGCCGGCTGCGCCGGCGCTGGCCAGACCGCTCGCCGGCTGCCGCGTACCGGCTGATCGCCGGGCCGCTGCGGGTCGCGGTGTGGTCGCGGGCCGGCTTGTGGCGGCTGGTCGCCGGGCGGCTGCCGGTCGGGGCGTGGCCGCGGGCCGGCGTGTGGCGGCCGGTCGCCGGGTCGCCGGCCGTCGCGGTGTGCCCGCCGGCCGTCGTGTTCCCGTCCCCGCGGCCGTCGTCCTGCCGTTCCCGGCCTGCGCCGGCCGGCCGGCCCTGCTGGCCGGGGCACTCGCAAGCACTGTCCTCGATGCCTTCGGCCGACTCACGCGTCCGCGGGTGGTGGCCTTCGCGTGGGTGCGCTCGGCGCGGGCCTTCGCGCGGGTGGCCTTTGCGCGTGCGGTCTTTGCGCGGATGGCCTTTGCGCGTGCGACCTTTGCGCGTGCGACCTTCGTCTCGGTCGCCGCGCGCCGTGCCGTCCTCGCCCGCTCGACCTGTGGCCGGGCGACGTTCGACCGGGCCGGCGCCTTCCTCCGGCGTTCGGTCTTCGCCGAGGTTCCCGGCCGGCGGTGATCGGCCGGTCGGCTGACCGACGAGGTGACCTTCGCCGCGTGGCCGGACCCGTGGACGCGCGTCCGGGCGATCTGCCCGGCCGTCACGGCCGCGCTGACCCGGCGTGGGCTGGCCGGCTGTGTCCGGACGGCGGCCGCGGCCCCGGCCCCGGCGATCACGGCGACCGCGCCGACGGCCGCCAGCTTGGCCGCGAGCCCGCCGCCGACGATCGCACCCGCGCCTCCGGCTCCCGAGACGCCTGCGACGCCGGCGGCCGCTGCCCCGGCTCCGGACGCTGCGGACGCTCCGGCCGCCGCGCCGCCGGCCACCCCCGACAGGCCGGTCGCCCCGGATGCCGATCCGCCGGCCGCGGCGAGTCCGGACCCGCCGGCCGCGCCCAGGGCGACGTGGCTGCCGGCGGCCAGACCGCCGGCGCCGGTCGACCCGGCGGCCGCGTGCCCGAGGACCCGGACGGCGAGACCGGCGGTCGGGACGACCGGTAGGATGAGGGCGAGCGAGCCGCGCTGGGCCTGGACGGCGGCCGCGTAGTCCCGGCAGCTCGCGCACAGGCGGAGGTGCCGGCGGAGCGGACCCCGGCGGAGGGTGCCACCCCGACCGACCGACAGCTCGATCCGGATCTCGTCACACGGCCGGGACCGGGCGTCCCGCTGGGCGATCAGCGTCGTCCGGGCCTGGTGGATCAGGGCCCTCACCTTCTTCGACTGACAGCCGACCACCCGGGCGATCTCGTCGTGTGAGAGGTCACCCAGCTCGGCCAGCAGAAGCGCGCTTCGCTGGTCCTCGGGCAGGGCCTGGACGTCGGCGACCAGCTCGCGGAGGTCCTCCCGGTCGCGGACGGCATCCGACAGGCCGTCGACCGACGGCTGGTGATCGTCGAGCTCGGCCGTCGGCCGGCGTGAGGCGAGGGCCGAGTGACAGGAGTTGCGGGCGATCGCATACAGCCATGGACGCAGGTCGCGGGGCGGCGAATCCGACGTGATCGCGCGGTGGGCGCGGATGAACGTCTGCTGGACGGCGTCCTCGGCCGCGTCCGGGTCGCCGAGCATGTGCCGGCAGTACGACAGGATGGCGGGCTCGTACCGCCGGAAGATCGTCTCGAACGCTCCGGCATCCCCGGTCCGCACCCGGCACACGAGGACGCCGTCGGCCGGGTCCCGCCGGCCGCTTCGCCGGCGGGATGACCCCGGCTTCGGGCTACCGCCGGCCGGGATTCCCGTTCGTGCTTCGGTCGGTCGCGGCGGCAGCGGTCGTTCGACTTCATCTGCGTACATGACTCCACCAACCCGGTCGGGGTTGGCAGGTTGCGGACAACGCAGCGTCAGCGGGACGACGCCGACGGTCGGCCGGCCGGCGAGCCGCCTAGACTGGCGACCGGATGAGTCGGTTCACCGCGCCACAGGATCCCGACTTCCAGCGGATGAACACGTCACTCGGGTTCGACCGGCGCCTCTGGCCGTACGACGTCGCCCAGTCCCGGGCCCACGCCCGGATGCTCGCGGCCAGCAGGATCATCGGCGACGCGGACCGGGACGAGATCCTCGTCGGGCTCGACGCCGTCGAGGCCGAGCTCGCCGGCGGGAGCTTCCCGTTCCGCGACGACGACGAGGACATCCACATGGCGATCGAGCGTCGCCTGACCGAGCTGGCCGGTCCGGTCGGCGGGCGGCTGCACACGGCCCGGTCGCGCAACGACCAGGTCGCGACCGACGTGATCCTCTACACCCGCGACCAGGCCGGCCGGGCCCGGGATCTCCTCGACGAGCTGATGCGGACGCTGCTGGCCGCGGCCGAGCGCCACATCGACTGGCCGATGCCCGGCTACACCCATCTCCAGCGGGCCCAGCCGGTCTACCTCGGCCACCACCTGCTCGCCTACTTCTGGATGGCCGCCCGCGACCGCCGGCGCTTCGACCACGTGCTCGACGCGTGCGGCCTCCTCCCGCTCGGCGCGGGCGCCCTGGCCGGCGTGAACTTCCCGACCGACAGGGACCTCGTCGCCCGCGAGCTCGGCTTCGCCGGCGTCGCCCCCAACTCGATCGACGCGGTCGCCAACCGGGACTTCGTCCTCGACTACCTGGCCGCCGCGGCGACCACGACGACCCATCTGTCCCGGCTCGGGGCCGAGCTCGTGATCTGGTCGACCGCCGAGTTCGGCTTCTGCGCGCTGCCCGACGCCTGGAGCTCCGGCTCGTCGATCATGCCCCAGAAGCGCAACCCCGACGCGGCCGAGCTGCTGCGGGCCAAGGCGCCCCGCGTCGCCGGCCACCTGCTCGCGATGCACGGCCTCCTCCACGGCCTGCCGCTGACCTACAACAAGGACCTCCAGGAGGACAAGGAGCACCTCTTCGACGCGGCCGACACGCTCGACCTGTGCCTGGCGGCCGCCCGCGGCATGCTCGACGGCGCCGTCTTCGACCGCGACCGGCTGGCCGCGGCCGCGTCCGACGAGATGATCGCCGCCGTCGACGTCGCCGACCTCCTCGTCCGCCGGGGGATGCCGTTCCGCGAGGCCCACGGCATCGTCGGCAGCCTGGTCCGCCTGGCCGAGGACACCGGACGCAGCTTGTCCGAGCTCAAGCCCGAAGAGCTCCACTCCCGCTCCGAAGAACTCGACGACGAGTACTACGCGGTCCTATCGCAGAGTTCGTGGCTCGAGTCGAAGATCTCGGCCGGCGGAACCGCCGGACCCCGCGTCCGTGAGCAGCTCGCCGCCGCCCGTCAGGCGCTCGCCGCCGGGGCGTGAACCCCGACTTCTACGCGCGCGGTGTCGTCGACGTCGCCCGCGACCTGATCGGCTGTGTCGTCCGGTGCGGGTCGACCGCCGGCGTGATCGTCGAGACCGAGGCCTACCACGAGTCCGAGCCGGCCTGCCACGCCTTCGTCGGGCTGACGCCCCGGACCCGGGTCCTCTTCGGCCGGCCGGGCGTCGCCTACGTCTACCGGTCCTACGGGATCCACGCGCTCTTCAACGCGGTCGCCGAGCCGGCCGGCGTCGGCGCGGCCGCCCTGATCAGGGCGCTCGACCCGGTCGACGGGATCGATCTGATGCGGGCCAGGCGGCGGGTCGAACGGCTCGACCAGCTCTGCTCGGGCCCGGGCAAGCTGACCCAGGCGCTCGGCATCGGCCTCGAACAGAACGGCTGCGATCTCGGTCGCGGGCCCGTCACGATCGACCCGCGGCCGCCGGCCTGGGCTGACCCCGAGATCACGGCGTCGGCGCGGATCGGGATCACGAAGGCCGTCGATCTGCCCTGGCGTTTCTGTGCCCTGGGCAATCCGTCCGTCTCCCGTCCGTGGCCACCCGGCTGGCGCCGGGGCCAGCCGGGCGGCGGTGATCAGAACCCGCCGGGGCCGGGCCGGCCGGTCGGCGGTGATCTGAGCCCGCCGCCGAGCGAGGGCTAGCCGGTCGGGGCTGACGCGCCGCCGCTCGCGCCCGGGCTGGGCGTGCTGGCGGGGGGGGTCACCGGTGTCGACGGTGCCGGCGTCGCGGTCCCGGGTGTCGGCGTCGCCGGCGCGCCGGTCCCCGTCCCGTCGGTCGGCGCCGTCGGGTTCTGCGTCCCGGTCCCCGTCGCCTGCGTCCCGTTGTCGGTCCCGTCGGCCGTCCCCTGGTCCGCCGTCCCGTTCGTCTGGTTGGTCTGGTTCGTGTCGTTCGTCGCCGACCCGTTCGTCGTGTCGGTGGTCGACGGGCCGGTATCTGTCGGCTGGGTGCTCGTCGTATCCGGCGTCTCGTCCGTGCTCGTCTCCCCGGTCGTCCCGTTCTTCGCGGCCGTGGCGGCCGCCCGGGTGTTGAAGATGTTGTACGCCCGGACCATGAAGTCACGCCAGATCAGAGCCGGGAACGTGCCACCCGAGACCGGCCCGCCCTCGAAGTCCGTGGTCATCGATGTCGTCTTGTTCGGGTAGCCGACCCAGACGGCGACGGTCAACTTGCTCGTGAAGGCGACGAACCACGCGTCTGCGTAGTTGGACGTCGTCCCCGTCTTGCCGGCCGCGTAGACGCCGAACTGGGCGGCCGTGCCGGTGCCCTCGGTCAGCACGGTGTGCATGATCGCGTCCTCGGTCGAGACGATGTCGGCCGGGATCACCTGCTTGGAGACGAGCTTGTTGACCTGGGTCGGGTGCCCGGGGACCTTCACCGAGCTGATCCCGACCGGGCCGGCCTTGTCGGTCCCGAGCGTGCCCGAGATCCGCTTGCCGCCCTCGGCCAGGGTCTCGTACGCGTGAGCCATGTCGACCGGCGTGACACCCGTCGTCAGGCCGCCGATCGTCATCGCGTCGTTCGTCGAGACGGGCGTCCGGATGCCGGCCTCGTGCGCGACCTTGGCGATCTTCTTGGTCCCGGCCTGGATGCCGACGGCCGCGAAGACCGAGTTGTCGGAATACGTCAGCGCCTGGGCGAGCGACCGCGTCCCCGCGTAGTTGGAGTCGTCGTTGTGGACAGTGAACGTCTCCTGTCCGTGGGTGTTCTTGACGATGAACGTCCGCTTCTCCGACGGCCAGATCGAGTTCGGCGAGATCCCCTCCTTGAGGGCCTGGGCGAGGACGAAGGGTTTGAATGCCGAGCCGGGTTGTCGCTCGCCCTGCGTCGCCAGGTTGAACGGCGTCGTGTTGTAGTCCCGGCCGCCGACCATCGCCCGGACCTCGCCGGTCTGGTTGTCGATCGCGACGACGGCGGCCGCCGGGCCGGCCGGGTTCGCGAGGTAGTCGTTGACGGCCGCCTCGGCCGCCTCCTGGAGCTGGAGGTCGAGCGTCGTGTGGATCGTCAGCCCGCCGTCGAAGGCCTTCTCGGGACCGTAGCGGTCGATCACCTGCTGGCGGACCCATGTCGTGAAGTACGCGGCGCCCGGCTCCTTGACCTTCGGCTGGGGCGGCTCGATGTACTTGCCGGCCGGCACCGTCTGGGCGAGGGCCGTCCGGTACTGGGAGTAGCTGATGTAGCTCTGCTCGTACATGTCCTTGAGCACGAGGTTCCGCCGGCCGGTCGCCGCGACCGGATGATTGACCGGGTCGAACGCCGTCGGCGAGGCGACCATTCCGGCGATCAGGGCCGCGTTCGCCGGGTCGTTGAGCGCCGTCGTGACGCACAGCGGCTGGCCGGTCGTCCCGCAGTTGAAGCTGCTGCTGGTCGGGTCGTTGCCGAAGTACGTCCGGGCGGCCGACTCGATCCCGTAGGCGCCGTTGCCGAAGTAGATCGAGTTGAGGTACTCCGTGAGGATCTTGTCCTTCGACCACTGCCGCGTCAGGTGGTAGGCGAGCGCGGCCTCCCGCAATTTCTCGAAGACGGTCCGCTTGCCCTGGGCGGCCAGCGCGTTCTTGACGAACTGCTGGGTGATCGTCGACGCGCCCTGCTGGGCCTGCTGGTGGAGCAGGTCGGCCAGGAAGGCCCGGGCGATGCCCTTCAGGTCGACGCCCGAGTTCGTGTAGAACCGCTTGTCCTCGACCGAGACGATCGCCCACTTCATCTCGCGGGGGATCTGGGCTCCGGTGACGAGGACCCGGTTCGTGTTGTCGGTCAGCAGGCCGAGCTGCTCGCCGTCGAGGGCCAGCAGCTTCGAGTTGGCCGACCCGCCGTCGGAGATGTAGCTCTTCTCGAGGCTCTGGAGGTCTGACGTGATCGACATCACCGCGCCGAAGAACGCCGACACGATCGCCAGCAGGCCGAGCGGGATCAGCACGATCAGCAGGCGGAGCTTCTTGACCCGCGGCCGGCCGCCGTCGCCTCCGCCCCGGCGTGTCCGCCGGGCCCGCGGCGGGCGGGGCGACCGAGGTGGTCGGGCGTCCCGGGCCCGCCGGCTGCGCCGGGCGGCGACGGTCCGCTCGAGGTCCGAAGGCTCGCCGTATACGGCCGGCGGCGGGTCGTAGGCCGTCGGTCGTCCGCCGTTCGCCGGCGGCCGGTAGACCGGCCGGGCGGTGTAGTGATCGTAGGCCGGGTACTCGTCGTGGGGTACGACCGGGTCGGTCGGCGTCCCGTTGGTTGTTGTCACGTGGGGCGAGTCGACGCCGGTCGCAGGCGATTCCTCGTACGTGTGGGGGCGGTCGTCCTCGCTCATCAGGGGGCGCGCCCCTCGCGGGGCACGTGCTGCGGCGTCCCTCTCTGGGACCGAACATAGCGGCGAAAAAGCGGCCTTGCGGGGCAGCTGAAGCTCGGCGGCTGACGGCCTCGCTGCGGCTGAGAGTCTAGCATCAGGGCCGGTGTCCCAACTCGCAATCGCAGCCGAGGAGCTCGCGCGTGACGCGGTCGACTCGCTGCCCGCGGGCGAGCTGACGCGGCTGCTCGGGCTGGGTCGGCCGCTGCGTGTCAAACTCGGCATCGACCCGACGGCTCCGGACATCCATCTGGGTCACACGGTCGTCCTGACCAAGCTGCGCCAGTTCCAGGACGCGGGACACACGGTCGTCCTGATCATCGGCGACTACACGGCCCGCGTCGGCGATCCGAGCGGCCGGTCGTCGACCCGGCCGCAGCTCTCCGACGAGCAGATCGACGCGAACGCCCTGACGTTCCAGGAGCAGGCGTTCAAGGTCCTCGACCCCGAACGGGTTGAGGTTCGTCACAACAGCGAGTGGCTGGACATGAAGATGCACGAGCTGTTCGCCCTCTTGCGCACGACGACGGTGGGCGCGCTGCTCGAGCGCGACG
>DATAUX010000230.1:0-8513 GCA_036268015.1 Solirubrobacteraceae bacterium | reverse complement strand
TCCTCAAGTCGTAGATCATTTTTCGGAGCGGTCTCGGCGGGCCCGGCCGCGTCGCAGGCCTGCGGGGTCGAGTCGATCGGCCGGGTGTCCGGCAGGGCACGGGTGTCCGGCCGTCTCGTACCGATAGGCTTGGCCGAGTCGCGCCTGACGTAGTTGAGGAGAGTCTGCCAGCCGTGTCCGAGTTGAACCTGATCCTGTTGGGCCCGCCGGGTGCGGGCAAGGGTACGCAGGCCGAGCGCCTGACGGACGACTTCCGCCTGCCGCATATCTCGACCGGCGACATCCTCCGCGCGGCCGTCGCCGACGGGACGCCGCTCGGGGCGACGGCGAAGCAGTTCATGGACGCCGGCGAGCTCGTGCCGGACGCGGTGATCATCGGGGTGATCCTCGAGCGCCTGCTCGACGACGATGCGCGGGACGGATTCCTCCTGGACGGCTTTCCCCGGACGATCGAGCAGGCCGACGCGCTGGCGCTCGAGCTCGAGAAGCTCGACCGGCGGCTGACGGCGGCGCTGGTGATCGAGGTTCCCGACGACGAGGCCGTCCGGCGGATCTCGGGCCGGCGGGTCAGCCGCAAGACGGGCCGCGTCTACCACGTCGAGTTCGACCCGCCGAAGCACGAGGGCCGGTGCGACATCGACGGGTCCGAGCTGATCCAGCGCGACGACGACGCCGAGCAGACCGTACGCAACCGGCTGGAGGTCTACCGCCGGCAGACGGCGCCGCTGATCGACTACTACGAGGAGCGCGGCCTGCTCCGGCGGCTCGACGGAACGCGCAGCCCGGCCGAGGTCCACGATCACATCCGGGCGACGTTGGCGACGCTCCGGCTCGAGGAGCAGCTCTAGCTCAGCTGGGCTTCGGCGTCCGCCCGATGATCATCAAGAAGACGCCAGAGCAGATCGAGAAGATGGCGGCGGCAGGGGAGATCCTCGTCCGCACGCTGGACCTGGTCGAGCGGAAGATCCGCCCGGGGATCACGACCGGCGAGCTCGACCGGGCGGCCGAGAAGTTCATCCGGTCGCAGGGGGCGACGCCTGCGTTCAAGGGCTACCGGGGATTCACCGGTTCGATCTGCGCGTCGCCGAACTCGATGGTCGTCCATGGGATTCCCGGGCCGTACAAGCTCGACCGGGGCGATGTGATCTCGATCGACGTGGGCGTGACGCTCGACGGGTGGGTCGCCGACGCGGCCCGGACGTTCCCGGTCGGTCCGGTCTCGGCGGTCGCGTCGAAGCTGCTCGAGACGACCGAGCGGTCGCTGTTCGCGGCGGTCGAGCAGTGCGTCGTCGGCAACCGGCTCGGCGACGTGTCGAACGCGGTCCAGCGGTGCGTCGAGGCCGGCGGCCTGTCGGTCGTCAGGTCGCTGGTCGGCCACGGGATCGGCCGGGACATGCACGAGGATCCGCAGATCCCGAACTACGGGAGCCCGGGCAAGGGGCCGAAGCTCGAGGCCGGGATGGTCCTCGCGATCGAGCCGATGACGACGGCCGGGCGTCACGGCGTCCGCATCGCCGACGACGGCTGGGCGATCTTCTCGCAGGACGGGTCGCTGGCCGCGCACTTCGAATTCACGGTCGCGATCACGGTCGACGGCCCGAGAATCCTGACCCCGTGGCACGACCCGGGCGGTGGGGGGTCGGCAGTTGCTAACATAATCGGTCGCGCTCAAGTCAAGTGATGCGCATCCGTGAGCGGTAGCGGCGGCCGAACCGGCAGCCAGAGCCGACTCGACTGGACCAGCCGAAAGGGATCATGAAGGTAAGACCGTCGGTCAGGCCGATGTGCGAGAAGTGCAAGATCATCCGCAGGCACGGGAACGTTCTCGTGATCTGCAAGAACCCGCGCCACAAGCAGCGTCAGGGCTAGGTCATGGCACGGATCGCCGGCGTCAATCTGCCGCTCAACAAGCGGGTCGAGATCGGCCTCACATACATCTATGGAGTCGGGCGCCCGACCGCGGGCAAGCTGCTGGACTCCGTCGGGATCTCGCAGGACACGTACGTCCGCGACCTGACCGAGGCCGAGGTTGGCAGGCTCCGCGACATCATCGACACGGATCTGACCGTCGAGGGCGACCTCCGGCGTGAGCGGTCGCAGGACATCAAGCGCCTGACGGAGATCGGCTGCTACCGGGGGATCCGCCACCGCCGGGGTCTGCCGGTCCGTGGGCAGAAGACCAAGACCAATGCCCGTACCCGCAAGGGACCCAAGCGGATGCAGGTCGCCGGCAAGAAGAAGGCAGGTAAGAAGTAGATGCCCGCACCCAAGCGTCCACCGCGGGGCCGCCGCAAGCCGAAGAAGAACATCCCGATCGGCCAGGCCCACATCAAGACTTCGTTCAACAACACGATCGTCTCGCTGACCGACCAGTCGGGCAACGTGATCGCGTGGGAGTCTGCCGGTGGAGCCGGATTCAAGGGCTCGCGCAAGTCGACGCCGTTCGCCGCGCAGGTCACGGCCGACGCGGCGGCCCGCAAGGGCATCGAGCAGGGCCTGCAGAAGGTCGAGGTCTTCGTCAAGGGGCCGGGGTCCGGTCGCGAGACGGCGATCCGGTCGCTCCAGGCCGCCGGCCTCGAGGTCACGGGCGTCAAGGACGTCACCCCGCAAGCCCACAACGGCTGCCGCCCGCGCAAGCGGCGCCGAGTCTGATCGCAGAGGGTCAACAGATGGCAAGAGATACATCTCCGCAGTGCAAGCAGTGCCGGCGGGAGGGACAGAAGCTGTTCCTCAAGGGCGAGCGGTGCCTGACCGACAAGTGTGGCGTCGAGCGTCGGGCGTACCCGCCGGGCGAGCACGGGCGGGGTCGCCAGAAGCAGAGCGAGTACCGCCTCCAGCTGCGGGAGAAGCAGAAGGCCAAGCGGTACTACGGCATTCTCGAGAAGCAGTTCCAGGGCTACTACGAGAAGGCGTCCAGGCAGGCGGGGATCACCGGCGAGAACCTGCTGACCCTGCTCGAGTGCCGCCTCGACAACGTGCTCGTCCGGCTGGGCTTCGCCGCGTCGCGACGCCAGTCGCGCCAGCTGGTCCGCCACGGCCACTGGACGGTCAACGGACGCCGGGTGGACATCCCGAGCTTCCAGGTCCGTCCGGGCGACGTGATCGCGGTCAAGGCGTCGACGGCGGCCGAGCAGGTCATTCGCGACGCAACAGAGTTGACCGGCCAGGTTCCGGCGTGGTTGCAGGCCGACCACGACGCGCTGACCGCCAAGATCCTGCGCAAGCCTGAGCGCCGCGAGGTCGCGGCGCCCGTGCAGGAGCAGCTCATCGTCGAGCTCTACTCCAAGTAGCAACCTTCATAAGGCCTGATCCGGCGCCCGCGTGGCGTCCTGGTCTTGAAACACGACGACGTTAGGACCCCGATGCTTGACTTTCAAATCCCCCGGATCACGAGTGAGTCCGTTGAGGAGAACCGTGGCTCGTTTGTGATCGAGCCGCTCGACCGCGGCTTCGGCTACACGTTCGGCAACTCGCTGCGCCGGGTGCTCCTCTCGTCGCTGGCCGGCGCTGCCGTCACGAGCGTCCGCATCGAGGGGGTCTCGCACGAGTTCTCGACGATCAAGGGCGTCACCGAGGACGTCACGGATATCGTCCTCAACCTGAAGGGCGTCGTCTGCCGGATGCACTCCGACGCGAGCGAGGTCGAGGCCGGACTGGTGGCGACGGGCCCGGGCGAGATCACGGCGAAGGACATCGATCTGCCGTCGGGCGTCGAGGTGCTTAACCCGGACGTCCACATCGCGACGCTCGAGAAGAAGACCAAGCTCGAGCTGTACCTGACCGTCGGCCGCGGCCGGGGGTACCGTCCGGCGGAGGAGAACAAGTCGCCGGACCAGCCGATCGGCGTGATCCCGATCGACTCGATCTTCTCGCCGGTCAGGCGGGTCGCCTACGCGGTCGAGCAGGCGCGTGTCGGCCAGAAGACGGACTTCGACAAGCTGACACTCGACATCGAGACCGATGGTTCGGTCGAGCCGTCGGCGGCCCTGCGGGAGGCGGCCGAGCTGCTGATCAGCCAGCTGGCGATCTTCACCGACGTCGAGCGGCTGGCCGAGCTCCGCGAGGGTCCGCACGGGGCGCTCGACGGCGGCCTCGGCCACGGGCCGGCCGGCGCGGTGCCGGCGGCGATGCAGGGCGAGGAGTGGGGCATCCTGATCGAGGAGCTCGAGCTCGGCGTGCGGTCGTACAACTGCCTGAAGCGGGCCGGCATCCAGACGGTCGGAGATCTGATCTCGAAGTCGGAGGCAGAGCTCAACGCGATCCCGAACTTCGGGAAGAAGTCGATCGACGAGGTAATCGAGACGCTCGAAGCCCGCGGCCTGCACCTGCGGCAGGACTGACGGACCAAGCGAGACTGAGGGGTTTTTGGCGATGCGCCATCAGAAGACACGACACAAGCTCAGCCGGGATTCGGCACATCGCAAGGCGCTGCTGCGGAACCTCTGCAAGGAGGTCATCGAGCACGAGCGGATCAAGACGAGCCAGGCCAAGGCGAAGGCGGTCAAGCCGGAGATCGAGAAGCTGATCACGCTGGCCAAGCGGGGTGACCTGCACGCCCGGCGGCAGGCGCTGTCGGCGCTCGGCCAGGACAAGAACATCGTCCACCTGCTCTTCGACGAGGTCGCGCCGAGGTACGAGACGCGGCCGGGTGGATACACGCGCATCCTGAAGCTGGGCCCCCGCCAGTCGGACTCGACCGAGATGGTCTTCCTGGAGCTCGTCTGACCCGAGGGCGCAACCGGTGACCGGGCCCGCCGTCCCGGTTGCGGCGGGCAGCGGGATCGACCCGAGCGCGCGAATCGGGGCGGTCACGCTGGTCGTCTCCGACCTCGAGCGGGCGTTGGCGTTCTACGCGGGTGTGGTCGGGCTGTGGATGCACCGGGTCGATGACGGCGTCGCCGCGCTGGGCGCCGGCGACCAGGATCTGGTCGTGCTGGTCGAGGACCGTGGGGCGCGGCCGGCGGTGGGGACGACCGGCCTCTTCCATCTGGCTGTTCGCGTCCCGTCGCGGCTCGAGCTGGCCCGGTCGATCCAGCGGATCGTGTTCGCGCGGATGAACCTGACCGGGTTCGCCGATCACCTGGTCTGCGAGTCGGTCTACCTCGACGATCCGGACGGCAACGGGGTCGAGATCTACTTCGACAGGCCGTCCGCCGAGTGGCCGCTCGCGGACGGGCGGATCAAGATGGCGACGGACCCGCTTGATCTCTACGGGGCGCTGGCTTCGTCGGGCGGGCGGTCGACGCCGCCGGAGCAGGTCGACGTCGGGACGGTGGTCGGTCACGTCCATCTGTGCGTGGCCGATGCAGCCGTCGCGGAGACGTTCTACCGGGAGGTGATCGGGCTCGACGTGATGGTTCGGTTCCCGGCGTCGTCGATGCTCGGGGCCGGTGGGTACCACCACCACGTCGGGGTCAACCACGCCCACACCGAAGGGGCTCCGCCGCCCGAGCCGGGGTCGCTCGGGATGCGGCACTTCGAGCTGATCGTCGGCGACACCGGGCCGGTGGTCGGCCGGCTGGGCGAGACCGGCGAGCCGCATCCGGACGGGGTGGTCGGGACCGACCCGTCGGGCAATCGGATCCTCGTGCGATCGGCCGGGCCGGACCGCATATAGTCGGCTTGTGCCGTTTGAAACCAGCGAACCGGCGGGTCGGCGAACGCTTGAGTCATGGCGCCGGCGATCGGTCTTGAGTCATGGCGGCGGAGATCGGTCTTGAGTCATCGGGTCGGCGCCGGGCGCCAACCCGGGCGGATCGGTCGCCGAGCCGGCCGGCGGCGTCGGGTGAGTCGATGACCGGGGCGGGTCCGGGCGAGCCGGGGCTGAGTCTGACGGTCCGGCGGGCGGGCGATCGGACGGTGATCGCGGTCGAGGGGGAGCTCGACCTGGCGACGGCGGACGAGTTCACGGCCGGCGTGCGTCGGGAGCTGGCGGGTGCGGCCGTCGTGCTCGACCTGTCGGGTCTGTCGTTCGTGGACTCGTCCGGGGTGCGGGCTCTGGACGACCTCGTGCGGGAGACCGATCGGGAGGGCTGGGCGCTGTCGATCGACGCGCGGTTGCCGGAAGGCGTTAGGCAGGTCCTGCGGCTGACGGGAATGCTCGACCTGTTGCCGATCGAGGCGGACCCGGGTTCGGGATGACGGCGGTCGAGCGCAACAACGTCGTCGAGCACGGGCCGGCGGATGGCCGGCCGATGGTCCTGGCACACGGGTTCGGGTGCGACCAGAACATGTGGCGGTACGTCTGGCCGGCGTTCGCGAGCGACCACCGGGTGATCCTCTTCGATCATGTCGGGGCCGGCGGGTCGGACGCGTCGGCGTACGATCGGGAGCGGTACGGGTCGCTGGGGGGGTATGCGGACGATCTGCTCGAGATCTGCGGGGAGCTCGACCTGGAGGACATCGTCTTCGTCGGCCATTCGGTGTCGGCGATGATCGGCGGGCTGGCGGCGGCGGCCGAGCCCGACCGGTTCGGGCGGCTCGTGCTGGTCGGGCCGTCGCCGCGGTACGTCGACGACACGGATTACGTCGGCGGGTTCACGCGGGAGGACATCGAAGGTCTGCTCGAGTCGATGGACAGCAACTACGTCGGCTGGTCGAGCCAGATCGCGCCGGTGATCATGGGCAACGCTGACCGGCCGGAGCTGGGCGAGGAGCTGACGCAGAGCTTCTGCCGGGCGGACCCGGAGATCGCCCGGCAGTTCGCGCGGGTGACCTTCCTGTCCGACAATCGGGCTGACCTCGGCCGGATGGCCACGCCGAGCCTGATTCTCCAGTGCTCGGACGACGTGATCGCGCCGGAGGTCGTCGGCCGATACGTACATGACCGGCTGGCCGGAAGCCGGCTGGTCAAGCTGAGGGCGACCGGACACTGCCCGAATCTCAGCGCACCCGAGGAGACGGTCGCGGCGATCAGGGCGTTCCTGGCGACGTGAGCACCGACCAGGGGTCGGTCGACGGCCGGGCCGGAGGGGCCGAGTACTTCTTCGAGGACGCGCCGTGCGGGTACGTGGTGACCGGGCTCGACGGGAGGATCGTCCGGGTCAACCGGACGTTCGAGGCGTGGACGGGCTTGCGGCGGGAGGACCTCGTTTCGAGCGTCCGCTTCGAGGAGCTGCTGTCGCGGGGGGGCCGGATCTTCTACGAGACCCACTGCAGTCCGCTGCTGCGGATGGCGGGGGAGGTCCGGGAGGTCGCGCTGGACATCGTGCGGGGGGACGGGTCGGTTCTGACGGCGCTCGTCAACTCGGCCGTGCGGGGGGCGGGCGAGTCGGCGGTGATCACGACGACGGTGTTCGACGCGACCGAGCGTCGCCGGTACGAGCAGGAGCTGCTGGCGGGCCGGCGCAGGGAGCAGGAGATCGCACGGGAGCTGCAGCTGAGCATGCTCTCGGGGGAGCTTCCGGGCGGGTCGGGGGTCGAGGTCGGGGTGACGTACCGGCCGGGCGAGCGGGGCCTGGAGATCGGCGGCGACTGGTATGACGCGTTCTGGCTGGTCGAGGGACAGACGGTCGGATTGGTCGTCGGGGACGTCGTCGGCCGGGGCGTCGGGGCGGCGGCGGCGATGGGCCAGCTGCGGAGCGCGGTCCGGGCGCTGGCTTCGACCGGGCTGGGGCCGGGCCGGCTGCTCGACGGGCTCGACGACTACGCGCGGCGACATCGGGTGGGTCGGATGGCGACGGTCGTCTACGCCGAGCTGGACGTCGGGTCGGGTGAGCTGGCGTACGCGTGCGCCGGCCACCTGCCGCCGGTGATCGCCGAGCCGGATCGGGCGCCGGGGTTCGCGTGGGAGGGTCGGTCGCCACCGCTGGACGCGCATCTCAAGGGGTCGGGCAGGCGGCCGGACGCGGCCGTCCGGCTGGCGGTCGGCAGCACGATCCTGCTGTACACGGACGGCCTCGTCGAACGTCGGACGGCGCCGGTGAACGAGGGCATGGATCGCCTGCTCGGGGTGGTCGCGGCGACGCGGCGGGCGGACCCGGCGACCCTGGCGAGCGGGGTCGTCCGCGGCCTGCATACGCCCGGCCACGACGACGATGTCTGCGTCCTGGCGGCCCGCCTGACGATCCCCGACCAACCTGTCTGATCGCGTGGGTCGACCGGCGTGACGGTCGGCGACCGATCGGGCTGATCGTCGGGCGGTGGCCGGCCTGGCATTCGCCGACCGACCGGGGCATCGCCTGGCGGGTGACGTCACGATCTGCGACCAACCGAGCTGATCGCCTGCCGCTGGTCGGCGTGGCGTCTTGTGAGCGGTCGGGTCGATCGGGTCGCGGTGGCTGGTGCGGCGTTCCGCGGCCGGTCGGGTCGATCGGGTGGCGGTGGCTGGCGCGGCGGTTGTGACGGGTCGGGTCGATCGGGTGGCGGGCCGGCGTGACGTTCGGCGACAGGTCGGGTTGGTCGCCTGGGGGTCGGCGGGGTGCGTCGGCCGCGGGTCGGGTCGATCGGGTGGCGGGCCGGCGTGACGTTGGGCGACGGGTCGGGTCGATCGGGTGGCGGTGGCTGGCGCGGCG
>DATAUX010000229.1:0-8929 GCA_036268015.1 Solirubrobacteraceae bacterium | reverse complement strand
CGGGCTGCGGGACTCCGGCGAGTACTGGACGGTCCAGTACCGGCCGCAACCCGGTGAGTACTGGACGGTCCAGTACCGGCCGCACCCGGCGAGTACTGGACGGTCCAGTACCGGCCGTTTCCGGACCGGACTCCGCGCGGGCCGGCCGGGCCGGGCCGAGCACGCGGGGACCGCCCCACGCGCCTCGAACCTGGCTGCACCCGCGCGAAGCTCGGTCTCGGGCGCGGCGAGCCGGTCGCCGCGCGCGGGAGGGCGTTGCTTCAAGATACGCGGTGGAGGGAGTCCACCGAGGGACGCGTAAGGGGGCAGCGTGGCCAGGAGGCAGGTCGTCGGATTGCGTCGGGTGCTAGGCGTGTACCCGCTGGCGGCGAGCGCGTACGGGAACGTCGGCTCGTCGATCTACTACGCGCTCGGGCTGGTCGCGGCGTCGGCGCTCGGGCTGACGCCGGTCGTCTTCGTGATCAGCGGGTTCGTGTTCTTCCTGACGGCGTCGACGTATGCGGAGGCGACGGCGATGTTCCCGGAGGCGGGGGGCTCGTCGAGCTTCGCGCGCCACGCGTTCAACGAGTTCTGGTCGTTCTTCGCGGCGTGGGGCCAGATGCTGAACTACACGTTCACGATCGCCACGTCGGCGTACTTCGTCCCGCACTACCTCGGGGGGCTGTTCTGGCCGGCCCTGCGCCACCCGCCGGGCGACATCTTCGGCGGGATCCTCGTGATCGCGGTACTGGGTGCGATCAACGTCCGGGGAGTCGAGGAGTCGACGGGACTGAACGTCGTGCTGGCGCTCGTCGACTTCGGCACGCAGCTCCTGCTGGTGCTGCTGGGGCTGTTCCTGGTCTTCTCGCCGGACACGCTGATCAACAACATCCATCTGGGGACGGCGCCGAAGTGGAAGGACTTCCTCGTGGCGATCCCGCTGTGCATGCTCGCGTACACGGGGATCGAGACGATCTCGAACATGTCGGAGGAGGCGAAGGACCCGGGGACGACCGTGCCGAAGGCGATCAACAGGGTGGTGATCGCGGTCTTCGCGATCTACGCCCTGCTGCCGGCGATCGCCCTGTCGGCGCTGCCGGTCACGCGCCAGGCGAACGGGAGGTACTCGACGCTGCTCGGCGTCAGCGAGGAGCAGGGCGGTTACGCGGCCGACCCGGTGCTCGGCGTGGTCCGCCAGCTCCACCTGGGCTTGATCCAGCACGCGGCGGAGATCTACGTCGGCCTGCTGGCGGCGACGATCCTGTTCATCGCGACGAACGCGGGGATGATCGGCGTGTCGCGACTGGTCTACTCGATGGGCATCCACCGGCAGATGCCGGACTACCTGCGCCGGCTGCACCCGAAGTTCGGGACGCCGTGGATCGGGATCATCATCTTCAGCGTCCTGGCGTGCCTCGCGCTGGCGCCGGGGAAGGCGAACTTCCTGGGTGACATGTACGCGTTCGGCGCGATGCTGTCGTTCACGATCGCCCATGTCGCGGTGATCAAGATGCGCGTCAGCCTGCCGAACGCCGACCGGCCGCACCGGGGTCCGGGGAACATCCGCATCCGGGGGGTCGACGTCCCGCTTTTCGCCGTGCTCGGCGGCCTGGCGACGTTCGTCTCGCTGTGTGTGCTGACCGCCCTGCACATCGTCGTCGCGTTCGCCGGGATCGGGTGGCTGCTGATCGGGATCGTCGTCTACGCGTTCTATCGCAAGGGCCAGGGACTGGACCTGACGAGCACGGTCAGCGTCGCGCTGCCGAGACCGGTGACCGAGCGCGAGGTCGAGTACGCGTCGGTCCTGATCGCGGTCAGCCGGCGGCTGTCGCCGGAGGTTCTGAAGACGGCGATCCGCCTGGCGGCTGACCGGACGCGGGCGATCCACGTCCTCGTGATCATGACGATCCCGACCGTGCTCGCCTTCGACGAGGTCCTCCACGAGCAGGAGATGGAGTGCCTGTCGATCCTCGAGGAGGCGCGGATCCGGGGCGGGCGGCGGGTCACCGGAGCGGTCGTCCGCGTACGCCCGGGCCAGGAGGGCCGGGCGATCCTCGACCAGGCACGGGAGATCTCGGCCGAGGCGATCGTGATGCCGCTGACGCTGGGCGGCGACTCGTTCGCGCGGGCGCACGAGCGCGTGCTGGCCGAGCGGCCGTGCCGGGTGATCCTGCAGACCGAGGAGGCCGCGCCGGCGCTGGTCTGAGGCGTCCGCCGGGCATACGGCGGGGTCGCCGCGGGGTCGCCGGACGGATGCTGCTGCGTCGGAGCGGTGATCCAGCGCGGGGGTCGACGGCCGGGAGCGGCCGCGCCGGGACTCGGCCGGGCGCCGCCCGGCTCCAGTGTCGGGCTCGGCGTGCCGATACAGCGGGCATGGGGGTCACGCGGCCACAGATAGACGGCCGGCGTCCCGGGTCGCCCCGACTGGCCGGCGTCGCGGCGATTGCGCTCGCCGTGCTGATCTGGCTTCCGAGCGCGGCCTCGGCGTCCCTGGGCTGGTCGGGTCCGGTCGCGCTCGATTCGAGCGCGGGAGCCGGGTTCGTGATGGCCGTCGCATGTCCGTCGCCGGGGCAGTGCACGGCGCTCGACCGCAACGGTCGCGAGGCGACGTTCGACCCGACCGCTCCGAGCACGCCGGCGCCGGTCACGATCGACGCGGGGATCTACCCGGCCGGCCTGGCCTGCGCGTCGACAAGCCAATGCACCATGATCGACCCGCTCGGCCGGGAGGTCACGTTCGACCCGACGGCGCCGACGACGCAGAGTGGCGCGACGATCGGGCCCAGCGCGCTGACGGCCGGTGTCAGCGAGACGGACGTGCCGTCGGGCATCGCCTGCCCGTCGGTCAGCCGGTGTGTCGTGATCGAGGGCCGGCAGGAGGTCACCTTCGACCCGCGCGATCCAGGCGAGCCGGCGCCGGTGACGATCGACACGCAGGCGAACGTGCAGTTCATCGCATGCCCGTCGAGCGACCAGTGCACGACGCTCGACGCAGATGGCCAGGAGCTGACCTTCGACCCGGGAGCGCCGGGCACGCCGACCGGCGCGACGATCGAGATCCCCGCGCAGGGCTTCGCCTGCCCGGCGATCGATCAGTGCACGGTCGTCGGCCAGGGGCTGGCGGCCACCTTCGATCCGACGAACCCGCCGGTGTCTCCGGTGACGGCGACCGCGGTCGACGGGGCGACCACCGACGGCC
Organism: Solirubrobacteraceae bacterium; assembly: GCA_036268015.1. Lineage (GTDB taxonomy): Bacteria > Actinomycetota > Thermoleophilia > Solirubrobacterales > Solirubrobacteraceae > Palsa-513. The sequence continues at coordinate 5,751 of DATAUX010000229.1, read as the reverse complement.
TGTTCTCGCTCGCCTGCCCGTCGGTAAACCAGTGCTCGGCGGTGACCGACGACGAGACGATCAGCCAGGGCGACGGCCGGCCGGGGCGCGAGCTGACCTTCGATCCGCGGGCGCCGGCGCCGGGCACGCCGGTGGCGATCGACGAGACGCCGATGACCCAGCACCTGCTGGCCGGCGGCGACGACACGCTCACGGGGTTGGCCTGCCCGACGGCCGGGCAGTGCACGGCCGTCGACTACGCCGGCGTCGCGGCGACGTTCGATCCGGCGACCCCGACGGACGCGTCGACGGCGACAATCGACGCGGGGGACGTCCTCGACGGCGTGACGTGCCCGACGGCCGGCGACTGCCTCGTCGGGTCCGGCCGCGGACAGACGATCTTCTTCGACCCGGCGTCCCCCGGCACGGCGACGGCAGCCGGGCTCGACCCGGGCTATGCGTCGATCGCGAACGCCTGCCCGTCGGCGACCCAGTGCACGGCGGTCGACTACTCGGGCAGCCACGAGGTGACCTACGACCCGAGCGCTCCGGGGACGCCGACGCCGGTGCCGTTCGACGGAGCGCTCGACACGAGCCTGCTCGTCTGCCCGTCGACGAGCCGGTGCACGGCGCTGGGCGCGGGTTCGTCGCTGACGACCTTCGACCCGCTGACCCCCGGCGGACCACAGGCCAGGTTCAACCCGGACGACGACGGCGCCGGGGTCGACGGGCTCGCCTGCCCGAGCGCGAACCAGTGCACGGCCGTGGACACCGACGAGCACGAGATGACCTTCGACCCGGCCGATCCAGGCAGTCCCGGGTCGGTCGCACTCGGCGACGAAAGCGCGCTCGACGCCGTCGCCTGCCCGTCGACCAGCCAATGCACGGCTGTCGGCACGAACGGCTACGCGGTGACCTTCGACCCGACGGCGCCCGCGACGCCGGCAGCCGTCGTGATCGACCCGGGCAACATCCTGCTCGCCGTCGCCTGCCCGTCGACGACCCACTGCGTCGCGGTCGACTGGGCCGGCCGGGCGATCGAGGGCGACCCGACGGACCCGTCGAGCTGGGCGGCCGTCAAAGTGCCGGGAGCGACGATGCTGGTCAGCGTGGCGTGCAGCTCGGATGCCGCGTGCGTGGCGGTCGACGACGCCGGGAACGCGTTCGTCGCGACGGCTGGTGGCGTCCCGTCGACCCCGGTCAACCGCTCGGCCCCGGCGATCTCCGGCTCCGCGGTCGAGGGCCAGCCGGTGCGCGAATCCCACGCGGTCTGGTCGGGCGAGCCGACGGCCTTCGCCTACCGGTGGCTCGACTGCGACGCCGACGGCGAGAACTGCCGGCCGGCCGACGGACCGGGCGCGACGTCGCGGACGTACACGCCGACGGCATCCGACATCGGGGCAACGCTCCGCGTCGAGGAGACCGCGTCCAACGCGTCCGGTCCCGCAACGATCCCGGCCGAGTCCTCACGCACCGGTCCCGTGACGGATCCCGCGGGCGACCCGCCGCCGCCGACCCCGACGCCCACCCCACCGACCGACCCCGTCCCGACGCCACCGACCGACCCCGTCCCGACGCCCACCCCACCGACCGACCCCGTCCCGACGCCGGCGAGCGCACCGACCGATTCGACGCCCGCGCCGACCGACCCGTCACCGTCGCCGGGAAGCCAGCCGACGGACTCGACGCCCGCAGCGACGCCGTCAGCTGCGACCGCCGTGGGCGTGCCGTCTGCGACCGCCCAAGCCCCGCGGGCCTCGTCCGGATCCCCGGCCCGGGCCGGTGCCGCGGCTGGGTCGGCCGGGGGTGGCCGAACCGCGTCAGAGTCGTCGTGCGGCGGTCTCACGAAGACGGCCGCGGGGCGGTGCCGGGCGGCGGGCGCCGAACGGGTGGGGCTCGCCAGGTGCGGGGCGGCCGGCTCGTCGACGAAGGCCGGGCAGAAGCGCCGGGCCGCGTGCGACGCGCGCGTCAGGCTGACCTACAGGCGGGCGCTCGCGATGTCCAGGTGCGAGTCGACGAAGCAGGCGAGCGGCCTGGCCGCCTGCCTTGGGCGGGCGCGTCGTCTCAGGGCGTAGCCGCGGCGCCGACCTCGTCCTCGGGACCCACGGGTCAGGTGGCCCAGCCATCCTCGAGCAGCTCGATCGGGTCGCGCGGGTCGACGCCGAGGATCTCGGAGAGGGCGGCGACGAGCCGGCGCTGGGGGTCGAGCTCGGCGCCGATCCCCATCACGCCGATCCGCCAGACCTTCCCGGCCAGCGGGCCGAGACCGCCGGAGATCTCGATCCCGTGGCCGAGCAGGAGCTCGCGCCGGGCGGCCGCCTCGTCGACGCCGTCGGGCACACGGACGGCGAGCAGCGAATTCAAAGCCTCGTCCGCCGGGGCGAGCCGTTCGAGGCCGAGCAGGGCGAGCGACCCGCGGAGCGCGTCGTGAGCCGTCGCGTGGCGAGCCCAGCGGGCGGGGAGGCCCTCTTCGAGGACGATCCCCAGGGCCTCGTCGAGGGCGTAGAGCATGTTGATCGGCGCGGTGTGGTGGTAGGAGCGGGGGGCCGCGCCGGGCGCGTCCTCGCGCCAGTAGCCGAGGATCGCGTCGAGGTCGAAGTACCACGACCGGCAGGCGCCCTTCTCGAGCCTGTCGGCGGCGCGCGGACTGACCGTGAACGGGGCGAGGCCGGGCGGACAGTTGATGCACTTCTGGCTGCCGCTGAAGGCGACGTCGATCCCGCTGGCATCGATATGGAGCTCGTGGCCGGCGAGCGAGGTGACACAGTCGACGAACAGCAGGGCGTCGTGCTCGGCACAGGCGGCGGCCAGCCCGTCGAGTGGTTGACAGACGCCGGTCGAGGTCTCGCCGTGGACGACGAAGAGGGCGGTGGCACCGCCGGCCATCGCGTCGACGAGACGTCCGACGTCGATCGCCCTCCCCCAGTCGGCGTCGACGCGCTCGACGACGGCTCCCTGGCGGGTCAGGGCGTCGGCCATCCGCATCCCGAAGAGTCCGTTCACGCCGCAGACGACGCGGTCGCCGGGGGCGACGAAGTTGACGACCATCGCCTCCATGCCGGCGCTCCCGGTTCCGGAGATCGCGAGGGTCGCGTGGTTCTGGGTGTCCATGACGGCCCGCAGCCGGCCCTTCATCTGCTCCATCAGCTCGCCGAACATCGGGTCCAGATGGCCGATCGTCGGCCGGGCGAGAGCGGCGAGGACGCGGTCCGGAACGGGGCTCGGCCCGGAGCCGAGCAGGAGCCGCGTGGTGACGTCGGTCTGGTTGTTCATGCTTGAAAAATACATGCCCGGGGCCGGCGAGGACCGGCCCGGCCGGCCTATCGACCGACGGTGGGAACGGGTGGCCGATTGGCTAGACCACTAGTCCAAGATCTCGGCCGCGTGCGGCCTGGCACGGGTAGGCTGAGGAACATGGCGGTCCGACCGACTCCTTCCGGCGCTGGTGTCGGGTCGCTTCAACCGGTGCCGAGGGCGCCGCTGTACGAGGGTGTGGCAACCCGGCTGCGCGAGTTCATCGAGGTCAACCGGCTCGGGCCGGGAGACCGTCTGCCGGGCGAGCGGGATCTGGCCGGGCAGCTCGGCGTCAGCCGGACGTCGGTCCGCCAGGGGCTGACGATCCTCCGGGTCACGGGCCTGGTCGACATCCAGCACGGCAACGGGATCTACGTGTCGCACAACGTCGGCGACGTCCTCGCGCCGATCACGGCCGAGCTCGTGATGGCGAACCCGGAGCTGCCGGCGCTCGGGGAGGTCCGCAACGCGCTCGAGGCGCAGGCCGCCCGGTTGGCGGCGACACGCCGCACGCCTGACGACCTGGCGGCGCTGGCGACGACGATCGTCGCGATGCGCGCGGACATCGATGCCGGCGGCGTGGGGATCGTCGCGGACCGCGACTTCCACCGGGGAATCGTGCGGGCGGCCGTCAACGAGCTGCTCGCCGACACGCTCGAGAACCTGTCGGACGGGGCCGGGCGGATCGCGGCGGCGTCGCTCCAGCGGCCGGGTCAGGCGCCGCGGTCGCTGGCCGACCACGAGGCGATCCTGGGGGCGATCGAAGCGGCCGACGCGGACGAGGCGAACCGCCGGATGATGGCCCACCTCGAGCGGACGGGTGCCCTCGACGAGCCGTCATAGGCGATCAGGTCCGGTCGACCCAGACCCGGGACTCGGCGCGGCCGACGACCCTCCCGGCCTTGATCGTCGTCCGCGTGCCCGGCAGATTGCGTAGGACGTCGTCGACCGTGGTCGCCGAGAACAGCACGAGATCGGCCGGCGCGCCGACACTGACACCTGCGTCCGAGGAGCCGACGAAGCGGGCGGCCCGAACGGTGACCATGTCAAGTGCGTTGCGAACCTCGGTGTCGGTTCGCATCGCCGCGGCAAGACATGTCACCATCGCGACGTCGACCGGGTCGGCCCGGCCGAAGCGGAACCACATGTCACTCATGTTGTCGCTGCCGGCCGCGACGTTGACCCCCGCGTCGAGCAGGTCCTTCGGCCAGGAGGCGCCCCGACCGGCGGGACTGCGTGCGGTGTCGGCGATCAGGAGGTTGCCCATCGGACAGATGCAGATCTGGATGCCGGCGCTGGCGACGAGATCGATCGTGGCGGCAGCGTCGGGGTCGGTGTAGGCGGCGAGGGCGCAGCAGTGGACGGCGGCGACCCTGCCCTCGTAGCCGTTGTCGATCGTCTTGCGGGCGACCATCTCGAGCGCCCGGTCGGACGGATCCTCGGTGAAGTCGACGTGGAGGTCGAGGTCGACGTCGAACTCGCGGGCGATCGCGAACAGCCGATCGACGTGTTCGTCGTGATGGTCGGGGGTGTCCTCGTTGTTCGGACCGCCGCCGAGCAGGTCGGCGCCGAGGTCGAGCGCCCGCCGGAGGAGGTCCTCGACGCCGGGGTCGCGGACGACGGCCTCCTGGGGGAAGGCGACGAGCTGGAGATCGATCAGCCCGGCGAAGCGGTCGCGGACGGCGAGCATCGCGTGGATGCCGTCGAGCCGGCAGACGGTGTCGACGTCGACCTGCGCGCGCATCGTGCCGACACCGTGGGCGACGGCGAGGTCGAGCGCGGCGGTCGCCCGGAGCTCGATGTCGGCGCGTGTGAAGCCGCGCTTGACGGCCGTGTTCCGGGACATGTAGGCGCTGGTCGACAGGTCGGCGACGGGTCCGATCCGGGAGTGCGTGAGAGCCTTGTCGGGGTGGAAGTGCGGCTCGACGAAGGCCGGCAAGAGGAGGCCGCCGCCGGCGTCGATCTGCGGCCCGCTGGCCCGGCCGCCGCCGATCGAGTCGATCAGCCCGTCGGTGACGAAGACATCGACGGGCTCGGGGTGGTCGAGCAGTCGGGCGCCGCGGATCACCATCCGGACCGACCCCCGCGACTACGCTCGGTAGGGAGATGAGCACGCGACTGTCGGCGCTTGCGGGAGAGCTCGAGGCCCGCTATCGGGGCGGTGTGCTCGGTGTGATGTTCGGGAGCGGGGAGCGGCGGGTGCAGCCGTTCGGGAGGGTGCGCGGGGCCGGCGGGAGTCGGCCGGCACGCGTGGACGACCGCTTCCTGCTGACATCGGTCTCGAAGGGCGTCATGGCGCTCCAGGTGGTGACGCTGGCGGCTGACGGACGGCTCGAGTCGGGGGCGCCGATCGCCGACCGTCTGCCGGGGTTCGGGGTCAACGGCAAGCAGGATGTGACGGCCGAGCACATCCTGAGCCACTCGTCCGGGCTGAGCGGGGCGGCCAACACGGCCGAGGGACCGTTGGCGGGGCTGAGT
>DATAUX010000228.1:0-2930 GCA_036268015.1 Solirubrobacteraceae bacterium | reverse complement strand
CTCCCGGTAGTCGTGCGAGCGCTCGTCCGGCTCGCGTTCCCGGCCGGGCGAGCGATCGATCTTCAGGAAGGCGCCGAGCTCGCCCATCAGGCTGCTGCCGAGGCCTGGAGGGCCTTCGCGCTGCGCGCGTCTAGCACCCGGCGGTAGTCGTTCGGCATGACCTTGACGAAGCGGTCGAGTGCCGACTCCCAATCCGACAGGAGGCCGGCGGCGACGGTCGATCCGGTCCGCCGGTGGTGCTCGTCGATCAGGTCGTGGAGCGCGTGGACGTCGTCGTCGGCCAGCTCCTCGAACGAGACCAGGGCCATGTTGCAGCGCCCGGCAAAGCGACCGTCGTCGTCGAGCACGTAGGCCACCCCGCCGCTCATCCCGGCGGCGAAGTTCCGGCCGGTCGGGCCGAGCACGACGACCCGGCCGCCGGTCATGTACTCGCAGCCGTGGTCGCCGACGCCTTCGACGACGGCACTCGCGCCGGAGTTGCGCACGGCGAAGCGCTCGCCGGCCAGGCCGCGGAAGAAGGCCCGGCCGCGGGTCGCGCCGTAGAGGACGGTGTTGCCGACGATCACGTTCTCCTCGGGCACGAAGATCGCCCCGGCCGGCGGCCGGACGGCGAGCACGCCGCCGGAGAGCCCCTTGCCGGCGTAGTCGTTGGCATCCCCGTCGAGCGTGAAGCTGACGCCGGGGGCGAGCCAGCCGCCGAAGCTCTGTCCGGCGGACCCCTTGAAGTGGACGGCGATCGTGTTCTCGGCGAGGCCGTCGACGCCGCGCTTGGTGGCGATCTCGCTGGAGAGGAGGCCGCCGACGCAGCGGTTGACGTTGCGTACGCCGACCTCGATCTCGACCGGCTCGTCGGAGTCGATCGCGGCGCGGGACCGGTCGATCAGCTGCCAGTCGAGGGCGTCCTCGAGCACCGGCTCCTGGCCGCGGACGCGGCGCAGGGGCGTTCCGGGCGGGACGTCGGGCATCGCGAGGACGTTCGAGAGGTCGACGCCGCGGGCCTTCCAGTGGTCGACGGCCTGGTCGGCCTCGAGCAGGTCGACCCGGCCGATCAGGTCGTCGAGGTTGCGCAGGCCGAGGCCGGCGAGGATCTCGCGGACCTCCTCGGCGACGAAGTGGAAGAACTCGATGACGTGCTCCGGCGTGCCCTTGAAGCGCTTGCGGAGCTCGGGGTCCTGGGTGGCGATGCCGACCGGACACGTGTTCAGGTGGCAGGCGCGCATCATCACGCAGCCGGTCGCGATCAGCGGAGCCGTCGAGAAGCCCATCTCGTCGGCGCCGAGCATCGCGGCGATCGCGACGTCCCGGCCGGTCTTCATCTGGCCGTCGGTCTGGACCCAGATCCGCGAGCGGAGGTCGTTGCGCAGGAGGGTCTGCTGGGTCTCGGCGAGGCCGATCTCCCAGGGGACGCCGGCAGCCATGATCGACGAGAGCGGCGACGCGCCGGTGCCGCCGTCGTGGCCGGCGATCAGGACGTGGTCGGAGTTGGCCTTGGCGACGCCGGCGGCGACCGTGCCGACGCCGACCTCGGAGACCAGCTTGACGCTGATCCGGGCGCGAGGGTTCGCGCAGCGGAGGTCGTAGATCAGCTGCTTGAGATCCTCGATCGAGTAGATGTCGTGGTGGGGCGGCGGCGAGATCAGGCCGACGCCGGGCGTCGAGTGGCGGATCCCGCCGATGTACTCGTCGACCTTGTGGCCGGGGAGCTGGCCGCCCTCGCCCGGCTTGGCGCCCTGGGCCATCTTGATCTGGATCTCGTCGGCGTTGACGAGGTAGTGGATCGTCACGCCGAACCGTCCGCTCGCGACCTGCTTGATCTTCGAGCGGCGGCCGTCGGTGAAGCGGTCGGGGTCCTCGCCGCCCTCGCCGGTGTTCGACTTGCCGCCGAGCTTGTTCATCGCGAGGGCGAGGTTCTCGTGGGCCTCGCGGGAGATCGACCCGAGGCTCATCGCGCCGGTCGCGAAGCGCTTGACGATCTCCGTCCACGGCTCGACCTCGTCGAGCGGCACGGGAGTCTGGTCGGAGCGGATCTTCAGCAGGCCGCGGAGCGTCGCCCGGCGGGTGGCGTCCTCGTTGATCAGGGTCGAGTACTCGGCGTACGTCTTCGCGCCGCCGGCGCGGACGGCGTGCTGGAGGAGGGAGATCGTCTCGGGGTTCCACATGTGCTGCTCGCCGTCGCGCCGCCAGGCGTAGATCCCGCCGACCGGGAGGAGGTCGGCCGGCTGGGACGGGTAGGCGCGCTGGTGGCGGCCGAGCGTCTCGGCGGCGAGCACGTCGATCCCGATCCCGCCGATCCGGGACGCCGTGCCGGTGAAATGGCGGTCGACGAGCGCCCGCTCGAGGCCGACGGCCTCGAAGATCTGGGCGCCGCAGTAGGACTGGATCGTCGAGATCCCCATCTTCGAGATCGTCTTCAGGAGGCCCTTGCCGATCGCCCGGACGATCGCCAGCTCGGCGGCGTCGACGCTGACGGCCGTGCCGTCCTTGGTCGGCAGCCGGTTGTCGGACGCGAGGTCGCTGACGGTGTCGAACATCAGGTACGGGTTGATCGCGCTCGCGCCGTAGCCGATCAGGGTCGCCATGTGGTGGACCTCGCGGGGCTCGCCGGATTCGAGCACGAGCCCGGCGCGCAGGCGGGTGCCCTCGCGGACGAGGTGGTGATGGACGGCGGCGACCGCGAGCAGGGACGGGACGGCCGCCCGATCGGCGTCGACGGCCCGGTCGGAGAGGATCACGATGTTGACGCCGGCCTCGATCGAGTCGTGGGCCTCGTCGCAGATCCGGGCGAGCGCCGAGCGCATCCCCCCGGGGCCGTCGGAGACGGGCCAGGTGATGTCGATCGTGTGGGCCTCGAAGACGTCGTGGGCGACGAGGCGGAGGGTCTCGAGCTCGGAGTTGCGGAGGATCGGCTGGTCGAGGATCAGCTTGTGGGC
>DATAUX010000227.1:0-6946 GCA_036268015.1 Solirubrobacteraceae bacterium | reverse complement strand
GGGCCGCCTTCATCACGCGGTCGTCGGCGGTCAGGCCGAGGTAGTTGTTCGAGCCGAGCATGATCCGCGGCTTCCCCTCCATCTCGACCGTCGGCATCGCCGGAGACGAGACCTCCCGGAAGTAAGGCAGCAGGCCGGCATCCCGGGTTGCCCGCATCAGGGCGACGCGCTCGTTGTCCCGGACCTTGGCAAAGACGTCGGTAATCGTGTCCATATAGGCTCCTCGCGATGAGTCTGGAGGTCCGTCCCGTCGTCGGAAAACGCGACCTCGAGCGCTTCGTCCGCCTCCCGTTCGAGCTCTATCGTAACGAGCCGCGGTGGGTCGCCCCGCTCCTCACGGATGTGCGCAAGCGCCTCGATCGGAAGGCGAATCCGTTCTTCAGGCACGCGGAGGCCGAGTACTTCCTGGCCTGGCGGGACGGCCGGCCGGTCGGGCGGATCAGCGCGCAGGTCGACCGGAACTTCAACGAGCATCAGCAGAACGACTGGGGCCTGTGGGGGTTCTTCGAGTCCGAGGACGATCCCGAGACGTGCGAGGGGCTGCTGGCGGCGGCCGACGGGTGGCTGCGGGCGCGCGGCCGGGACCGGATGGTCGGGCCGATGGACTTCACGACGAACGACGAGTGTGGCCTGCTGATCGAGGGCCACGATCGCCGGGCGATCATCCTCGCGACCTGGCAGCACCCCTACTACCAGGGCCTGATCGAGGGGGCGGGGCTGGTCAAGGCGATGGACCTGCTGATGTGGAGCCTGCACATCTCAGACCGGGCGAAGGTCCACCCGGCGATCTGGGAGGCGGCGGGGAAGGTCGAGAGCGAGCACGGGATCGTCTGCCGGCCGATGCGCAAGCGGGACCTCGACGCGGAGGTGACGGCCTTCCTCGAGGTGTACAACGCGGCGTGGGAGAAGAACTGGGGGGCCGTGCCGCTGACGGCGGAGGAGGCCCACCACTACGCGGAGGACCTGCGGCCGGTGCTCGACGAGAACTGGGCGATGATCGCCGAGCGCAAGGACACGGGCGAGGTGGTCGGGGCGGCGCTGACCCTGCCGGACTTCAACCAGGTGCTGTCGCATCTCAACGGCCGGCTGTTTCCGCTCGGCTGGGCGAAGGCCCTCTACTGGAGGCGGAAGATCGACTCGGTGCGGGTCTTCGCGCTGGGCGTGAAGCCGGAGTACCAGCACACGGGTGTGGCGGCCCGCTTCTACCAGATGCATTTCGAGTCGGCCGTCCGGACGCCGCAGCAGCAGGGGGAGATGGGCTGGATCCTGGAGGTCAACACGCCGATGAACCGGGCGATGGAGGGCATGGGCGGGGAGATCGTCAGGCGGTTCCGGATCTACGAGCGGGTCTTCGCCGAGTAGGTCTGCCGGGTTTGGGTCGGGGTCGGCGGTACTAGACTCCCGGACATGCGTGCAATCGGGCCGCCGTCGTCGGTTGGTGTCGATCCGCGGGTGACGCCGTGACCGGCGACCCGGTCGGGCCGACGCCGGCGGACGAGGCCGACGTGGTGGGCGGGATCGACCCGGACGAGGTCGTCGGAGTCGGCCCGACCGAGCCGGACGTGGTCGTCGAGGTCGAGGTGCTCGACCGCCAGCTGGTCGTCGGGTCGGCCCGGCCCCCGCTCGCGAGGTCCGTCCCCCAGGGAGCCGCCCTCGTCCAGACGGCGGCGGTCGCGGCGACTGGTTTCGTGGCCGGCGTGGCGACCGCGGCGGTGCTCGGCCGACGGCGCCACCGGCGTCTTGCCGGGCCGGCGACCGGCGACCCGCAGACCGGTGCCGTGCGGGTCGCGTCCCACCGGACGTACCTCGTCGACGTCCGCCTGCTCGACCGCGGCTGAGCGCCGCCGGCCGCCGGGCTGGCTGCGGGGTCGCCGGGCTGGCTGCGGGGTCGCCGGGCTTGTGGGGGCGGCTGGCCGGGCTGCCTGCCGGTGGCCGGACCGGCCGGCCGAACCCCTCCTGTCAGTCCGTCCGCGGCCCGGCTGGCCTGCCGACCACGGCTCCGAAAAGAGTCGAAGGCTGACGCCGGTGGCCGGCGGCCGGACTACTCGCCCTGACCCGGGAGGAATTCGTTGTCGACCGCGAGGGCGGCGTCCGACCGGACGGTCAGCAGGCCGTTGGTCAGCATCCACGTGTCGAAGGTCCGCCAGGCGACCGGGTACTGGAAGCCGAACGGGTCGGCCTTGCGGGGGGGATCGAGGGCGGGGAGGGTGGCCTCGAGTGACGCCGTGCCAAAACGCTGATCGAGCCCGGGTACGTCGCCGGCCACGGCTGCCGGGGTCGCCTGTTCGGTGTGGACGGCCTGGGTCAGCGCCTGGAGGAACGTCCGCAGGAGCTCGCCGTGGTTGCGGGCCTCGGTCTGCCGGACGACGAGGATGTCCTGGTTGAAGGTCGGGACGCCGGCGTTCTCGATCCGGATCACGCCGGGCTTGTGGCCCTGGAGGCCGAGCTCGACGGCGTCGGAGTTCCACTGGCCTCCGAGGCTGGCGTCGGCCGTGTGGTTCTTCAGCGGGGCGATCAGGTCGGCCGGGGCGGCGATCGTCCGCACGCTCGTGGCCTCGACGCCGGCCGTCCGCAGCATCGTGCTGAGCTCGGCCTTGGCCAGCGACGTGCCGTTCGTCGCGACGGTCTTCCCCGACAGGCCGCCGACCTTGGTGATCGGCCGCGGAGGGATCGAGATCAACGATTGGAGGGGACCCTGGACGAGCGCGCCGATCGAGATCAGCTGCTCGCCCTTGGCCCGGGCGATCAGGAGGTCCGGCTCGGACGAGACGGCGATGTCGACCCCGCCGGCGGCCAGCCTGGCCAGCGACTGGCTGCCGTCGGTCGCCGGCTGGAGCGTTACGGCCAGCCCGGCCCGGCCGAAGTCACCGAGTGTGGTGGCCGTGTAGAGGGGAGCGTCGACCGCGCCCGGGGGTCCGCTGAGGCCGACGACGACGCGGGTCGGCGTCGCCGGGAGCGTCAGCACCTCCTGCTTGGACCCGCAGCCGACGAGGCTTCCGGCGGCGAGCCCGATCACGGCGAGCTCGGCTGGCCGACGCAGCCTCATGCGGTGGCGACCCGGGTCCACGGGAGGATCCGCCGCTCGGCGACGGCGAGGCCGCCGAAGAGGACGAGGGCGAAGCCGGCGAGGACGGTCACGGCGGCGGCCGCCCGGGCGGTCTGGAGTTGGGGGATCGCCTGCTCGACCAGCAGCCCGAGTCCCCGGCTGGCTCCTGACCACTCGGCCAGGAAGGCGCCGATCAGGGAGAAGACGACGGCGACCCGGGCGCCGGTGAAGAGGCCGGGCAGGGCGTTCGGCGCCTCGACGTGGACGAACGCCTGCCAGCGAGTCGCGCCGAGCGTGCGGACGAGCTTGACCAGATCCGGGTCGGTGGCCGCGAGGCCGTCGAGCGTGGCGACGAGGATCGGAAAGAACGAGACGAGGACGACGATCACGAGCTTCGGCGCCAGCCCGAACCCGAGCCAGGCGACGAGCAGAGGGGCGATCAGGACGAGCGGGATCGCCTGGGACGCGATCAGCAGGGGGTACACGGCGAGCCGGAGGATGCGCGAGAAGTGGATCGCCCCGGCGAGGGCGACGGCGGCCACGACGGCGAGCCCGATCCCGCCGAGGGCCTCGCCTGCCGTGACCGTGAAGTTCGACCAGAGGAGGCCGCGGTCGTCGACCAGCGACCGTCCGATCGCGGTCGGCGGCGGGAGGATCAGGGGGTCGACGGATCCGAGCCGGACGTACAGCTGCCAACCGCCGAGCAGGGCAACCAGGAGCACGGCCGGGGCCAGGACGGTCGGGGCGGATCTGATCGTCATCGGAATGCCGTGTGGGCGATCGTGGTCGGGCGTGTCATCGGGGATCTCGTGTGGGCGATGGTGGTCGGGCGTGTCATCGGGATGTCGTGTGGACGACGGTGGTCGAGCTTGTCATCATCGGAGTGCTTCGAGGACTTTTGTACGAAGTTCGACAAGCTCGGGGTTGGTCCGCGGGCGGGGGCGGGCAACCGGGATCTGGAACTCGGCGACGACGCGTCCGGGCCGGGGGCTGAGCACGAGGAGCCGGTCGGCGAGGACGAGCGCCTCCTCGACGTCGTGGGTCACGAGCAGGACGGTTCGCGGCTCGTGGGTGAGGACGTCGGAAAGCCAGGTCTGCAGCTCCATCCGGGTGATCGCGTCGAGCGCGCCGAACGGCTCGTCGAGGCAGAGCAGGGGCCGGCCGGAGAGGAGGGTCCGGGCGAAGGCGACGCGCTGGCGCATGCCACCGGACAGCTCGGCCGGCCGGGTCCGCTCGAAGCCGGCGAGGCCGAGGACCTCGAGCAGGGGACCGGCCTCGAGGCGGGCGGCTGGTCGCGAGCGTCCGGCGAGACGGAGGGCGAGGCCGGCGTTGTCGCGGGCGTCGAGCCACGGGAGGAGCAGGTCGCGCTGGGGCATCAGGGCGGCCGGCTCGGCGATCACCTGGCCGAGATCCGGCTGTTGGAGGCCGCAGACGAGTTCGAGCAGGGTGGTCTTGCCGGCGCCGCTCGGGCCGACGATCGCGACGATCTCGCGAGTGGCGATCGTGAAGCTGACGTCCTGGACGGCGGTCAGCGGTTGGCCGCGTCGCCGCGGAAACCGGCGGGTGACGCCGCGGACGGCCACTGCCGGCCGGCGGGCGTCGGGTGGCGGGCCGAGCGCCCCGGGCTCACGGGGCTCGAGTTGCGTCGCCATCGCGACCGTATCGTAGTCGGCGATCCGCGTCGGGAGGTCGGCTTGGTGTGGGGAGTCGGGCCGGCGGCCGCGGGCGGGGGTCGTGTTCGGGGGCGCCGGGGTGTGTCGGGTGTTTTGGGAAAACCGTACGAATGACGACAAACTGTCGATCTTCATACGAGGTTCGCGAGAGACCGTGGCGAATCGCCCGGACTCGGCCGGCCGGCATCCGGTTCAGGCGTGCTGGGGTTGGGTCAGCGCCTTGACGAAGTTCTCGAGCTGGCGGGTCGTCCAGCACTCGAAGGCGGTGCAGTGGGCCGCGTAGGCCGCCATCACCGAGTCGCCGTAGCCCCAGTAGAGGCGGGGCTCGGGGTTCAGCCAGAACGTCCGTCCGGCCCGGTCGGCGATCGCGGCGAACGCGTCGACGCCGGGGTCGCGCCCGTTGGTCCGGGCGTCGCCGAGGACGATCACCGTCGCCCGGGGATGGAGGTCGTCGTCGACGAGGTCGGCGAACTCGTGCCAGACGCGGCCGTAGTCGGTGTACCCGGAGATGTCGGCGACACCCGCGTCCCGGCCGATCGCGTCACTGACGTCCTTGAACGTCCGCTGCGACGCGAACAGGTCCGTTACCTCGGAGATCCGCTCGATGAAGACGAACGACCGCATCTTGCGAAACGAGTCGTGGAGGGCGTGGAGGACCGACAGGAAGAACACGGACGCGGACGTCACGCTGGTCGAGACGTCGCAGAGCACGTAGATCTCGGGTCGGCGGGGCCGCTGCGGCCGGTACTTGATCACGACGGGCACACCGCCGGTCTCCAGCGAGGCGCGCATCGTCCGGCGGACGTCCACGTGCCGGGCCCGGCGCTGCCCCCGGGACTGCGTCCCGTGGGTCGCGAGCCGGCGTTTGAGCTGGGCGACGACCCTGTGGACGGAGGCCAGGTCCTGGAGCGGGCCGGTCGGCAGGGCGCGGTCGAGGTCGTGGAGTGGGCGGGACGGCGGAAGCGCGCCGGCCCGTTCGATCTGGAGGCGTTCGAACTCGCGGCGGAGGATCGCGTCGAACCGGCGGAGCTGGTCGCGCGGCAGACCGTCCCGGCGGGGATCGGCCGGGTCGAGCTCCGGCTGGGGGTCGGCCCGCAGGCCGAGAGCCCGGCGAATCCGCTGGACGTCGACCCCGAGCACGCCGGATCCGTCGCGTGCCCGGCCGAACGCGGCGATCGCCAACCGGGCGAGGTCCCGCAGCCGGCCGTCGGTGTCCTCGCCGTCTCCGAGCGCCTGGGCGATCCGGAGGCGGAGGTCGTCGAGGTCGAGCTCGGCGTCGATCCGGTCGGCGGGGCCCGGCTCGGCGTGGTCGCGGATGCCCTCGACCAGTGCGGCGGTCTCGGTCGCGCGGAAGAAGAACCGGTCGAAGACGAGACCGAAGACATGGCGGTCGTCCTGGGACTTGGCGAGCGTCGCGGCCAGGCCGTCGCGGAACTCGCGCTCGTCGTGCCAGTCGATCTCCCTGACGGCGTCGAACGCGTCGAGCAGCTCGGACGTTCCCAGGGCGACGCCTTCGGCTCGCAGCTGTTCGCCGAACTCGAGCAGTCGTTGGGCGATTCCCGGCGCCGGGGATGCTGGTCGGCCGGCGGCCGGCGCCGGGGATGGTGGTCGGCGGGCGGCCGGCGTCGGGGATGGTGGTCGGCGGGCGGGCGGGTCAGGCACCCGGGCCACCGGCGCGGGCGGTCAGCTTGACGCCGACCCGGTCGGCGACCACCTCGATGTCGGTCCGGTGCTTGACGATCACCGACATCGTCTCGCGGAAGGTGGTCGCGTCGATGTCCTGGGCGCCGAGCAGGAGCAGGCAGCGGGCCCAGTCGATCGACTCGGCGATCGATGGCGGCTTCTTGAGATCGAGCTGGCGGACGACGCCGATCAGGTCGACGAGCTTGCGGGCGACGGTGACCGGCAGGTCGGGCGCGTGGAGTTGGACGATCGCGAGCTCGTGCTCGAGGGCCGGATAGTCGAGCCAGAGGTAGAGGCACCGGCGCTTGAGGGCCTCGGTCAGCTCGCGCGAGTTGTTCGACGTCAGGAGGACGACCGGCTGGGACTTCGCCTCGATCCGGCCGAGCTCGGGAATCGTGATCTGGAAGTCGGAGAGCAGCTCGAGCAGCATCGCCTCGAACTCCTGGTCGGTCTTGTCGATCTCGTCGATCAGGAGGACGACCGGCCGCTCGGAGGTGATCGCGGTGAGAAGGGGTCGGGCGAGGAGGAACTCCTCGCCGAAGAT